>CADBLU010000225.1 GCA_902795605.1 uncultured Prevotellaceae bacterium | reverse complement strand
GTTTGGTCGTTTGGTTGTTTGGTCGTTTGGGGTGGCGTTTGGTCGTTTGATTGTTTGGCTGTTTGATTGTTTGGCTGTTTGGTCGTTTGGTTGTTTGGTCGTTTGGGGTGGCGTTTGGTCGTTTAGGGGGGGGATTTGGAGTTTGGCGAAGCCAATAGAACTGATGAGTCATCGTCAGTATAGCCTATGACTTGCAAGAGTAATGTCTAAACTCCTAAACTCCTAAACTCCCAATCTCCTAATCTCCTAAACTCCCAATCTCCTAATCTCCTAATCTCCTAATCTCCTAATCTCCCAATCACCTAAACTCCTAAACTCCCAATCTCCTAAACTCCCAATCTCCCAATCTCCTAATCTCCCAAACGACTAAACGACCAACCCCCCAAACGACCAATGTCTATTTCCTGCTGATGCTGACGTTGGCGATGTCGATGCCGTGGCCGTTCCACGGTGAGACGGAGAGCCGGCTGTCGTTGGTGATGCCGAAGTCGACTTCCTGGTCCTTGTCGAGGTGGAAGGTGCCCTCCACATGCTGCCATAGGCTTTTGCCGTCGTTGCTGTCGGCGATGACTTCCTCGTCGCTGATGTCGTTTTGCTTTTTCTCATACTTCGGGATGTCCACCCTGATGGTGTCTTTCCCCTGCTTCGTGACCACAAAGAGCGCGTTGCCTTCACCGTCGGCCCTCACGTCGGCATAGATCTTATAGTCGCCGGCGTGCAGGTGCTTCTGCTGCCTCAGGTTGTAGGCGAGGTCGTTGGGGTTGTCTTTTGCCTTGATGGAGATGAACTCAGCCTCATCGCCGTCGGGCATGATGCCCCATTCGTAGATGTAGGGCTGCATGCCGCTGAGTTTCGCCACCTTCCATCCCTGCCGGTTGAGGATATTCCAACCGCTGCCTTTGAGATAGATGCCGTGCTGGGTGTGCTTGTCCTGCTCGTAGGACACGAATTTGCCGTGGCAGGCCGAAGCGATCCTGACGGCGGAGCCGATGAAGATACCGACGCAGATGACCCATGCCACCACGAGCGCCACGTTGGTGGTGTTGGAAACGACGGTGGCTGGCGTGTTGCGCCTTGTGATGGCCCTGATGAGTCCGAAGAGCGGAAGTCCCACGATGCACAGGCAACTTGCGGTGGCGGTGATGATGAGCCATGTGGGCACTGTCTGTGTGATGGTGTCGATGGTGAATGCCTGTCCGTCGAAATAGAATGTGTCTGCCGCGCCGAAGATGGTGGCGATGGATACGCCGGCGATGGCAGCGATGAGCGAGAGGAAGATTGACCCGAGGATGAAGATGACCAGTGCCGCGCAGCAGAAGAGCACGAACTTGAAGAATGCCGAGAGGCATCCCCGTGCCGTGTCGCGGTGCTGCGGGTTGTTGACGAACTGTGTCGCGTTGTTGACACCCCTCATCAGTTCCTCGTTGATGGCTTTGGCCGAGACCGGCTTGCCATACATCCTGAGTCTGTCTTCGGGGGTGACGGCCTCGGGGATGAGTATCCACGCAATGATGTAGGGGATGGCGAATGTGGTGAAAGATATGATGAGCAGGATAATCATGAAGAGCCTGAGCACGATGGGATCCTTGATGCCGAAATAGTGGCTGACACCGGAGAGCACACCTCCCAGCAGTTTGTCTTCGGGGTCGCGGAAGAGTTTGCGGGTGGAATAGCCCTCGTCCTGAGGCTCGCTGTCGGCACGCCTGCTGCTCTCAGAGCCTGTGTATGTGCCCGAGAATTCGCGTCTGCCGCCCTCGGTGCGGCTGCTGCCGCCGTCGGCATGAGCGCTGCCGCTGCCTGTGGCCTCGTGCGGGCCTCTGACGTCGTCAGGGCCGGAGGTCTCGGCGTCGTCCATCTCCTGAGGGTCGCCGATGCGTGTGATGATCTCTTTCACATGCTCGATGGTGATGGCCATCACGCCCGAGGCACGGAGCTCGGAGAGCAGTTCGGCCACACGGTGCTCCACATCGTCGGCGATCTCGTCGCCGTCCTCTCTGCGGCTGTAGTATCTCCTCATGTTCTCGTTATATTTCTGGAGGAGTTCGTAGGCATCTTCATCAATGGGGTAGAGTGTGCCGAAAATGTTGACAGAAATGTTCTTTTTCATTTTATTATAAGGTGTTTTAGTTTACATGTAGATATAACTCTTAAGCACCTCGATGGTGCGTGTCAGCGACGACCAGGTCTCGTCCATCGCCTTGAGGGCGGTGGTGCCTTCGTCGGTGAGGGCGTAGTATTTGCGGGGCGGGCCTTGTACCGACTCTCTCCATTCATAGCTCAGCATGCCTTCTTTCTTGAGGCGAGTGAGGAGAGGATAGAGAGTGCCCTCTACTACGATGAGGTCGGCTTCCTTCAACTGCTTGATGATGTCATTGGCATAGGAAGGCTGCCTTCGCAGAAGGAGCAGGACGCAGTATTCCAGCATCCCTTTCCTCATTTGTGATTTCGCGTTTTCTAAATTCATTTTCCTTGCTTTTTATGGCCCGGCCGGAGCCGGTGCCGTATTGACAGTGCAAATATAGTGAAAAATAGAATACCTTGTATTGCATAGTACTATAAAATTAAAGAAATTAACAAGATTTAAGGGTTTTGGTCGTTTAGGGGGTTGGTCGTTTGGTCGTTTAGGGGGTTGGTCGTTTGGTCGTTTGGGGAGTTGGTCGTTTGGTCGAGTTGGTCGTTTGGTCGTTTGGGGGGAGACTATTCAGCGAATCATTTATGGAGCGTCCTGCGGGCAGAACCAACGGCCACATGGTCCACACTAAACGTATGGTCGCTATGGAAAAACGCCTAAAGGCATCTCAAAAAAGGAAGAAAAATCCTTCATTCATTGGTTTTTATGCCTTTTTGTGAACGCCTTTAGGCGTTTTTTAGTAAGCAGCAGCGTTTGAGAGATGTCGACCAAATAGGTTTTTTATTTTTTTCGAAGCGAAGCGGTTTTTGATGATCTCTTCATAATGGGGGAGACGCCAAGAATGGGCGTCTCTACTACATTCTCAACAATGGGAATGGAACTTGCGGAAGTAATGCTTGTGGCCCCTTCAGGGTGACAATTGTTGATAAACATAAAAAAACCAGGGCAACGCCCTGGGTTAGGTGCATGTAAATGCCGGTGGTGAAAATCTTCATTTAGGCATCTCTACAAAAATAGACATTTCTCCAAAAATGAGGATTTTCCGAAATTCGACGGGTTTTAGAATTTGGCCATTTTGATGGCAACGATGGCGCATTCGTCGCCTTTGTTGCCGAGCTTTCCTCCAGCCCTGTCGATGGCCTGCTCGAGCGTGTCGGTAGTGAGCAGTCCGTAGACGACAGGTATCTCGCTTTTGGCATTGAGTCTTGCGATGCCGTAGGTGACCCCTTGGCAGATATAGTCGAAGTGCGGAGTCTCGCCCCTGATCACGCTGCCGAGGATGATGATGGCGTCGTAGCCGCCGTTGAGTGTCATCTGGTGAGCGCCGTAGATGAGTTCGAAACTTCCCGGCACGCTCTTCACATGGATGTTCTCGGGCAGGGCGCCATGCTTCTCAAGTGTGCTCACGGCACCGTTGAGGAGCGCGTTGGTCACTTCGCTGTTCCATTCCGAGACCACGATGCCGAAGCACATGTTGCTTGCGTCGGGCACTTTGGAGATTTCCTCTTCAGAGAGTTTGCGCAGAGCTGTGGCCATCTATTATTTCGTCAGGAATTCAATATACTTGTCGATATCCTGCTGAGCAGGCGAACCCAGGTAGTTGTCTTTGATGTCCTGGAAAATCTTGAGAGCCTCATCGTTCTTCTTCTGCTCCATGAGGATGAAGGCGGCTTTCTTCAGGGCGATGGGGGTGACAGAGTTGCTGCGGCCGCTCTCAGAGGCTTTGTCGGCCATCTTGGCTGCCTTCTGGAAAGCGTCGAGGGCTTTGTCGAGCTGCTTCACGTTGGCATAGGCGTCGCCCATGGCAATGACGGCAAGGGGACTGATGAGCGCGTCATCTTTGGGTGAGAAGAGGTCGAGGTATTTCACGGCTTCCTCCCACTTGTCCTGCTTGGCGTAGCAGAGTCCGGCATAGAGATTGGCAAGGTTGCCGGCCTTGGTGTTGCCATACTCACTGGCTATCTGGATGAAACCCGGGGTGCCGAGGCTGTCGCCCTTGAGGGCCTTGTCGAAGTCCATCGTCTGGTAGAGCTCCTGGCATCGTGCGAGAGCGGTGCTTGCTTTCTCGTTGCGCGAGTCGGAATAGCTGTTCCATGCGATGATGCCGACGATGACGGCCACGAGGAGGACGAGTGCTGCGATGATACGTTTTTTGTACTTTGTCAGAAATGCTTCCGACTTGTTGAGGGTCTCTATCAGTTGCTCCTGATTACCCTGAGTTTCGTTTTTCTTTGCCATTATTGTTTTGATTTGATTGTTGTTGTGCTTAAGTCCGCAAGGCCTGAGTGCGACGTCAGGCGGATGGGGCATAATTTTTGCGACGCAAAATTACTCATTTTATCCCATTTGCTGAAATTTCTTGTAGACTTTTTTCGTTTTTCACCTATAAATGGGTTAACTTTGCAGAAAAAAGAGAAATAAACAGCGACAAAAAGCTATGATACTTCGCCACTTGTCTATCGTCAACTTCAAGAATCTCGCTGATGTGCGTGTGGACCTCTCGCCCAAGATGAACTGTCTTTTGGGGCAGAACGGGATGGGCAAGACCAATTTTCTCGATGCCATCTATTTCCTCTCTTTCTGCAAGAGCGCGTATAGCTCCATCGACTCGCAGCTCATCACTCACGACGAGGATTTCTTCATGCTCGAAGGCAAGTATGAGAACGAGGACGGCGACATCGAAGACATCTACTGCGGACTGAAGCGCGGGCAGAAGAAGCACTTCAAGCGCAACAGGAAGGAGTATAAGCGGCTGGCGGAGCATATCGGCCTGCTGCCTCTCATCCTTGTCTCGCCCTCGGACTCGATGGTCATCGATGGCGGCAGCGAAGAGCGCCGACGGCTGATGGACATAGTGATCTCGCAGTATGACCCCTCGTATATCACCGCGCTGCTCAATTACAACAAGGCGTTGCAGCAGCGCAACGTGCTGCTGAAGATGGAGGAGGCCGCCGACCCGGCGCTCCTGGATGTGTGGGAGATGCAGATGGCTGCTGAGGGTGAGCGTGTGTATGCCTGCCGCAAGGAGTTTGTCAAGGAGTTCGTGCCGGTCTTCCAGCAGCTCTACTCGCGCATCTGCTCCTCGAGCGAGGAGGTGAGCATCGACTATGTGTCGCACTGCCAGCGCGGCCCGCTGCTCGAGGTCATCCGCCGCGACCGCCACAAGGACCTGGCCGTGGGCTATTCGCTGCATGGCATCCACCGCGACGACCTCGACTTGCGTCTGGGCGGCTTCCCGATGAAGCGCGAGGGTAGCCAAGGCCAGAGCAAGTCGTTTGCCATTGCGCTGAAACTTGCCCAGTTTGACTTTCTCAAGCGCACCAACAGCCGCACGACGCCGCTGCTTCTGCTCGACGACATCTTCGACAAGTTGGACGCCGGCCGTGTGGAGCAGATTGTCCGCATTGTCGCCGGCGATGAGTTCGGCCAGATTTTCATCACCGACACCAACCGCGACCATCTCGACAAGATACTGCGCCACTATTCTTTCGACTACCGCATTTTCACGGTAGAGAACGGCGCGCTCACCCTCAGGATGAACGAATAGCAAGACTAATAAAAGGAAAGGAGAAGATATATGTTTCGACGTGACGTGAAACCGCTCGACAGCGTACTGGCCCGTTTCCTCCGCGACTCGGGACTGGAGACCCCTCTGCTCCAGCACCGCCTGCTGTCGTCGTGGGGAGAGGTGGCGGGTGCCGCCATTGCCCGTCAGACGGGGCAAGTGTTTATCACCAACCAGACGATGATGGTGAAAATCAACAGTTCGGCCTTGCGGGCCGAACTGATGATGATGCGCTCTGAGTTTGTGCGCCGGCTGAATGGCCATGTGGGAGCGCAGGTCATCGCCGATATCCGTTTCTTCTGAGGCTGTCGTTTGGTCGTTTGGGGGGCTGGTCGTTTGGTCGTTTAGGGGGCTGGTCGTTTGGTCGTTTGGGGGGCTGGTCGTTTGGTCGTTTGGGGGATTAGTCGTTTGGTCGTTTGGGAGTTTAGACCATTGAACTGATTGCTCATCGTCAGTATACGCTATGATTTGCAAGAGTAATGTCTAAACTCCTACACTCCTACACTCCTACACTCCTAAACTTCTCAACTCCAAAACTCCTCAACCACCAAATACCTACACTCCTCAACTCCCAAACGACTAAACGACTAACCCCCCAAACAACTAAACTTCTTTCAACTTGAGGTCTGCTATTTCTTTTTCTCTTCCTCCACTGTGGGGAAGGCAGCCCCCTTCTTGAACACCTTCATGGCCTCGTCGATGACTCGGTCGCCGCTGTTGAGGTATTCTATCCAGGCATCCTCGTCGAGCATGTTGTAGATGATGCGGCTGTAGATGTATTTCTCGAAAAGAGCCTGCGACTTCTGCAGCATGAGGTTGCGGCGCTGCAACCCGTTTTTCTCCGCATAGTCGGCAAATTTCTCCAGTAGATTCTGCTTCTTCAGATAGGGCAGCAGTGTCTGCACACGGTCCATGCTCTTCAGTTTTGCGCGGTTCTCGTCGGTGTAGTCGAAGGCGAACTGCAGGATAAGTCCGCGCATGGCTGCCTCTTTATAATAAGAGGTGATGCCCGTGGTGTCTTCGGGGATGAAGATGTCGGGGGTGATGCCACCGCCGCCATAGACGGTGCGTCCCTTCACGGTGTGATACTCCGGTCCGGTGTGCTTGATGCTGTCTATCGAGAAATATTCGCCCCGCTCATACCGTGTGAGCAAGTCCTCCTCGTAGTCCTTGTCGTTGCCCGTGGTGTAGGGCTTCTGTATGCATCGTCCCGAGGGGGAATAGTAGCGTGCGATGGTGAGGCGGATGATGCTGCCGTCGGAGAACTCGATGGGCTTCTGCACGAGTCCTTTGCCGAAGGAGCGCCGCCCGATGACCGTGCCGCGGTCGTTGTCCTGGATGGCTCCGGCAAGGATTTCCGAGGCAGATGCCGACCCTTCGTTGATGAGCACAATCAGCGGGATGTCCTGGTAGCTTCCCCTGCCGGTGCTGTAGAAGATCTCCTTGGGCTGCTTGCGTCCTTCGGTGTAGACGATGCGCCTTCCCTTGGGCAGGAACTCGTCGGCAATCTGGATGGCGGGAGCCATATATCCGCCGTTGTTGTCGCGCAGGTCGATGATGAGGTTGTCCATGCCTTCCTGCGAGAGCAGGGCGAGTGAACTGAGCATCTCGCCGAAGGTGTTCTCGCCGAAGTTCTTGATGCGTATGTATCCGGTCTCCTTGTCGAGCATATAGGTGGTGCTGACGCTCTTGGTGAAGATCTCGTCGCGCTTGACGACAAACTCTTTCACGCCCTTCTGGTGAGGCCTCACCACACCAATCTTCACCTTGGTGCCCCTGGGGCCTTTGAGCCTTCGCATCGCTTCTTCGTTGGTCACCGATTTGCCCACGAACACGCTGTCGTCGACGGTCACGATTTTGTCGCCGCCCATCAGACCGGCATCCTCAGCGGGACCTCCCGCGATGACGTTCTGGATGTGGATGGTGTCTTTCCTGATGACAAACTCGATGCCTACGCCTGAGAACGAGCCGCTCAGTTCGTCGTTGGAGGCCGACACGTCCTTTGCGCTGATGTAGACGGAGTGCGGGTCGAGCTCTCCAAGGATTTCGGGGATGGCTTTCTCCACGAGGTCGTTCATGTTGACGCTGTCCACATACTGGTCGTCGATGATGTGGAGCAGATTGTTGAGCCTGTTGCTTCCCGAATTGATGATACTGAGTCTGTTGCCCGAGAAATGGTTGGCATAGAAGCTTCCGATGATGATGCCGAGCACCACGCACGCTGCGAGGATGAGCGGCATATACCGGTTGGATTTATTCAGATTCATGGTGTTGGAGATTGATGTATTTCACTTCGATGTTTGCCCGTTGGAGCAGTTGGATGCCGTCGGCAAGCCTGTATTCCTCGCCATAGACCACGCGCCTGATGCCGGCCTGGATGATGAGCTTGGCGCACTCCATGCACGGAGACGCCGTGACATAGAGGGTGGAGCCTTCGCTGTTGTTGCTGCTGCGGGCGAGTTTGGTGATGGCATTGGCCTCGGCGTGCAGCACATAGGGCTTGGTGACGTTGTCGTCGTCCTCGCACACGTTCTCAAATCCGCTGGGGGTGCCGTTGTAGCCGTCGCTGATGATCATCTTGTCTTTCACCACGAGCGCGCCTACCTGCCGTCGCTGGCAGTAGCTGTTCTCGGCCCAGATGCGTGCCATGCGCAGGTATCGCATGTCGAGCAGGTGTTGCTTGTCGGGAGTGGTCATGGGGTATGGTATGTTCTATTATTTCTTTTTATTTTTTCGCGGCACGCGGATGCCGTTGCGTCTGAGCAGGGCATCGATGGTGGGCTCGGCGCCCCTGAACCGCTTGTAGAGGGTCATGGGGTGCTCGGTGCCTCCTTTTGAGAGGATATTGTCGCGGAAGCTCTGCGCGGTGGCCCTGTCGAAGATGCCCCTCCGCTTGAAGACGCTGAAGGCGTCGGCTTCGAGCACCTCGGCCCATTTGTAGCTGTAGTATCCTGCGGCATATCCTCCCGCCATGATGTGCGAGAACTGTGTGGTCATGCATGTGTCGGGCACCTGCTTGAAGACGATGGCCTTCTGCCATGCTTTCTTCTCGAACTCCTTGATATCTTGGGTGAACTCCTCTCTCATCGTGTAGTAGGCCATGTCGAGGAGTCCGAAGCTCACCTGCCTGAGGCATGAGTAGGCCGCCTGGAAATTGCGGCTCTTGACGATGCGCGTGATGAGCTCGTCGGGCAGCGGCTCTCCTGTCTGGTAGTGGAAGGCGAAGGTGCGGAGAAAGTCTTTCTCCACGGAATAGTTTTCCATGAACTGTGAGGGCAGCTCCACGAAGTCCCACCAGACGTTGGTGCCCGACATGCTCTCGAACCTTGTGTTGGCGAAGATGCCGTGGAGGGAGTGGCCGAACTCATGGAGGAAGGTCTCCACCTCTCCGAGGCTGAGCAGCGAGGGCTTCTCGGCGGTGGGCTTGGTGAGGTTCATCACGACGCTGACGTGCGGCCTGATGTTCTCTCCCTTGCTGTTGATGTATTGTCCGCGGTAGCTGGTCATCCATGCTCCGCCCTGCTTGCCTTTGCGCGGGTGGAAGTCGGCATAGAAGACGGCGAGGAACGTGCCGTCGGCATCGAACACCTCATAGGCTTTGACATCGGGATGATAGACGGTGATGTCGCTGTTCTCGCGGAATGTGATGCCGTAGAGCCGGTTGGCGAGTCCGAAGACGCCCTGGATGACCTTCGACAGTTCGAAATAGGGTCTGAGCATCTCGGAGTCGATGTCGTATTTTTTCATCTGCAGCAGGTAGGAGTAGTGGGCCAGATCCCACGGCTCGAGGTTGAAGTCCTTGCCCTCGATCTTCTGTGCCGTGCGCTCCACCTCGGCAATCTCCTTGAGGGCTGTGGGCTTGTAGGCCTCGATGAGCTGGTCGAAGAGGTGATAGACGTTTCTGGTGTTGCTGGCCATACGGTGCTTGAGCACATAGTCGGCGAAGCATTTGAATCCGAGGAGTTGCGCGATCTCACGGTAGATGTTGACGATGCGCTTGCAGATTTCGAGATTGTTCTCTGAGTTGTCGTGGGTGCACAGGGTGTTGTCGGCCATGTAGAGCTGCTTGCGCAGGTCGCGGCGGGTGGAGTATTTCATGAACGGTCCCCTGCTGGGCATGTCGAGGGTGAAGACCCATCCGTCGAGTTGGCGCTCGCGGGCCTCGTCGGCAGCGGCCTGCCTCACTCTCTCGGGCAGGCCCGCAAGGTCCTCGGGGTCGGTGATGTGCAGGGTGAATGCTTTGCGCTCCTTGCGCAGGTTCTGCTGGAACTGCAGTGTGACCATGCCTGCCTCTTCCCTGAGTTGGCGCAGGCGTGCCTTGCCTTCCTCGTCGAGCAGGGCGCCGTTTCTTGTGAATCCCTCGTAGATCTTATCGAGGAGCGTCTTCTCCTCGGGAGTGAGTCGGCGGTGGTGGCGGTGCACATATTTGATACGCTCGAAGAGTTTCTCGTTGAGCATCATGTCGTTGCTGTGCTTTGTGAGGATAGGCTCCATCTTCTGTGCCAGGGCGTCGATCTCGTCGGACGACTCTGCGCTCATGAGGTTGAAGAAGACGGTCGACACGCGGTCGAGGAGTCCATAGTAGTATGTGTCCTCGCCTTTGCAGATGATGGTGTTGTCGAAAGTGGGTCTCTCGGGGTTGTTGATTGTTTTCTCCAGATGTTCCTTGTCGCGCCTGATGCCCTCGAGGAAGGCTTCCTCGAAGTCCTCAAGTCTGATGCGGTCGAAGGGATAGGTGTCGTGGAGGGTGTTGAAAGGTTCGAAAAACGGATTGACTCTCTCTGATTTCTCTATATCTGTTGGCTTCATATCTGTATGTTTCATTTCCAAGCCACAAAGTTAGTGAAATGCGTCCAAAAAGCAAAATAATAAGTAAAGTTTTTGATTTAGCAAGTTTTATTTACAATCGCATCTCAGCAAAGCGAGCGTCCGCAGGACCGAGGTTTGCTGCCAGACGTAACCATTCAGCGAATCATCCTGATCCTATTTCGCTCTCAATCAGTGTTACTGGCTGAAGAGCAGTTCGATGGCATGCAGCTGTATATGCTCTCTCCACAGTGTGGCGCGTCCCTCTTGCTCCATGCGGTGGAGCTCACGCGAGAGGTTGAGGCGGCTTTCGCCGATGAGTGCCGCCAGTTGCTGCATTCTGATGTGGATGGTCTTGTCGCCAGCGGGATAGAGGCATCTCTCGGTCACGAAGAGGCAGATTTTGTCGCGGATGGAGCGGGGTGGGGTGTGCCATGGTCTTCGTGCCTGTCGCTGAGCCATGGTGGAGAGGATGTTGAGCAGGTTGGTGCGGAAGATGTCGTGCTCGTGGAGCAGCCTGAGAGTCTCGCTTTTGCTGATGGAGAGCAGGTCGGACGGCACGTTGGCGGTCACGTCGCGTGTGTGGCGCTGTGTGAGTCCGAAGAGGTGCTCGGGCTGTATGAGGGTGGGGGCGTTGAGCGTCTCCTCGATACTGTAGCTGTGATCGTCGGCGTGGGCGACGACGGTCACTCTCCCGTTGAGCACATAGGTGAGTGCGGAGCACGGCTCGCCGGCGGTCACGATGGGCTGCCGGCTTTCCAAGTGGGTGAATTCGAGTCGGGTGTGGCCTACAATCTGCTGAAGTTCGGTCTGGCCGATGCCCTGGAAGAGGGGCAGTGTGAGGAGCGTGTCGTGGATGGAGAGTGGCCGTCTGCCGTTCATGGGGCAGTGATTTTGTCGGCGAGCGACGGCGAGAACCATTCTTTGAAGTCGCCGTTGTCGTCGGAATAGATGAAGAACGCCTTCAGCTCGGAGTGCTTCTCCAGCACTTCCTTGGCCTTGTCGATGCCCATCACCATGAATGCGGTGGCATAGGCGTCGGCCGTGGCGCAGTCGTTGGCGAGCACGGTGGCCGAGAGCAGGCTGTGCTGCACGGGATAGCCCGTGTGCGGGTCGATGGTGTGGGCGTATTTCTTGCCGTCCTTGTAGTAGAAGTTGCGGTAGTTGCCGCTGGTGGCCATAGCCTTGTTGGTGATGCTGAGCACCGACTGCAGTTGTGTAGACTCCTGCATGGGGTCGTCGGTGGGCCGGTTGATGCCGATGCGCCAGGGCTGCCGCTTGTCGTTGACGCCCTTTGCCACCACCTCGCCTCCAATCTCCACCATGTAGTTGGTCACGTCGTTGCGCTCGAGCACCTTGGCGGCCACGTCGGTGCCGAAGCCTTTGGCCACGGCGCTGCAGTCGAGCATCACCCTCGGGTCGGTCTTGTGCACATGTCCGTTGCGGTCGAGGCTCACCTTGTCGTAGCCCACGAATCGCATGAGGCTGTCGATGGTTTGCCGGTCGGGGTCTTTCTCCTGCTTGAAACCGAATCCCCAGAGATTGACGAGCGGTGCCACGGTGATGTCGAAGGCGCCTTGTGTCTCTTTCGACACCTGCATCGCGATGCGGAAGACGTCGGTGAACATCTTGTCGACGGCGATGTCCTCGTTGTTGTTCACTTTGGTGATGACCGACTTGTCGTTGAAGGGCGACAGCGAGAAGTCAACTTGTGAGAGTGCCTTCTCTATGTCGGGTTGCAGGTCTTTGTCGCCTTGGTAGGTGATGTGGTAGACGGTGCCGAAGACGGTGCCCTGAATCCTCTGGTAGGGCATGTTGCGCTGCTGCCTGAGGATGAGCACGGTGCCCACGATGAGCAGGGTGAGGAACGGCAGTTGCCAAATGAGGCTTTTTTTTTTGTTTTTCATTTTTATGGGGGAGGGGGGTATGGGGGGATGGGTTTTATGGGGCTAATGGGTTTTATGGGTTTTGTGGGAGGGGCTTTAAGGTCTTTAAGGTCCTTAAAGGCCTTAAAGACCTTAAAGGCCTTAAGGCCTAGGCCTTATAGCCAGGCTATATATCAAGAGATAGCACAAAGGTGTAGCCCATGCGGGTGGTGCCGGTTTTGCCGAATCCGGGCACATACCACGACTTGCCATAGTCGCCGGAGTCGTGGGCGATGCGGCGGCGGTATCTGACGCTCCATCCCAGGTGGATGGGGCCCCACACTTTGGCGTCAACGCCAGCGGCCACTTCGAGCCAGTGGCAGTAGCAGCTCACGTCGTCGGCGCCGTAGTGGGCCTTCCCGCCCCATACCGGGTCGATGATGTCGGGGTGAGAGAAGTCGAGCTTGTAGGAGGTGAAGGCGTACCTTGCTCCGCCATAGATGCGGTAGTCGTCGTGCTTGTCGCGCATGAGGTTGTAGTCGGCGCCGATGCGCACATAGGGTGCCTTGGTCTCATACTTGATCTCGGTCACCACGTCGTCGTGCGAGGCCATACCCATGCCTAGTTCCACGACTGGGAAATAGCGGTCGAGCAGGTTGAGGCGCAGCGATGCCTCTGCCTGTCCGTAGTCGCTGACGGCATACTGCACAAGTCCTGCGAGGTCTACTCCCACGGCGAATCCGTTGAACAAAGGCACCGAGTCGTTCTCCTCCATGTGCAGCAACTTCTTGAGTTGCGCATCGGCAGTGGTGGGCACTGCGAGACTAATCGCCAGGCTTGAGATAAATGCGAAAATGGCAGCCCGTGGTGTCATAGTTGACGATTTTTTTAGCGATGATGATAGAGTCGATGGCATGGCGCGTGGTGCTCACGCCCTCGATTTGGTGAAAGAAGGATGGCGAACAGTCTACCGACTCGAAGTGGGGATAGGTGGTCTTGCTGACCCTCACGGTGTCGGTCCTGACGCTAAGCGGGTTTTTGAACGTGAAGTAGAGTACGTCCTCGGGTTGGGTGAAACTCATCTGCAGCAGGAAGTCGGAGGCGTCATAGAGCCGGTTGATCAGCGTGGTGTCCTTGCCGTCGACCTTCGTGGTGGACACATAGAGTGTGTCGCTGAGCATGGTCACCTCTCCGTCGAGCATATATTTGGAGTAGACCTGGTTGTAGAGCGGGCAGTCGATCGACGAGCATGCCGTGAGGGCGATGGCGGCGATGACTATGGGGATTATTCTCCGCATCTGATGGCCTCCTCTATCTGATAGTCGTTGCGCGTGCTGGCCGAGCGGCTGATGAGGTCGCCGAGGAATCCCGCGAGGAAGAGCTGCGTGCCGATCATCATCATGGTGAGCGAGATGTAGAAGTAGGGCGAGTCGGTGACCAGCCTCTGCGGCACGTGGTGGGCGAGGGCGATGAGTTTGTCGGCTCCTATCCAGATGGCGCTGAGCAGTCCGATGATGAAGACGATGGTGCCGAGGAAGCCGAACACATGCATGGGCTTGCGCCCGAAGCTGCTGAGGAACCAGAGGGTGGTGAGGTCGAGGTATCCGTTGACGAAGCGGTTGAGTCCGAACTTCGACTTCCCGTATTTCCGTGCCTGGTGGTGCACCACCTTCTCGCCGATCTTGTCGAAGCCGGCGTTCTTGGCCAGGTAGGGGATGAAGCGGTGCATCTCGCCGTAGACCTCGATGTTCTTCACCACGTCCTTGCGGTAGGCTTTCAGGCCGCAGTTGAAGTCGTGCAGGTTGTGGATGCCGCTGATGCGCCTCACCGTGGCGTTGAAGAGTTTGGTGGGGATGGTCTTCGAGAGCGGGTCGTAGCGCTTCTGCTTATAGCCCGAGACGAGGTCGTAGCCCTCCGACGTGATCATGCGGTAGAGCTCGGGAATCTCGTCGGGCGAGTCCTGCAGGTCGGCGTCCATGGTGATGACCACATCGCCTTTCGCCTCTTTGAATCCGCAGTAGAGGGCGGGGCTCTTGCCGTAGTTGCGTCTGAACTTGATGCCCTTCACGTGGTCAGAGCCGGTGGCGAGGTCTTCTATCACCTGCCACGACTTGTCGGTGGAGCCATCGTTGATGAATATCACCTCAAACGAGAATCCGTGCTCGTTCATCACCCGCTCTATCCACGCATAGAGCTCTGGCAGCGACTCTTCCTCATTATAAAGAGGTATGACGACTGATATATCCATATATTATATTATAAGTAGGTAATCAAAATTATCTGTTACTATCATTCTTGTAGGTGATTTATAGTCTTTTATGTTTCTTTGTCGCATCTTTTCCACTCATCCTCAGTCACATAGCCCGCTATGTTCCTTCGTCTGAGAGAAAAATCCGCATCCAAATAAATCATAAAATACTATCATCTATTTTTGATCACCTACTTAAGTGTATTGTTGATGTTGTAGCTATTTCCAGCGCTTTTTGGCACTGGCGTAGAGAGCGGTGGTGAAAGCCATGATGATGCCTGCCAGGATGTTCGACCACAGGAACTGCAGAGCCATGTCGATGGGGCGCATTTTCCTGAGCGTCTCGGCGAACTCTGCCGCCATGTTCTTCGGGTAGCCCATGCTCTCGAGTCTGCCGACGAACTCCTTGTCGGAGAGGGCAGAGGCATACGACTCCACGAGGAGTCCGTGGTCGAGATACTGGAAGTAGGCCCACTGTGCCACGGCGAGGATGAGCGATGCGTAGCACACGGTGAGCATCGAGTGGGTGTAGCATTTCCAGTAGCCTGGATTCTCACCAGAGTTCACGGCGTAGCGCTGGGTGAGGATGGCCACGTAGAAGGGGGTGAATATCATGGTGGCCAGCCACAGCGTGCCGCAGACGGGGTAGTGGAGGTTGCCCACGAAGAGGGCGAAACTCACTATCCACACGATTCCGAGCCTGACTCCGTCTGCGCGCGCAAACGGCCTTACTCCTATGGGTGTTTCGTTGGATGCCATTGGTCTGTTTTACTGTCGATAGTGCCCAAAGGGCAAAAGAGAGAGCAAAGGTAAGCATTTTCAGCGACATACGCACAAACTTTGGGCAAGCAAGTCACTTTTTCTGTTAAAAAATCAAAAAATCGGCTGTATAGAGGTGCGCATATCATTTTTTTTCTTACCTTTGCAGCCGCAAAACGGGTAAGTCTTGCACGGCCAGCTCCTAGCGAATCCTCCAGGACGGGAACGTAGCAAAGGTAGTTGGTTGAGCGGCGCGATGTAAGTAGCTTGCCCACCCGCCTCTTTAGCTCAGTTGGCCAGAGCACGTGATTTGTAATCTCGGGGTCGTT
>CADBLU010000224.1 GCA_902795605.1 uncultured Prevotellaceae bacterium | reverse complement strand
CCTCCGTGTGTCGCAATTCTCGCGCCCAATGCCGAAAATGGCTGCATAAGGCCTGTCTCCCCATATTGGTCATATACAAAAAGAAGATGTGTCAAATTTAACATTTTGACACACCCTCTTTTTTTGTTGCGCCAACCCCTCTTGCTCATCGACGATAGGAATCGTCGCGGACGCCGGAGGCGAAAGTCTTAACTTAGGTTCAGAGTTTTACGAAATGATGAGGTTCATACTGCTTTTCTCTTTCTTATATCAGCATAGCAATGAGTATCGCATAGATAATAATAGGAACCAATACGCAGATGATGACAGAAGACCTCTTGTATTCTCCGAAGAGAAGGAGAAACCTCTGAGAAAGGCGGAATAGTTTGTCGCACCATGCAGAGAAATTCTTCCTCTTCATCAAGAAAATGGCCAGACACAATAACACAAACAATGGAGTAAGGATAATGTGTCCCCAAATGATGTCTATCATGATGCACCATGAGAGCGGTATGATGCCATAATAGGTAATGATATTCACTTCATTGTAGGTGAGGTGCAGCAGCTTGGCAACCTTGAAAAGGACAAGCGCGGTGTTGTTGAAGATGGGGCCGATCATAGCATGAAATGATGACTCAATAATTCCAAATCAACAATCTCTTCAGGCATTCCTGCCTCGAGTTGTTCTTTTCGCCACTTCTCACACATTTCTTTATGAGACTTTTCAAGGAATGTGGCGAAGTTGTAAAAAGTAATGACTAATAATGCGATAATGCAAAAGATAATAATCATGGTTGTTAACCTTTTAAAAGTTGATGACTACATATAAAGAGTCAAAATCCTTGCATTTCTATCATTTGATATATAAGCAATTGATATTGAGTGTTTTATCGTTTGGGTTTGGTCAGTCTGGAGAGGTGAACAGGGGCAATCAAGGACATGCAATCAGGGGGACAGGTCTTTGATTGAATTTCTCAAATTCACATCAAAGACCTGTCCCCCTGATTGCATGATGAGTCATCGTCAGTATAGACTATTGCTTGCGATAGTAATGTCTAAACTCCCAAACTCCTACACTCCTAAACTCCCAAACAATTCCCCTCCTTTCAACTTGAGAATGTTGGGCTTAGAAAATCTGTATCTTGCGGTTTTTGCTGATGTAGATGCCGGGTTGTGCGGGACGTCCGTTGAGGCGCACGCCGTGGAGAGTGTACCATGCGTCGTCGGTGGCCGGCTCTTGGGTCTCGACAGTCTGGATGCCGGTGGCTGAAGTGCCTTGGAACGACTCGATGAAGTCGGGCAGGTAGTAGCCCAGATGAGGCGGCTGGTTGTAGGCCACGTTCTCCCATGCCACGCCCATGCGGTAGAGATGGTTGTGCATGAGGGTGGGCACGCGGTAGTCGGTGGCATAGCCCGACGAGTAGATGTTGATGGTGCAGCTGTCGGCGGTGCTCCAGTAGATGACCTCCTCGCGCCAGTCGCCGAAGAGGTCGGCGGTGAGGCACGGTGTGGCCTTGGTGCTGTTGCACGATGCCGGTTTGCCGAAGGCACTGAGAGCGTTGCGGCTGAATCCCAGTCCGAGGATGGTGCTCTGCTGGTCTTTCCATTTCGAGATAGAGATGTCGTTGAGTAGTTCCTCTGTGGCGTCGCCGTCCCAGAAGATGCGGAAGTTCATGCCGGGGTTGCTGTCATAGATGGCCTTGCCGTTGATGCTGAACGTGCTGCTCTGTGTGGCATAGGTGAACTCACATCCGCGGTATTGGTCATCGTAGTCGGCGGCCAGTCCGCGGCCTGTGTCGCGGTCGGAGGAGCGGCTGAAGAGCACCTCGCCTGTGCGTGCGTCGTGCACGTCGGCACCGTAAGGTCCTACACCCTCCTCGTGCACGTCCATCACCTCATATCCCGGGCGGTCGGGGTCGAGGTCGGCCAGGTGGATGGCGTCGCCGTGACCGAAGCCCACGGCGTAGAGCAGTTGTCCGTCGTTGTCTACCGCCGCGCTGCCCCAGATAATCTCATCGCATCCGTCGCCGTCGACATCACCCACCGAGAGGTTGTGGTTGCCGTTGCCGAACATCGTGTGATGGCTGCCCAGTCCGCTGGTGTTGGTGGTGTAGGTCTTGGTGGACTTCTTCCAGTCAGCGTCATAGAGGTCGACGGTGTTGTTGCCAGTGCTGGCGTGCAGCCATTTGTGCTTCAGTTGGCTGCCGTCGAAGTCAACGGCCCACAGGTAGGCGCGTGTGTAGTAGCCGCGGCACATCACCGCCGAGGGATTCTTGTCGGGACCGTCGAGATAGGCCACGCAGGCCAGGTGGCGGTCGGCGCGGTTGCCGTAGTCGTCGTTCCAGAAACTCTTGGCGGGGTGAGCCTCCGCCTTGTTGAAGTTGCCGGCACGGTTGGGGTTATACCACACGGTGTGGACCGCCTTGCCCGTCAGTCCGTTGAAGACGGTGAGGTATTCGGCTCCGGTGAGGATGCGCCCTTGTGAGTTGCGCAGGTCTTCTACGTTGGAGATGCCCAAGATCTTGCTGTCGGTGGCGGCATACGACACATACTGTCCCTCTCCGTCTTTCGAGCCCGGTGCGGTCTTGCAGATCATCTCCGCCTTGCCGTCGCCGTCGAAGTCGTAGACCATGAACTGTGTGTAGTGAGCGCCGGCGCGGATGTTCACTCCGAGGTTGACGCGCCAGAGTTGGGTGCCGTCGAGGCGGTAGCAGTCGATGATGACAGGGTTGGAGGCGCCAGTGTTGGCGTTGTCCTTCGAATTTTCGGGATCCCATTTGACGAACAGTTCGTATTGTCCGTCGCCGTCGACGTCACCCACCGACATGTCGTTGGGGAAATAAGCTTTGCCGCCCACTTTCTCGGGGCGGTTGAGCTTGAGGGCCAGGTAGGGGTTGTCCCACGGTGTCACCTCCGGAGTGGTGTCCACCTCTTTGCCGTCGTAGAGAGTCACCACCTGGAATTTGTCGGCCTTGGTGCCCGGGGCGGTGAGCGAGGTGGCCTGATAGATGTTGTCTTTCACCAGTTTGCCGTTCTTGAGCAGCTGGAAGGTGGTGTGACTGTCTTCAGTGCCGAGGAGCCGCCAGCTCACGAAGCATTTGCCCGAGGTGGTGGGGAAGGCGATGAGGCCACGGTCGAGCTTCTCCATCTGGCTTGCAGGTGTGTCTTGCGGCTTTTGCGCCTGCGCGCCGGTGGAGAGGACGGCCGATAGTAGTAGTAAGTAGAATGTTTTTTTCATTTGTTTGTATTGATTTGTTTTAGCACACTTGACTGCCGGGCTTCACCTCGCGGAGCAGAGTGGTGACACTCAGGTTGCCGTCGAAGTTCTCGGCAGAGAGGATCATGCCCTGGCTCTCGATGCCCATGAGTTTGCGCGGGGTGAGGTTGGCGATGAAGAGCACGTCCTTGCCGATGAGTTCCTCGGGCTCGTAGAACTTGGCGATGCCGCTGACGATGGTGCGGTCGGTGCCGCTGCCGTCGTCGAGGGTGAACTTGAGCAGTTTGTTGGCCTTCTTCACTTTCTCGCAGTTCTTCACATGGCCCACGCGGATGTCGAGTTTCTCGAAGTCGGCGAAGTCGATGACGGGCTTGATGTCCTTGGCCTTGTAGTTGGCGGCCTCATTGGCTTTCTTCGTCTCTTCGAGTTTCTTCAACTGGGCGGCGATGACGTCGTCTTCGATTTTCTCGAAGAGCAGGGCGGGCTCGGCCAGTTGGTGTCCGGGCTTGAGGATGTCGGTGTTGCCGAGCTGTGCCCAGTCGAAGCTGTCGATGTTGAGCATCTCCCTGAGGCGCTTGCTGCTGAAGGGCAGGAAGGGCTCAAAGGCGATAGCCAGGTTGGCCACGAGTTGCAGCGAGATATAGAGGATGGTCTCCACGCGCTTGGGGTCGATCTTCCACACCTTCCACGGCTCGCACTCAGTGATGTAGCGGTTGCCGATGCGTGCCAGGTTCATGGCCTCCTTCTGGGCCTCGCGGAACTTGAACACGTCGAGGAGGCTCTCCACGTTCTTTTTCACGTCCTTGAACTCCTCGAGGGCGGCCTTGTCGACATCGGTGAGTGTGCCGCAGGCGGGCACGACGCCTCCCCAATATTTCTTGGTGAGCTGCAGGGCGCGGTTGACGAAGTTGCCGTAGATGGCCACCAGCTCGTTGTTGTTGCGGTCCTGAAAGTCGCGCCAGGTGAAGTTGTTGTCCTTGGTCTCGGGGGCGTTGGCGGTGAGCACATAGCGGAGCACGTCCTGCTTGCCGGGGAGGTCCACGAGATATTCATGGAGCCATACGGCCCAGTTTTTCGAGGTTGAGATTTTGTTGTCCTCCAGGTTGAGGAACTCGTTGGCCGGTACGTTGTCGGGCATG
>CADBLU010000223.1 GCA_902795605.1 uncultured Prevotellaceae bacterium | reverse complement strand
GCTTGATGTGAAGAAAGCAGGAATGGGTAGTTGCCAACCTCTTTGTTCAACGTGTGGAGGATAGCCTCCAGTTCGGTTGTGTTGGCAGTACGGCTCAACTCCCACATGCGGTGCACTTTTGCCTGCAGGGCATCGTAACTGGTGTACACATTGGGTATCTCTGACGAACCGTTGAGTCTCGCCACCATCTCTTGGAATTTGTAGCCGAACTTCTCCATCACGGTGTCGGTCTCCAAGGTTTTGGCCCGTTCCGGATCGCTCTTCTGGAGCCCGCGCACCAGATTGTGCGCCACACCTAATCCTGTGTTGGTCCTGTTCAGATATTCGTCGGGGTCGTAGGATTTCATTTGCGGTGTGTTGTCTATCTTCGGACTATGGAACTCGTAGATAATGCCTTCCACCATATAGCGTTTGTACTTGGTGTCTCCATCAGTCAACTCCGTGTCCTTCCATGTGAGAAGGTAGGTGGAGCGGAAACCGTCATCATCCTTGAAACTGATGATGCGGATGTTCATCGACGGGTGGAGTTGCAGGGGGAACGTCTGTCCTTGCTCGCCCCAGGCAATCTTTACGCCTGGGAAGACGGCCTGCTCGTCGCCTGCCATATAACTGTAATAACTGTTGGCAAAGGGTGACTGCTTGTCGAAGGCATCGAGGATGGGGCGAAGCGGCAGCGTGGGGTCGTCTGGCACCTGGCTGAACGAAAAGCGATGGCCGTCGATATACAGCGGTCCGATGGATGCAGAGACGTTCGACTTGGTCTGCGAGAGTTTCACCACGTGGATTTTCTCCTTGGGCACCAGGCCGCCACCATCCAGGCATCCCCACTCGCCCCAGGCCACGGTGACGGAGTCTTCATTCATACTCTTCAATTTGACTTCAATACTCTTCGGAAACTTGCCATATATCGTCTCCACAAAAGCCGTGCGCATGGCCTGCGCGTGCTTGTTCTCTTGGGCGTGAAGCCACACTGCGGGCATCAGCAGGAGGGTGATGAGCATCAATTGTTTTTTCATTTTGCTGTCATTGATTTAGAAGTTGATATAATTGGCAGTACTGTCTTTCAGTAGTTCTCTCATGGCCTGCTCTGTCTCGTCCTTGACAATGCGGTTGACGAGCTGTTGCAGGCGCGCGTCGGCGGCGATGAGTTTTTCAAGATGAGCCGACCTTACACTGTCGTCGACGGCTTCCATCTCTGCTTCGAGACGGGCGATATAGTCGTTGAGTTGGTCAGCGGTGGAAGCGGCAGACGCGGACTTGGTATTTATAGTCGGTTGACTCTTGATGGCAGAATCATGTCTTGCCTGAATATCCCGAGCAACGACAGGCGTTTTGGAGGTATTCACTGGCGGTTGTTCATCGGCCTTCAAACGGGTTTGTTCACTCCCGGCATAGCTCAGCTGCCTCTGCCCGATGGCGGGCTCCTCCCTAACGTTTTTCATATTGTCCATCGGCTCCGTCTGTTGTGCAGTCAGAGATTTCTCTTTCGGCTCTACATTTTTATCTGTATCATGCCATGTCAGCAATAGCAGGATGCTGGCGGCCACGGCCACGACGGATAGAGAGCGCACCCAAAGGCGGGTGTTGCTTTTCGGCTTGATGCGGTCCATCACCCGCTGCTCCATATCGTAGGGCATCTTCATCCTTGCAGCCCGGTCATTCTGGCGTTGCAAGGCCTGGCGGAATAGTTCATCATTGTTCATCGTTCATGCGCGTTAAAAAAATCCTGAGTCGTTGACGTATCCGGTGAAGTCGGCTGCTGAGCCGAGACACTTCACGCTCGAGAGAGTTGTCTGCCGCACCCGTGATATAGGCGATTTCTTTCAGGGGGCGCTGGTCAAAGTAATAAAGTTGCAAGAGCATCTGCTCTTCGGGCGACAGTTTCTGAATGGCCTCATCCAACTGTTCGGCTGTCGTGGCGTCCGGCAATTCGTCGGGAATGTCCTCGCTCACATTGAGCGGTATTTGAGCCATCCGTTTTCGCCGGCGCAAAAGATAGAGCGCCTCATGGTAGGCTATGCGGTGAAGCCATGTCTTCATGGATGCCTTCTCCGGGTCATAGTCTTCCAGATGTTTGTAGGCCGACACGAAAGTCTCCTGCAGCACATCCTCCGCATCCTCCTGAATAGTGACTATACGCCCGACAAAGGTCATGAGCGCAGGACCATAGCGACTTATCATCGCGGCTATGTCTTCTGTTTCCTGGTCACTATGTCTGCGTCTTTTAAACATTTGCCTGTCCTTTTATCTTTCTACTGAAATATAGACTTTTTCTTGTGTCCTGTCACGCCGCCTATGCGACAATTAACAAAATTTAAAATTGAAGATTGAAGTAGAGTTGTTTTCACTATGAAGATGATGGTGACACATTAGCTTTGACAAAATAACAGCATCCTTCACCACCTTTCCACTTTTTTTTGTAATTTTGTCATCGTACTATATATATCCTTCACCATGAAACGAACATTCCTCACCATCATCATCCTCGCCACAGCCCTCACAGCGATGGCGCAGGCCACGCAACCATGTATCGTCAAGCAGTATAACCAGAAGCAGAAGAAGACACCGCTGGCGGGGGTGCAGGTGGAGGTGCGTGACGCGGGGTCGGCCATCTCAGACAAGGCGGGATTGCTCTCCCTGAAGTTCGCTACGCTGAAGCCGGGCGACAGAGTCACCGTGCTCCGCATCATCAAACCGGGTTATGAAATCTTCAACAAGGATGCTATCGACCAATGGACCATTACCCGTGGAGCGACATCCGAGATTGTACTGGTACAGAGCAGTTATTTCACGCAACAAAAGAGCAAACTCACCCAGTCGTCCACCGATAACTACAAGAAGAAATACGAACTGGCGCAAACAGAACTGGCTCAACTGCATAAGGCAGGCAAACTGAAGGAGGCGGAATACCAGCACCAACTCGACGACCTCAAGAATCAGTACGTCAACGCCCTGAAAAACCTCGACAACTACATCGACCAGTTCGCACGCATCGACCTCAGCGAGGTGTCTGCCGAGGAGCAGCGCATCCTCGACATGGTGGAGGAAGGGAAAACCGACGAAGCGGTAAAGGCTTATGAAGCGTTGGAAATCAGAGAGAAACTACGGAAGGCGCGAGAGAACAAGAAAGCGCTCTCCGAGGCGAAGGCAAGGATAGAAGAGGAGGAAGTACGGCAAGAGCAGGCCATCAAAGACCTGAAGGAGAAGCAGCAACGCGAAATTGCCACTTTGAAACTCGCCGGTGGCAAGGAGAACTACGACAAGGTGGCGCAGATGCTCAAAGAGAACGCCCTCGCCGACACCACGGACATCGATGCGGTATGGGAGTATGCTGATTTTGCCTATAACCAGCATGATTTCAAGGAATCGGTGCGGTTCTACCTCATTGCTCAGAATGGCAGCAAAGACAATCCCCACCAACAAGCAGCATTCCAAAACGACCTGGGGAATTTGTACTGCGACCTCCAAGACTACGACAAAGCGGAGGAATACTTCCTCAAGGCGTTGGAGAACCACACTTATCTGTTCTCACAAAACCCTGATGCCTACCGCGCCGAATTGGCTATGACCCAGCACAACATAGGCTTTTTCTACTACTGTCTCGACGACTATGCCAAAGCAGAGAAATTCTACCTCCAGGCGCTGGAGAACAAAACCCAACTGTTCCGACAGGACCCCGATGCATACCGCGCCAACTTGGCCATGACCCAGAACAACCTGGGGAATTTGTACTCCGACCTCCAAGACAACGACAAAGCGGAGGAGTATTATCTTCAGGCATTGGAGAACAAGGCCCTACTGTTCCGGCAGTATCCCGATGCATACCGCGCCGACTTGGCTGACATCCAGAACAACATGGGAATCTGGTACGCCCAACTCCAAGACTACGCCAAGGCGGAGGAATACCTCCTCCAAGCGCTGGTGAACTATACCCAACTGTTCCGACAGAATCCCGACGCATACCGCGCCGACTTGGCTGACAACCAACACAACCTGGGGAATTTGTACGCCATCCTTCACGGCTACGCCAAGGCGGAGGAATACCTCCTCAAGGCATTGGAGAACCGCGCCCAACTGCTCTCCCAGAATCCCGATGCCTACCGCGCCGACTTGGCATCGACTCAATGGAACCTCATGCTGCTCTACGAAGTGATGCAGAACTGGGAGAAATATGACGAGATGCTGGAACTGGTACTAAAAAACTATGAGATTCTAGCACAGGAAAACTCCCAATACCAAGAACGTGTGGATGAATTGCGGGACCGCAAACAACAAAGGGCGGCAGCAAAGGGACAATGATTGAAGCAACCAGCGACAACCGCTAAAGACGTAGACCGAAAAAGGCACGTATCCGCCATTTTTGGTTATGCAAGGCAAGACTCTTCTCATCGCCAATATTCGTGAAGTTGTACACCATCGACAGGCCGTAAAACTTGTTGCCTGCCTGGCGGACCACCGCACCGCGGCCGGTGATAATCACCTCGGGAAAGTGGTAGTGCAGCGGCACGCGGGTCTCGCCGAAATTCATCGATGTATGACTGTAGACCATGAATGTGGGCAGACCTGAGATGTGCAGCAGCCAACCTTGGGAGGGCACGTAGTTGTAGCCATAGCCGGCACCGATACCGATATTCGACATCTTCAGCTCCATCTTCTGGTCCCAGTCGAGTTTGGCGTGCTGCCCCATCCCCGACGCTGCCAGCAGGAAACTGCCAGCCGAGCGCCGTTGGATGTAGCTCTGCGAGAATGCGGCCGGATAGGAGAAGCGGCGACTGTTGAAGGCATAGTAAGCATTGAGGTTCAGTGTCTTCACCGAGAGCATGTCGGCAGGCAGTATGATGCGCTCCAACCCTTCATGGTCGTGCCACCCCGTGAAGTTGCGGGCGTCTTGGTAGATGACATCCCAACCGAAACTCTTGCCGTAGGAGTTGATATTCAACTCATAGTCACGGTACTTTCCCAACAGTTTGCCCGGATTGAGAGCCATGCTGAGAGAAATGCCCTGATAGCTCACGGCCATGCTGAGCGTGGTTTTATAGTCGGCGGTCATTTCCGATTTGAAACGGTCACCGTTCTCTATTCCCTCCGACTCTATCGTCGCTCCTGACAGGTTCAGCCGGGCCTTTATCGTCCACTTTGTCTTTGGCCGCATGACATACGTCGTGTCGATGTTGCCTTTACCGTTGTTCGCAGACAACACACTGTCAAGGCGCTGGAAGATATTCTGTGCAGATAAAGGCAGAGCCAGACAGTTCATCAAGACGAGAAGTATGGCGACTGCCCTACCCCGTCTGGTCAGAAGTCTGAGCATCCTTGTCATAATAACAAACAATCCTTGTCCTATATCTGTCATCTTTTTCATATTGATTGATGTGGTCGTTAAACTGCTATCGTCTTCTTCTGAAGAGTTTCTCCTCGATGGTCTGGAAGATGACGAAGAGGGCGGGAACGATGAAGAGCAGCGAGATGGTGCCGATGAGCATGCCACCGATGGTGCCCACGCCAAGCGACCTGTTGCCATTGGCACCCACCCCGGATGCGAGGGCAAGAGGCAAGAGGCCGAACACCATGGTCATCGACGTCATCAATATCGGGCGGAGGCGCACACCGGCGGCATCGAGCGCCGCCTCAAGGATTCCCATGCCATGCCGCCGCCGCTCAGAGGCGTATTCCGTGAGGAGGATGGCGGTCTTCGATAGCAGACCGATGAGCATAATGAGACCCGTCTGCATGTAGATGTTGTTTTCCTGCCCCCAGATTTGCGCGAAGATGAACGACCCCGCCAGACCGAAAGGCACACTCAGGATGACCGCTAAGGGGATGAACAGGCTCTCGTAGAGGGCACAGAGGATGAGGTAGATGAAAATGATACAGATGGCGAACACCAGCGTGGTGGTATTGGCTGCCGCAGCCTCCTCGCGGGTCATGCCGCCAAACTCATATCCGTAGCCCTCGGGGAGCACCTCGGCTGCCACCTCGCGGATAGCGTTGATGGCCTGACCTGTACTGTAGTCCTCGGCTGGCATGCCGTTCACCACGATAGACGGGAAGAGATTGAAGCGCGACAGCGTCTCTGAGCCGAAGACTCGGGTGAGGGTCAGATACTGCCCTATAGGAGCCATTTCACCGCTTTCGGTCTTGACGAAGATATTGTTGAGCGACTCCTCGTTAAGCCTGTATTCCGGAGAGGCTTGCACCATCACGCGATAGAGTTTGGTGAACCTGACGAAATTCGACGCATACAGACCGCCTACATATCCTTGAAGGGCGGACAGCACGTCGTTGGGCGACACTCCATGCCGCTTGCACAAGGCGGCGTCCACCTCTACGCGATACTGAGGATAGTTCAACGAGAAATTGGTATAGGCGCGGCTGATCTCCGGCCGCTCATTGAGGGCATGGATAAACTCGTTGGTCTCTGCCATCAGCTCTTCGATGGTACCTCCTTTCTTGTCCTGCAGATGCACCTCGAAGCCATTGGTGCGCCCAAAACCGGGCAGCATGGCCTGTGTGCTCACCTGAATCTTCGCGTTAGAGATGTCGGAGGTGCGCTTGTAAATCTCCTCGGTGATGGCATCCACGTCGTCGCCCTCACCCGTCCGCTCATTCCAGTTTTTCAATTTCAGGGTGAAGTTACCGCTCGACGACGACTGGTCGAAGCCGACGCTGTTGCCCGCCACGAGAGAGTACATACGTATCTGCGGCAGTGTCTCTATGCGTTTCTCCACCTCTTTCATGATGCCGTAGGTCTGTCGCAGCGTGGAACCGGGAGACGACTGGACGTTGACAAAGACAGTGCCCATGTCTTCTTTGGGCACCAATCCGGTCTTGGTGCTTTTCATCATCATGCCCAGTGCCACGGCAGCCACAACCACCAAGACGGCGGGAAGCCATCTGTGGCGGAGCAGCCAGGCGGCCATAGACTTGTATTTGACGACCATGCGCCGGAAGGCACTGTCGAAAGCCATGTGGAAACGTGACGAGAAACTCAGTTTCTCGCCTTGCTCCTCATCGGCATGAGGGGTCATGATGAGTGCGCAGAGGGCTGGCGAGAGGGTAAGGGCGTTGAAGAGGGAGATGGCGACGGCAATGGCCATCGTCAGGCCGAACTGGGTGTAGAACGTCCCCGTCACGCCGTTGATGAAACAGACAGGGATGAACACGGCCATGAACACAAGGGTCGTGGTGACCAGCGCCGAGGTGATGCCTCCCATGGCTTTCGTCGTGGCATCATAGGCCGACCGTTCTCCCTCGTCGAACTTCGCCTGTACGGCTTCCACCACCACGATGGCGTCATCCACGACAGTGCCGATGACCAGCACTAAGGCAAAGAGCGTCAGCATGTTGAGTGAGAAACCGATGGCATAGAGGACGGCCAGCGTGCCGATGAGCGACACCCCGATGGCCACGGCGGGAATCAGCGTAGAGCGGAAACTCTGCAGGAAGACATACACCACGAGGATAACTAAAAGAAGTGCCTCCAGCAGGGTCTTGAGCACACTTCGGATGGAGGCGTCGAGGAAGTCTTTCTTCGACTCAAGGTCATCGATGGCGATGCCAGGGGGCAGCCCCGCACGTATCTCTTCCACCTCACGGTCTATCTGTTCGATAATCTCGTTGGCATTCGAGCCGGAGACCTGGTTGATGGAGATGTTGACACTCGGATGGCCGTTGGTCTCACCGATATAGTTGTAGTTCTGCGACCCTAACTCCACCTTGGCGATATCACCGATGCGGAGCACGTCGCCGTTGGGCAGCGAGCGCAGCACCATCTGCTCGTAGCCCTGCTCTTCCTCGTAGGTGCCACGATATTTGAGGATATATTGGAAGGTGTTTTGCGAGTCGGCACCTAACGTACCGGTGGCCACCTCCACGTTCTGTTCGCTGAGCACCTTGGTCACATCGGAGGGACTGAGGCCATACTGCGCCATCTTGATCGGGTCGAGCCAGATTCGCATGGAGTAGTCGGCGCCGATGACATTCACCTCGCCCACACCCGCGATGCGGCTCAGGCGCGGCTCGATATTGATTTTCGTGTAGTTGGCGAGGAAGGTGCGGTCGAAGGTGTCGTCAGGGCTATACACCGTCATCTGCTTGATGTTGCTCGACTGTCGCTTCCTGACGGTGAGGCCGCCCTTCACCACATCACTTGGCAGACGGCCCTGCACCGTGGCGGCCCTATTCTGCACATTGACCATGGCCATGTCGGGGTCGGTGCCCTGCCTGAAGAACACGGAGATATTGGCATTGCCGGTATTGGAAGCCCGCGACGACATATACATCATGCCTTCCACACCGTTGATGGCCTCCTCGAGGGGCACGACCACACTTTTCATCACCGTCTCAGCATTGGCGCCCGTGTAGTTGGCGTTGATGCGCACGGTGGGGGGCGCTATCTCTGGAAACTGCTCCAAGGGGAGGCGCGTGAGGGCAATGACACCCACAAGCACCATCAGCACGGAGATCACACCCGACAGGATGGGGCGGTCGATGAAAGTCCTTACATTCATATCTCCACTCCTTCTTTCACCAGACCGGCACCCTCGGCGATGATGGTGTCACCCACGTTGAGACCGTTGCTGATGATATATTCCCTACCGTTGTTCTGCTTGCGCACCTCCACAGGGGTCGCTTTGGTCTTCCCGCCGACCACCCGATAGACGAAGGTCTTATTCTGCAACTCGTATGTGGCTTCCTGAGGCACCACAATGCAGTTGTGCAGGCGTGTGGGCAACAGCACGGTGGCGCTGCCTCCATTGTGGAGCAGTCTGCTGGGGTTGGGGAAACTCGCACGCATATTGACGGAGCCTGTAGAGGTGTCCACCGAACCGCTGACGGCATCCACATGGCCGGCAAGGGGATACTCACTGCCGTTGCTCAGCCGCAGACTCACCTCGGGCGCCTGGCGGATGAATTGGCCGATGGAGCCGTATTGCTTGATGAGGTCGAGCGAATGGTTCTCGGTGATGGAGAAATAGGCATAGACCTGGTTGTCGTCGGCCACGGTCACCAAGGGTTCACTGATGCTGCTGCTCACCAAGGCGCCGACATGCCAGGGAATCATGGAGGCCACACCGTTGAGCGGACTTCTCACAATGGTGTAGGAGAGGCTGTTGCGGGCGTTGTTCTCTTGGGCCTTGGCTTGTGCCAGTGCGGCCTCAGCCTCAAGCAGGGCGTTGCGCGTGGTCTCCACCGAGAAGTCCGACACCACGTTGCGCTCTTTCAGACTGGCCTCGCTGTTGTAGTTCATACGCGCCGTGGCAAGTTTCGCCTCCGCGCTCTTTCTCGTGGCAATCGCTATCTCTAAGGCGGCCTTGTAGGGCACCTGGTCAATCACAAACAGTGTCTGACCTTTTCTTACCTGGTCGCCCTCCTTGATGCAGATCTGCGTGATGTTGCCCGACACCTGCGGGCGCACCTCCACTATCTGCCGCCCCGTAAGACGGGCAGAATACGACTGAAAAAGCGTGACATCATGGGCTGCCACCACCATCGTCTTATAATGAACAGGACCTTGGTGCTTTTCCTCTTTCTTCTCTTTGCAGGAGCTCAAAATGAAGCAGCACACCACAACCAACAATAGCTTATAATCAATATGCGTCATAATGAATTATGACGCCTTAGCCAGCAGACTGTTTAATCCTCTCATCCGCTTTTAAAAAATTTTAATAAAATTTTACAAGATTCCTTAGCCCGCCCTTCTCCATAGGCTGCGCCCTCTCCGCCTTCTTTTTCCCTCTCCGCCTTCTTTTTCCCCCTCCGCCTTCTTTTTCCCCCTCCGCCTTCTTTTTCCCCCTCCGCCTTCTTTCTCCGTAGGCTGCGCTTTTGGCGCAGCCCCCTCCTCTCCCTCCTCCCCCTTTTTTCTGATTTTTCTTGGCGGGATGGGATTTTTTTCATATTTTTGCGCACCAACCATTCTTTATAGATCATGAACAAACTGTTTGCTTTACTAATGACCTTGCTCGTCGTGACAACGGCTGCGGCACAAAATGGAAAAGACGCACGTATCAAGGAGATCCGAGCTGCCTACTCTCTGGCCAAGAAGAAAATAGACCAGAACGGCAAGGGCGGCAAGTCGCCCAAGGACATGCGCATCCTACTGAATCATCTGGAAGACGAAGACATCCCCCTCTACAACGAGGAGTCGATAGACTACTACTTTGACGAGTCTACCACTGACGGCGTGACGACCAAACATCCCTATTTCATTGTGGAGAACTGGACCAGCCACGGCCATCTCAGATACCGTGAGATTCTTCTCAATCCCAAGGACCAGCAGGTGATGTTCTGCTATATGAGAGGAGAAACCGACGGCGGTTTTGTGGTGGAGACACGTTACTACTACGACACCAAAGGAAAATGCATCGAGGCGAAACACAACACAGATAACACTTGGACCACCGATGACAGCGAGAAAGAGAATGCGGAGTATTACCTCAAGATTTTCAACATGGTCAACAACAACGGCTATTTCTCACCTGTCGACACCGAAACGAAAGGAAAAGCCACCACGCCGAAGGCTCAGCGCATAGCGCAGATTCGTTCCATCTACGCCCAAGCAAAAGACAAGATAGCGAAAAACGACAAGGCAGAGATGCCCAATGAGCTGCATATCACCATTCACGATATGGGTGACGACTGGCCTCCGATGACGACCGAAATCAAGATGTATTTCGACGACGCCTGCTACTTCATCAGCCATCAGTCCTCTTCCATGTCTATGGATGGCTATTCCGAGTATCTCTTTGACCCGAAAGGCGAGAGCCTTATCTTCTCGTATACACGCGGCAGAGAGGAAGGCAATGAATACGAATGGCGATATTACTACGACGAGAACGGCAAATGCATCGAGACAAAGAGCAACTCGGAAGAAACCGACGACGGTTTCTATGACAAGCGTGCCGCCAAGGATTATCAAGCCATCTTCAAATTTTTGATGAGCGAAGGGCAGGAATAGTTTCTCAAGTTCAAACCTATCCGAAAAGAAGAGATCATTATCAAAACCGCTTCGCATGTCTGCCACGACAAATGGCGGGGTGTTTGCTGGGCGAACGATAGCGGGAGCCGTCGGTAACAAATGAGGCTT
>CADBLU010000222.1 GCA_902795605.1 uncultured Prevotellaceae bacterium | reverse complement strand
TTGCCGAGAGCATGGAACAGCACAGTAAAATCATGATAAAATTAATGTGTCTCATTATAATGAATACTTATTTCGGGTGCAAAGTTACATTTGTTTTATAGGCTCTGCAATACCTAAAAATGTTGATTTTATATTCAGTTCCCCTCTTTTTGTCTAATATTCCAGTGATTTTTTCTATAAAAAATACCTATCAATAATTATTGCCCATGTCAATTATTTTTCGTTATTTTGCACTCGAATTTATAAATAAATGTACGCGCGATGAAAAGTCAGAAATTATATGAAGCCGACGACACGATGATTACCATCATTCGTGACAACTACAACATTCTCCAGAGTCTCGGCTCGTTCGGCATCAGCCTTGGATTCGGCGACAAGACGGTTCGTGAGGTGTGCGAGGCACAAGGCGTCGATACCTACACGTTTCTTGCCGTTGTCAATTTCACCATCAACGGTTTCCGTCCTCACGACGACACCGACCGTCTCGATGTTCCCACACTTCTTCGCTATCTGAAAGCCAGTCACGTCTATTTTCTCGACTTCCAGCTGCCGTTCATCCGCCGCGAGCTCGTCGATGCCATCAACCCCGACGACCATCTTGCCCCACTCATCCTCAAACTCTACGACGAATACGCGCAGGCCATCAAGTCGCACATGCGCTATGAGGAGAAAAACGTTTTCCCGTATGTAGAGCGGTTGATGGACGGACAGGTGTCTTCCAATTACGATATTCTTACCTATTCGCGTCATCATGGTCAGACCGACCAGAAGCTGCGCGAGCTGAAGAGCATCATCATCAAGTATCTGCCCTCCGACCCCCTGCACAACAATCTGCTCACCGCCACGCTTTACGATATATATAATAATGAGGAGTGGCTCACGCTCCATGCACAGGTCGAGGACAGCATCTTCATCCCTGCCATCCGACAACTTGAGGAAAGACTGAAGCAGAACGACGTCACGGCGAAAATCTCGAATATGATTTCGGGCGGGCAAACCAGCGTCGAGCCGCTCAGCCAGCGCGAGAAGGACGTCATTATCGGGGTGGTGCAGGGCATGACCAACAAGGAGATAGCCGACCATCTCTGCATCTCTACCAACACCGTCATCACCCACCGGCGCAACATTGCCAAGAAGTTGCAGATACATAGTCCGGCTGGACTGACCATCTATGCCATCGTCAACAACTTTGTAGACATCTCCAACGTCAAGTTATGAAACCGCGATTTGCCGTAGTCGACTCAAACACGCTTGCAGCAGTTGGCATGAAGCAACTGTTGCAAAACGTCATTCCCGTTGCCGAGGTCGAGATCTACGGCTCCTTTGCCGAACTCGAGGCTAACCATCCGGAGACAATGGTGCATTTCTTCGTTGCCTTCAACATCTTCCTTGAGAACAGACCATATTTCCAGGAACATTGTCGTAAGACCATCGTGCTTACGGCAACGGCAACAGCCGACAGTCAGCTCCCCGGGTTCAACACCCTTTGCATCAACCAGCCCGAACGCCAGATTGTAGGCGCATTGATGGCCCTGCAAAGGAAAGGCCATCCCCACGGCCATCATCAGTATGAGCAGGCCATGGCGCAACAGCCGTCCGTGCTCACCGACCGTGAAATTCAGGTGCTTGCATTGATTGTGCAGGGCTATATCAACAAACAGATTGCCGAGAAGCTCGACATTGCACTGACCACCGTCATCACCCATCGGAAAAACATCATGGAAAAACTTCACGCCAAAAGCGTCTCGGCGCTGACCATGTATGCCGTCACACACGGATATGTCGACCTCGACAGCATCTTCGTTGCCCCCTAAATAAGGGCGGGACATAATACAAAGCCACATTAACACAATGACATAGAGACAAAGCGACATAAAATATAGTCAGACACATTAAAAATAAAAAAAATGTTTATTTGTTTTGTATTCTGCTCATTTTGTCGTACCTTTGCAGCCGCTATCACGTGATGGTAGCATGAAATTCAATTTATTAAACAAAAAACAAAAAAATTAAATGGCAACAAAAATCAGATTGCAGCGCGGCGGACACAAAGGTTATGCGGTTTATCGCATTGTTGTGGCTGACTCGCGTGCGCCACGAGATGGCAGATTTATCGAGAAGTTGGGTACGTATAATCCAAACACGGCTCCTTCAACGATTGACTTGAATTTCGAACGTGCACTCTACTGGGTAGAGGTTGGCGCTCAGCCCACCGACACCGTGCACAGCATCCTCAGCCATGAGGGCGTTTATCTGATGAAGCACCTGCGCGGTGGCATCAAGAAGGGCGCTTTCGATGAGGCCGAGGCTCAGAAGAGGTTCGATGCCTGGAAAGAGGCAAAGGAGAAAGGACTTGACAAGGTACGCACTGAGGCTGCAAAGAAGAAGAAGGCTGCCTATGACAAGGAACTTGAGGCAGAGAAAGCCATCAACGAGGCCATCGCCAAGAAGGTGTCGGAGAAGAAGGCTGCTGCCGCCGCTGCTGCCGCAGAGGCTGAGGCTCCCGCAGAGGAGACAGAGGCTCCCGCAGAGGCATGAATCTCACCATCAAGATGAGCATCGAGGAAGATCCCGCCGGGGTCTTCCTTTTTTTGTGGGCCCTGCCCACAAAAAATCCTAGGAATACTAGGGCCTCTAGGAATACTAGCCCTCATAGCCCCCCTATAGCTGCTGATAAAAGGCCTCGTAGCGGCGTGCCACGGTCATGGCGTCGTGGTGGCGTCTCACATAGGCGATGCTGTCGTTTTTCAGCGGGTCGATGGTGTGGGGGGCGTCGAGCAGACGGCAGAGAGCCGTTTCCACGCTCTCGCGTGTGGGCAGCACGTTGACGATGGGGCGCAGCGCCGTCTCTTGGAGAATCTCATAGTTTTCTGGTTCGCCGCCTCCGATGCATACGATGCCTTTCGACATGGCCAGGAGCGAGTTCATCGAGGGGGTGTAACTGTAGAGTTGGTCGAGCAGGACATCGCTGCCGTCCATCATTTGGCGGTATTCGTCGAAAGGCACCGAGCGGGCCAGCCGCAGTTGGATATCGCCGGGCCGTCGTGCCGCCACGGCCTCTGCCGCCGCAAGCATCACGTCGGTGCCTTTGTATTCGCTGCGTGACTCGTTGATGCCGATGAACACCTTGAGTTTGCCGTCATAGGGCTGCGGCCGTGAGTCGGGCAGTTCGATGGGGTAGGGGATGAACACCGTCTTTCCGGGCAGTGCGTCGTGGTAGCACACCCAGTATTCGTAGAGTCCGGCCACGATGCCGTCGCAGGTCTTCGCGATATGCTCGTTGAGCCGTTGCTTGGCCGTACCCATCCAGTCGGCGCGTTCGGCCAGTGCGTCGGCGTTGGTGCGCAGTTGTCCGCCGATGTTGAAGTCGCTGTAGCGCAGCGGTTTCTTCTCCACGCAGGTGCTCACCCAGTAGTAGTCCATGCCGAAGGCGCCGAGCACCACATGGCGGTTGTGTCGGCGGATGAAGTCGTAGATAGGAGTGATGTTCTCCGCCTTCAGTTCGAGAAACATCGGGTTGATGAGTTGCACGATGTCGTAGCCGCGCCATGAGGGCAGCAGGCGTGCCACCTTGGCGGCGAGCGCCACGCCTCCCCATTTGCCGGGCTTGCGGCTCAGGTCGGTGTCGCGGGGATAGTCCTTCCAGAAGTCGCCGTTGGAGGCCACGGTCACGTCATGCCCCAGCGCCCTCAGCGCCCTTGCCAGGGTGGCGTGCACGTTGCTGTATTCTCCTAAGAGCAGTATTCTCATCGTGGACTTTCATCTGAGGGCCAGGCACAGCAGCCGTCGTCCCTGCCGGGTGCTGCTGATGCGTCTGAACCATTTGTATTTCTGTGTGTAGTCTTTGTCGGGGAGGGGGAAGAGTCCCTTCTCGGTCAGTTCGGCGACGCATTTCTCGAGGAACCGTCCGTTGTGTGTGAGTTTGATGACGTTGTAGAGATAGTCCATCGTCAGTTGGTCGATGCGTCTCTGCAGTGCCTCGCGCTCGGCGGGTGGCAGCGTGTCGATCATCTCTGTGAGTCTGAAGAGCACCCCTCGTGTGTCGTTGATGCGCTTCAGCACCCATTCCTTGTTGTCCTCACGGGTGATGGAGTGCCCCCTGCCTCGGTAGAAATAGGCTTTGGCGGTGGTGGTGTAGACTTTCTCGGCCCGGAGAAACAGTTGGGGCGTGAACTCTTCGTCCTCGTGGAGGATGCCTGAGGTGAACCGGAGGTTGACGAGGGTCTTCTTCCTGAAGAGGTAGCCGCAGGCAGAGGCCCTCAGGTTGTTGTGCCGCATATAGGTGGCGCCTTCCATGGGTCCCTCAAACTCCGTCAGCGTCGTCGTGTGCCCCTCTTTGTCGGAGAGGAAGAAGGCCACGATGTCGGGGTCGCTTTGCCGTGCGATGTCGAGGCAATGTTCATAGACCTCGGTGATGAGTTTGTCGTCGCCGTCGATAAACTGGATGTATTTTCCCCTGCATGCCTCGATGCCGAGGTTGCGCGCGGCGCTGAGGCCGCTGTTGGCCTGGCGGATATACACGATGTCGTCGAGTTTGTCGCTGATGGCCTCGAGGGGTGATTCGGCCGAGCCGTCGTCGACGACGATAATCTCCCGCTCCTCTTTGTCGAGAGAGAGGGTCATGATGCTGTCGAGACATTCGCCGAGCAGTTGGGGCGGCAGGTTGTAGTAGGTCACGATGAAACTGACCAGCGGCCTTTTTACGGCCTGTGCAGCAGTCTGTGGAGTTGGCATAGATGTTTGATTCCGATAATCTTGAGAAGTCGTAGTTTCCATCTGGTCTTACGGCCTACGGGCAGCGAGCCGATGGAGGCCGAGGAGAAGTCGGGCGAGGGCAGCAGCGGGGCCTGGCGGGTGTAGCCGTAGACGTCGAGCTGGATGTTGAGCACATGGCAGTAGTATTCGCTGAGTTGGCGTTCAATGCCCAGGTGCCGCATCTGTCTCAGATGGGCGTCGAGCAGATGGTCGAGGCCCTTGCCGTCGGGATGCATGGTGATACCGTCGGGGTTGCTGGTGTAGTAATAGAGTCCCTCTTCGGTGGTGGCGACGAGGTGGGCGCGCTGGAGCAGGAGGGGCAGGGTGTGTGCGTCCTCGTAGAGCGTTTGTGGCGGGAAGCGCACTTCGTCGAAGAGTCGCCGCACATAAATCTTGTTCCACGCGTAGGTATGGGTGAAGGCTTTCCCCTCGAGCCAGTATTCGCTCATGTCGTCGTATTCGTGCACGCCAAATTTCACCACCTTCTGGTCGGGGGCGCCGTAGTGCCAGCAGAGGGGATATTCCAGAATGTCGTAATCGGGATGCGCGGAGAGCCGGCTCATGAGTATCGCCAGGGTGTTGTCGCCGAGGAAGTCGTCGCTGTCGATGAAGGTGACATAGTCGCCGGTGGCGACGTCGAGACCGGTGTTGCGGGCCACGGAGAGTCCGCCGTTGCGCCGGTGGATGACCCGGACGCGCGGGTCGGCCTCGGCATACTTGTCGCAGATGCTGCCGGAGCTGTCGGTCGAGCCGTCGTCGACGAGGATGAGCTCATAGTCGGTATACGACTGTCCGAGCACGCTGTCGATGCAGCGTGCGAGGGTGTTCTCCACCCGGTAGACAGGGATGATGATACTCAGCCTCATGGTCGGTCTTTGGCGCGATGCCAATCGACAAAGTTAGCGGTTTCTGTCAAATTCGCCAAATTATTCGCTTGTTTTTTTGCTGTTGCCGCCCCATGCTTTTCCTCTCACCTGTTTTCTTGGAGCATCGCTCTTTTTTTGTTTGCTGTTAAAACCAGTCGGATACATTCCTACACATAGACGACGATGCGTCCTGAGATCTCCCCTTCATAAACCACTTTTGAGCCGACATAAATCTTCCCTTCACCATTCCGGTAGTCGAAATGTGCCTCTCCCCGGGAATCTGTCTTGATATCACAGGTGTGTCCGCCAAAAAAGCCAGAATAATGTACGCAAACAGTCTTATACTCAAGCGGTTTGCCGTCTCTGTGGTCTATCACTTTTACTGTAAACATAGTAATAAAATTTTAAAGTTAATGTTCTTGTGAAAATATGTCACGACACATTTCTTGCAAAGATAATAAATATTTTCTTCTGATAATGATTTTTATTGACATTTCATCAAAAACGGATAAGAATCGTCTTGTCTTTCCCCTCTTGGAGCAAATAAAACTTGTTTTGTTTCTATGCCGGAGTGAAGTAGTTTCGCCGAAGGCAATAAATCGGCCATATTCTCGTTAAATAATTGTTAATGGCATGAAAAAGACTGGACAGACAAAGGGCTATTCGCATATTCTCAAGTACACGGGGCTATTCGGCGGCGTGCAGGGACTGAATATCCTTGTGGGAATGGTGCGCAACAAACTTGTGGCCACCATCCTCGGTCCTGCCGGCACGGGCCTCATCTCGCTGTTCAACTCCACCATCAATCTCCTCTCCGAGTCCACCAACTTAGGCATTTCGGTGAGTGCGGTGCGCAATATCTCCGAGGCCTACGACAACGACCGTCACGACGAGATGGAGCGCATCATCCGTATGGTGCGCTCATGGTGCTTCGTCACCGCCCTGCTGGGCATGGCGCTGTGCGTGATGCTCAGTCCGTGGCTGAGCGACTGGACGTTCGGGTGGGGCAACCACGTCCTCCATTTCGTGCTCCTCTCGCCCGTGGTGGGGATGCTCGCCATCACCGGCGGCGAGATGGCCATCCTCAAGGGACTGCGGCGGCTCCGCACGCTGGCTCTCATCTCCGTCTTCAATGTGGTGGCCGCCCTCGTCACGTCGGTGCCGCTCTATTATTACTTCGGCGAGAAGGCCATCGTGCCCTCCCTCTTCATCATGGGATTCACACAGATGGTGCTCACCATCGGCTATTCCTACCGGCTCTTCCCCCTGCGTGTGTCCTTCGGCCGCGGCACCCTGGGCGAGGGGATGGGCATGGTGAGGCTTGGCGTGGCCCTGGTGCTGGCCGGCGTCCTCGGCAGCGGCGCCGACTTCCTCATCAAGACCTACCTCAGCCATCACACCTCGCAGGAGGCTGTGGGTCTCTACAGTGCGGGCTACATGATGGTGATGGCCTACGCGAGCCTGGTGTTCTCCACGATGGAGGCCGACTTCTTCCCCCGGCTCTCTTCGAGTCACCGTCTGGCCACCACCACGTCGACAGTCGTCAACAGGCAGATAGAGGTGTCGCTGCTGCTCATCTCGCCGCTGTTGGTGTTCTTCACCATCGCCCTGCCCATCCTGCTGCCCTTGCTCTACAGCAATGCCTACACCCCCGCCATCGGTATGATGCAGGTGATGGTGCTCGCCATGTATTTCAGGGCCATCAAACTCCCCATCGCCTATCTGCCGCTCGCCAAGGGCGACTCCTATTCCTATCTCCTGCTCGAGGCCATCTACGACGTGCTGATTGTCTTGGCCGTCATCGCCGCCTATAACAGTTGGGGGCTCCGCGGCTGCGGCATCGCCATCACGGCGGTGAGCGTGGTCGACTTCTTCATCCTGTTTTTCTATACCCGCTACAAATACCGCTACTCGATGTCGGCCAGCGTGGTGAGGTATACCTTCATGCAGTTGCCTTTCGGCATCCTCGCCTTCCTCGTCACCCTCTATTGCCACGGGTGGCTCTACTGGCTCGCCGGCGTCGTGCTGGCAGGCGGCAGCCTGGCCGTCTCTCTCGCCATCCTGCGCCAGAAGACGTCGCTGTGGGAGGCGTTGAAGGCCAAATGGAAAAGGAGGACCAGCCATGAGTAGGGTGTCGGTGCTCGTGGCCGCCTACAATGCCGAGCGCTATCTGCCCCAATGCCTCGACTCCCTCCTCGCGCAGACACACACCGACGTGCAGGTGGTGTGCGTCGACGATGCCTCGACCGACGCCACCCCCGCCATTCTCGCCGACTATGCCCGCCGCGACCCGCGGGTGGTGGTGACGACGCTGAGGGAGAACGGCGGACAGGCGCATGCCCGCAATGTGGGCCTCGCCCTGGCCGACGGCGACTATATCTGCATGCTCGACAGCGACGACTGGATGTCGGCCGACGCGCTGGAGCGTGCCGCAGAGGTGCTCGATACCTGTGCCGACACCGACAGCGTGCTCTTCCAGGTGGTCGAGGTCTACGACGACCACGAGCGGCGCTATCCGCTGCCGTCCTTCAGCCGGATGAGTGGCGCCGAGGCTTTCGAGGCCAGTCTGACGTGGCGGCTCCACGGTCTCTATATGGTGCGTGCCGCCATCCACAAGGCCTGTCCCTACGACGAGACTTCCCGCTCCTATAGCGACGACAACACCACGCGCATCCACTATCTGCGCTCGCGCCATGTGCGTCAGTGCGAGGGCATCTACTACTACCGCCAGCACGGCGCGTCGGTGACCCATGGCGTGACCGTCGGCCGGTTCGATTATCTGCGGGCCAACGAGAGTATGTTGCGGCAGATGCGCGAGGCGGGAGTGGAAGACCGTCTCATCAGCGTCTATGAGCGGGTGAGGTGGCTCAACCTCATCGATGTCTATATGTTCTATTTCAAATACCGGAACCGCCTCACCGCCGCCGAATGCCGCTACGGCCTGTCGGAGATGCGGAGGGTGTGGACCGGCATCGACACCCGGCGCCTGCCGATGCGGCTGCGTCTCAAGCCCGGCTATATGCCGCTGCGCCCCTGGTGGCTCTTCCGCGCCCAGGGGGAGGTGTATTTCTCGCTGCGCAAATGGCTGGGGAAACTCCTGTGAACAGATGCTGGAGTGCATCTTTTTCTCCCTATGAAAGTCTTTTTTCTCCCTATGAAAGTCTTTTTTCTCCCTATTAAAGTTTTTTTTCTCCCCATGTAAGTTTTTTCCTCCACATGGCACGCGCCACAGGGACTGGTGGAAAAAACAGAAAATGAAAGGACAAAAGATATAAAATCATGAATAAAATTTGCACATTATTATAAAAATAGCGGCCCCAAGATAGACTGCGCCTCGGAAAAGCTCAAAAATATTTGGCTTTTCGCTCGGTTTGCACTATCTTTGTGGCTGAATCATCCATCGAAAAACTTCATATAATACACAAATACTATGACAACATCGACAAAACCCGCAAATTCGAGTGCCTATACGGCATTCCTGGCCGACCTCAAGGGGTTCGTCCATCCCGACCGCATCTATACCGACGAGTTGCGCACGCTCGGATGGGGAACCGACGCCAGTTTCTACCGCCAGATTCCCAAGGTCGTCGTACGCAGTGACGGCGAGGAGGAGATAGCCAAGATTATCCGTTGCTGCCAGAAGCACAAGCTGCCCTTCACCTTCCGTGCGGCAGGCACCTCGCTGTCGGGACAGAGCATCAGCGACTCGGTGCTCATCGTTGCCGGCAAGCATTGGGAGAAATATGAGATAGGACCCGGACAGGAGACCATCCGCCTGCAGCCCGGTATCGTGGGAGCCAGGGTGAATGAGATCCTGAAGCCCTACGGCAGGGTGTTCCCGCCCGACCCGGCCTCCATCGGCAGTGCCATGGTGGGCGGCATCGTGTGCAACAACGCCTCGGGCATGAACTGCGGTGTGCATGCCAACAGCGACCGGATGATGGTGAGCGCACGCCTCATCCTCACCGACGGCACCGTCGTCGACACCGGCGACGAGGCCAGCCGCGAGGCCTTCCGCCAGTCGCATCCCGACTTCATCCGCCGTATCGAGGCTCTCCGCGACAAGGTGAGGGCCGACAAGGAACTCTCCGACCGCATCCGGATAAAATACAGCATCAAGAACGTGACCGGCCTTAACCTGCGACCTCTGTTGGCCTACGACGACCCCTTCGACATCATGGCTCACAGCATGGTGGGGTCGGAGGGCACCCTCGCCTTCCTCTCCGAGGTCACGATGAAGACGCTCCGTGACTATCCCTACAAGGCCTCTGCCATGGTCTATTTCCTCACCATGAAGGAGAGTTGCGAGGCCGTGGTGGCCATGAAGAAGCTCAAGGCCGGCGAGGAGGACCTCAAGATGAGTGCCGAGAACCTGGCCGTGAAGAGTGCCGAGATGCTCGACTACATGTCGCTCAACTCCGTCGACGACCCCGTCTTCCTGCAGTATAAGAAAGATGTCGACAGCGGAAAGATTGAGGGTGTCGCCCCCGGCGACTACCACAACCTCACCGCCATCCTCACCGAGACCAAGGGCATCACCCATGAGCAGCTGCTCGCGAAGATTGCCCAGATCAAGGAGTGCCTCGCACAGTTCCGCCTCTATATCCCCGCTGAGTTTACCGAGGACCCCGCCGTCTATGGCAAATACTGGGCCATCAGGTCGGGCATCTTCCCC
>CADBLU010000221.1 GCA_902795605.1 uncultured Prevotellaceae bacterium | reverse complement strand
CATTTTCCAGAAGTAACGGCCGGTGTCACGGGCATGTCTTTTACGTTATCCATCCTTCAACTCGTCTATGCAAAACGACCTCAAAGAATACCTTGCCTCTCAGATAGCCACAGACAGCATCGTGGAGATATGCCGCTCGATGAATGAGATAGGACCTTATATCTCCAGCTTGTCTTTTGCCGACCCGCTCACAGTGGGAAGACTGATGAGTTACGTTACCGTACAGTCAAGGCGTGAAGCATACAGACAGTTTCATATCCCCAAGAAATCGGGTGGGGTAAGGGTCATCACCGCTCCTGAAGGTGAGTTGAAGGACATCCTCACCACTTTGGCGTTCATCTTTTCTGAACTTTACATACCCACGCCAAACGCCATGGCATTTACCTGGGGAAGATCGGTGGCAGACAATGCTAGAGCACATGTAGGACACCATTATGTGCTCAACCTCGACCTGAAGGATTTCTTCACCAGCATCACGGCGATGGACGTGGAGCGTGGGCTGAACAGGATAGGCATTTCACCACTTGTATCACGCGACCTGGCTTCGATATGCACCTATCCAGTCTGTGAGAATCACAGGATTAGGAATGTGTTGCCCCAAGGGTCGCCGGCGTCGCCCATACTGTCCAATATCTGTGCCATGACTCTTGACCGAAGGCTCGAAGGACTGGCACGGCGTTTTCACTTGACTTATACCCGATATGCCGATGACATGACTTTCAGCAGCAACCACAGTGTGTATCATGACGATGGAGACTTCATGCGTGAACTCTACCGTATTATCTCGGAATGTGGATTTACGGTTAACCCTTCGAAAACACGTCTGCAGAAGCGTGGGGCGAGGCAGGAGGTCACCGGTCTGAATGTCGGTGACCGTGTGAATGTGTCGCGCCTCTATGTGAAGACATTGCGGGTCATCATTCATCATATCGCGACCAATGACCATCCGACGAAACATGATGTCAATGTGGCCAAAGGAAAGCTCAACTATCTCCGGATGGTGAAAGGGAAGCACGACTCGACCTACATCACCTTGTTGGTGAAACTGAAAAAAGCCGTTGCAGGAAAGAAATTGGGCGATTGACGATAATGCTTGCGAACTTCTACGTTAAGTCTGGGTTTTATGTCTGGCAACAATTGTCGCTCTGAAGGGGCAAAAGCGTTAACAATCAATGCTTTTGCCCTTGCAGGGCGACTTTAAAACTCTGACTTATACCCAGGGCGATTGCCCAGGGCTAACAGATGCTGGCCTTTCAGGCCGTTCTTACTTCCTTACAATCTGTAAGTTGTTTTTTCAAGTCATTTCTTATTGACACAACCTACTTAACAAAACAGAGGGTATAGCAAGAAGGGTGGAGTCTGTTCCACCCTAACAATGAATTCCTAAAAAAGGATAATCTCTTGGATGATAGCGTTGATTTTCCTGACCACACGGCTTGAGGTAAGATGCGGACAGGGTATGTCATGTTGTTTCTTATGCGAATACGTCACTACAGAGAAAGGTCTGTTGTCATCTTCTATTGCATGAGTGCCTCCAACTTCAACTGCTTTATACGGATGAGATGACGTATCTTCTCCTGTTCCCGCTGCTGCTCCTCTATTTTGCGGTCACGCTCATCACGCATCTGCTTGCACCCGTCAACGAAGTCAGTAAAGTCGGTATACCACTGTTCCATTGGGGGATTCAAATGCAGGGTTCGGCATTCTTCGAGTATCTCTGCCTCTGTCTTCTTGTTTTCCCAAAAGGGATTGTCGTTGTCAAGGCACATTTTGCACGCCTGCAGGTTATAGTATTTGATGCGGAAAAGTGCAATCCTTTTCTCATCGTTGCGAGTATATCCTGACATCCAGTCATAACGGAACTGTTGCATCGATGACCTCAACCGCTCCCCAATCTTGGCTTTCTCCTTGCGCAACTTGTCATCAGCTATCCAGATATGTCGCCATTTCGGGATGTCACGCTCCAGAGCGAGGATGAACTCAGACAACTGGTGGATGTCGCATGATGCGAGGTCGTGGAACGTCATCTGGTAATCACTATTGTAGGCGATCTCCATGCCGGACAGATCGTTTGCTATTGTTACCGACACATTATAATATATCGCACGCACACATGTGTCGTCTGTGAAGACCTGTATCGGTTGAGTCACTTTTCGGCGAAGAACTGCGAGAAGGTCCGGAGCAGTCTGACGGGATTGTGACGAATTGTCCTTGACTGTCTCCTCAAACAGTCTCTGCACATTATCCGAGAATTCTTTTATCATATCACTTAGAATCTTTATGGGTTTTCAATGACGCACACTCTGCCGCTTTGGCTCATCCAATGTTCATGTTCACTCAACTCCCTTTCAGAGCGAAGCACCCAGCACAGAGGCGTGCGCATGTCGGCAGGTATGGATGGTTGTGGGGCATAGCCGTCGGTGTAAATAAGAGCGCCGTCGTATTCGGGATGCTTGGCCACGAAGTCGATGAATGGCTGGAAACATGTGCCTCCACGTCCGGTCACCTTGATGGTTTCCGACGCTTTGAGCAGTGTCTGTACCTCGCCAAGAGCTGTGTCGAACTGCACGACGTCAATCTGCTGTATTCCATATTGGAAGAAGCGGTTGATGGTGGAGTAGAAGTTCTTAAGGTCATCGGTCGAGATACTTCCACTGCTATCCACACCGATAATCATGCGCGTCGTGAAATCGTAGCGGCTGCCCATGGCGTCAAAGCCAGAGCGGCGGTTGGGGCGCATGCGGGTCAGTCTGCGTTTCTCGGACAGGATGGTCGCCCGGAATCCAGCCAGAATCTTGCGGTAATCAACCCGGGCTTTGGTCGAGGCGATGATCTCCTCCACCAAAATTCCTGGCAGAGAACCCCATGAATTGACATCACGGATGACTTCGTTGACCTGTGCCGCCATCAGCTCATCTTGTTGCCAGTTTGCGGCGATGTCTGCATATTCCTTGCCGAAGTTGTCCTCACTGCCCCCACTGCCTTCGTCTTGGTTTTGATTGTAATCCTCGGAGTATTCGTCTGGCTGCCCTTGTCCTTCCATATTCTGGAGAATTTTCTGTATGCAGCGGGCGTAGAACTCGAAGTGTCCTTTAGGAGGCAACTTAAAGTCTTCCGGTTTCTCAATCTCAACCTTCTGAAGCTGGTAGGAATCGCCAATGACGCAGTTGCTGCCGAGCGCTCTTGCCGTGACTCCGCAACCTTCTGGCTGGCGGTCGTAGGGATGCTTCAACAAGATGCGGATGACCTCCACACGGAGTCGTTCCTCTAATTCCTTATCGCTGATGTCTTCACACAAGTCTGGATTGACCTCAATGATGCCTTTTCCTACACGGAAGTGGCACTTCATTCCTCTGTTTTATATCCAGATCAATGTCTATTGGAAGTTTTTTTCTCATTTAGCGTAAGTTGATTATTTTAATAAGTTTCACAATTCGGGGACAAAGATAACCGTTTTCATATGAAAAATATACTTTGTTATACCTATACCTAACAAAAATCTGAGGATTTTTTCATATTGTAAGGCAAGCAGTAGGGACTTGCATTATGCATGTCCGAACGCCAAACATGTTCTGTGGCAGAACGAAATCTTTGTTGGTGGGGGGATATAGTCTATTTCCGGATGCCAACATAATCAAATATTCTATTTATCATAACATTGATTATGTTGAAATATGGTGAAGAGAATTTTTGAATGATTTGAGAAGCCCCCGGCAATACGTCAGACTTCATATTAAATGATGCAAAAAGAGGATTTTTGTCATCATTTTAGGATTCTCGTTCAAAAATCGCAGAATTATTCAAAAATATAATAAGGATGAGTCTTATCACCATATTGTGGCTTGAATTCAAAACCGTCATTTTTGAAATTGCAAAGCTCCTCGGGAGAATCCAATTGATTCTTGATGATAAAACGAGTCATGGCTCCTCGGCAACTTTTGGCATAGACCGTGACGGATTTGAGTTTGCCGTTTTTCATTATCATAAATTGTGGATGAACGATTGTCACTTCTTTACAGACTTTCTTCCAGTCGAACAAGTGCTGCATTTCCTCTGTGGCCAGATGGACAAGAATGCCATCATCTGCCTTGACGGAATCTATCAACAAGTCTGTCAGTAATGGTTTCCAATGGCTGAACATGGTTTTGCCATCAAGAACCACTTTGCCTTCCATACGGTATGGATGAATCAAATCCAGCGGACGAAGCAAACCGTATAGAAAAGACGTTATCCATAGATGTTGCTGTGCAAAGGCGAAGTCAGTTTCGCTTAAAGTATTGGATTTCAGATATTTATATACCTGTCCATAATATGCCAATATGGCGGGAAGACGCTCATCCTCAGCAAAAAACCGATCGTATCTCAACTTATTATCGATGGCTAACTGTCTGCTACAGTGGAACATATCCATCATTTCCTCCACGCTACGCTGGCTCATCTGCAAGGCAAATCGCTCCGCTTCTTTTTGAAACTTTGGTTCGGAGACAAACGGAGTTTTTGTATCCGTTGTTTCATTCATGATTTTCGCGCAAGCGAGTAGTATCTGCATAATTCTCGTTTTTATAAGTATCTCAAGTCTCGCGTTTGCTCAACGTCTCCCCTATTTGCTGTCTACGACTATTTCCACCATTCCGTCACGCCTCAGAACGTAACAACCGTCTTCCTTTGTGAGTAATAGTTCTGTCGAGGAGATGCGTGTAGGCCAGGCATCTCCAGCTGTGCCATTGGAGAAACGTGCCCAGTCGTCGGATGTCAAGAATCGGCACTGGCTTCTGTAGACCTTCCGTCCTATACGAAGTGAAAGATAATTGTCGGCAGTGACGCTGATGAACGTGTCGCGTCCCACCTCCACGGTCTGCCCCTGATAGTCGTGATTCGCATAGACCACCTCGCCATATTCTTGCTCCGGCAGGTTGAAGTCGCATCGGATGGACGTAGGAAATCCTTGCGGGAACCGGCGGTTGACCATCCAGTAGTAATAATCGCCGTTCATCCAGCAGAGCCGGAGCGGGGTGTCTCCCCTACCAGGAATGACAAAGGGTCGGATATTGTTCTTTTTCGAAAGAGACGTGACCTGAGTGCGGCTTTTCACGATGCCGTTCGGTTTCAAGATCATCTTCCATATCTCGTATGTGCCGTCGGCCGACACCTTGCCGTCGGGCATGGTGGGCAGCGAGACATATACCACGTCTGAAACATTAGGGTCGATAGCCATTCCGCCACTGTAGCATTTCTCCGTTTGCTGCCAGTTCTGATGGAAGGCATGGCCGCCATAGGCGATTTCTGACAGTCGCCATTTCTTGCCTGTCCATTTAGCCACAAGGTATTGATGGCTGTTCTTGTCCTCGCTGATGCGTGTCAGGGCAACCGTGGGATAATCCTTGCTGTCGGTGGTCATCTGCCACACCCAGTCGCGGGCATTGTCGGGAGCATCGACGAGAGTCAGCGGGTATTGTTGTCTGTAATCCTCGCTCTTGCTCACCTTGAATGGCTGACCGTCGAGACGGGAGAGCGTCGTGCCCTTGATGTCCTGCAACTGCATCGTGTTGATGTCGATGACATTGAGGTAGAGCCAGCACGGCCATTCATTGTCTGGATGACCGGTGGTGTAAGTCATATAGATTTTGTCACGCCCATTGCTATGATACTTGGCGTAGGGTCTCGCCCCTGTGCTCTGCACCATCTGCCGTGGACCGAAGTCCACCGTCACATGGTCGCTTTTGTCGGGCATGGTGAGACGTGCAATGGTGGGATGCCAGTTGATGCCTCGCCAACACAGATAGATATGTTGCGGGTCATCGCTGAGGATAAAGGGCGACGGGTATGTGGTGTTGTGGTTGGTCTCGATATATCTCTCCTCTCCGAGCGAGGTGATGTCCCCCTTTTTTGTGGAGATGCGATACCAGATGCGGCGCTCGTCAGTATGACGGGTATAAAAGATCATCACACGCTCATCAGGCAACACGAGGAAGGTTGGGTTGTTGTGGTCATCGGGTTGGAAAAAACTTCTGACAAGCACTTCCGTTCGTTTTCCCGAAAGGAAATCCATCTGGGTGGCTTTGACGTTCCCGTGAACGTCGATATACCCGATGTAAGTGGCATTGATGCTGCCATCGGCATTTTCATAGTGCAGGGCGCGAGGGTCGGCGAACCAGCACCATGCACCCTCGGCACAGACTGTATCGTTCCCGCATACTTCAGCACGCATGACATTTGTGGCAAGGAATGCCATCACCATCAACGACAAAAACTTCTTCATAGGTGTGATTAGTGTTGTTTTTCATTATCGACAACTGCTCCGGAAGAAAAGGCTTCTATTTTCATCTCAAGTTCTTCCATGTTGATGAATCCCGAGCCACGATAGACTTCCTTACCATCCACTAACAACAGCACCGTCGGTCCGGAGAAGACCAGGAAGCGGCCGGCTATCAGTGGTTCTTCGCGGATGTCAGTAAAGAAAGAGTAAGGGGCGGGACGACTGTCGGCCAGTCGCCCTACCCTATTTAGCATGACGTCGCAGACACCGCAGTCGGGAGCCTTGATGAAGAAGAGGCACAGACGGTTGTGTGTCAGGGCCAGTTCAATATCGTTGATATTTGTCAGATGTTCCATGCGAACTATTGTCTCATAGGATTCTTAGGGCTATCTGCAAATGCGCTCCCAAACAGAACAGGCGTCAAGGTGTCCACGTCGATGGCCATCATTTCACATATCCCTTGCCATTACATTTTTTACAGGTCGCCAGATCGATGTCGATTTCACCGACATTTACGTCCTTATATCCGCCACATTCGGGACAAAGAGTGACAGGACGGAGATATTGTGCCGACACCCATCCGTCTCTTTCATCTCCACCCCACTCCAATGGTCCTTGTATCAGGCAAAACCCATTCTTTTTCTTTCCACAGTCTGTTACGACATCTCCTTTTGACAGTTGACGTTTATGGCCTGTTTCGATGTCGTAAACGGCGTAGCTCTTGCCGGGACCTTTACGCACATTCACATTGTTTCCTGTACACACATACCCTTTTTGTTGGGCATTGACTGTCAGTATGGCGAACAGCAACATCAATACAAATGAAATTCTTTTCATAGCAAAATAAAGTTTATTGTAATACTCGTAAATAGAACATTATTTCAAATACTCGTCATCACGGACCATCACCTTCTCTATCTTACCCACATACATAGTATGAAAATCCCGTTGGGGGTAACTTTCATCTATGGTTCCCTGATAGAGGAAACCGCTTTCCTGCAATTCCGACTGGTAGAGTTTCTTGCACACCAGCACCAGCTTAGCCTCCTTGAAATAGACAGAATTGTCGGCATAGACAGGTGTGAGGCCGGTTTTTGCGATTTTGTCCTCGTCGCGGCCGGAGACGCTGCCCAGATAGGCCATCTGCTTCTTGAACGACTTGTCCATCACGCAGAGGGTGAAATACGACTCTTCGTCGAGGAATTTCTTCGTATATCGCGACGGGCGGAGGTAAATGACGGCTGTAGGGTCGTTGTGTCCCCATAAGCATCCCAGATGCCCCCATGAGGCCGTCATCGTGTTGCAACCGGTCTGTTCATTCCCT
>CADBLU010000220.1 GCA_902795605.1 uncultured Prevotellaceae bacterium | reverse complement strand
CTCGCCCTCGTTGCCGTTGCCGGCATAGATGATGACGTCGAACGGACCGGCATACTTGGCCGTCGTCTCAAGACTGGCGTTGAACGGGCCGTCGCTGGGCTGCTTGCCGAAGGTCAGCGCATTGGGGGTGATACCCTCAGTGTCGTTCACGCCGATGACATCCTCAGCACTGTCAGGATTACGCATCGAGGTGTCGCCGATGTTGTAGCCCAGGTTGAGGCTCTCCCACACCATCACCTGGCCGCGCGACTTGGCGACCCAACCGTTGGCCTCGAGCATTTGAGGCTCCACGATTTCATAGACAGTAGAGTCTTGTCCCTCTGAACCGACCACAGTGCCGATGGGCTTACTCTGGTCATAGTAGGTGCCGGCATTCTTACCCCAAGTGAAGAGGTAGTTGGCATTGATGATGGCACCGCTGTCGTCGGTCTGCTGACCCTTGCCCTTCCAGTCGTCTGCATTGGCATCGAAGTGTGCCAACACGTCCCAACGAATATTGGTCTTGTCGATACCATCGATACCCACGAACTTCGACACGATGTCGGAGGTGAGGAAATCGTCGCTGGCAGCGAAGGCGTAGATGGTCGTAGGAACAGTGAGTTCGATAGGCTCGCTATAAGCCTTCGACTCCGTGATGGTGCTGGTTTCGCGGAAACTATAGTAGACGTTAGCACCTTCAGTGACGCCGGTGATGGTAACCACCGACTTGCCGGCCTCGCGGGCCACGGTGATGACAGGTGCCTCGGCCTTGCCCATGATGGTGACAGCCGCTTCGGCAATCTGGCTGTCGAGATAGCCGTCGCCGACACCGAAGGCCTTCACTGTGGCAGCCTCAGTAAGGGCAAACGGTCCCTCATAGAGAGTGCTGGCGGTGGTGGGGTCGCTACCGTCGGTGGTGTAGTAGATAGCAACAGCGTTGGCAGCGGTGATGGTCACGACGGTCTGTCCGTCCTGCTTCTCCTGCTGGATGTTGGGCTTGCTGACAGCCACCACAGTATTCTTCGTGGCAGCCACGGCGGCAAGAGCCTGCACTGGCAGGTTGACGAGCGCCTCTTCGCCCATCAGCATCATATCCTCGAGCGGAAGCGGCAGAAGCATATAGGCGTTGCGGGTCTTGTTGTGCATGTGCATGGCCACTACTTCACCTGCAGTGGCGAGAATAGCGTCATTGGCGAAATAGTCGCCGAGTTCGACACCGGTGATACCACCATCTGTCAGCAACTCGATGCCGGCAGTCGTGTCGAAGCCCTCAAAGGCCGCGTTGGCGGCATCGGCAATGGTAAGGATGCCTGTATCGGTCTTCACGGCCTTGCCGTAGCCAAGGGCCTCATAGAGGTTGGGGTTGAGGTTGAGCACAGGCACATAGGCGATGACCTGCTTGATGGTGCTCAGATAGGCATTGTCGGCAGCGATGGTGGGGCTGATGACGAGTGCGTCGAAAGCCTGCAGCTCTTCAGCGGTGGGCTGAGTGGCAGCCACGTCAATATCAGTCACGTCGAAGCGGCTGTCGCCACTGATGAATGCGTAGGCGAAGTCTTCGGCATTGCTGGCATTGAAGAGATAGCCGATTTTCTTGGCATCCTCCACAGCGGGAGAATCACCTTCACCCACGGTGATGTAGTAGATGTGGCAGCCGTTGGTGTTGTAGATCTGGACATCGTAGGTGCCGTCATCGTTGGGAGTGTCGGCGGCATCTGTAGGCACCAGCCACTCCTGGTCCTGATACTCAGTGGGAGCAGCCACGGAATTACCGTCGGGTCCCAAGAGCTGAGTGCCACTGGTGCCATGGCCCAAGTAGAGGTTCACGCCACGCGCATCAGTCAACTTATGCGACTCCACACCCATCTTGATGGTCGTGCCAGGAGCCACATGAGGAATGACGAAATAGTTCTTCTTCGAACTGCCCAACCAGAGGTAGGAAGCGCCGTGATAGGGGCCAAAAGAGCTTGAAGAGTTAGGCTCCAGATAGTTGACGGCGATAGCCAGCGAGCGTGCCGTGGTATTGGTGTAGAGCAATCCCTCGAGTTCGGGAATCACCTGTCCATTGGCTTGGAGAGTAGCGCCATCGGCATTGCCTTGCGCGGTGACTTCCCAGAAACAGTTGTCTTTGGAAAGTTCCGTAGGCTCCGTAGCAGACGACTTCTCCACATCCGACCAGGCACCGGTAGTAGGTCCCTTGGCCGACTCAGCCTTCAAGTTCTCGTACGTGGCAGCACTCCACTTGGTGAAGTCCCACGACTTGCGATAGGTTTCCTGAGCATTGGCAGTGAGCGCCAATGCCAAAAGCATGATTGAAGTAAAAAGTTTTCTCATAAGGTTTGGTTTTATGGATGAAAAATAAATCTCGATAAGAGAACCAAAATGATGTGGCGGCCGCCGGACTCTGCCAAGGCATGCCCGACGGCCGACAACCCGGTTTATTGGAACATCAAGTCAAAGGGCACCCAATAGTCGCCCTGCATGATCTTGCCTCTGACAGAAGCGGCAAGTGCCTCGTCCTCGTACTTTCCGCAGACCCTGTCGGCCACGATGGAGGCGTCGGAATAGCGTACCGCCATGCGGTTCATCATAGGATAGACTTTTCCCTCGGCGGCAAACTCCAACATAGACTCGTCGAGCAGTGCAAGGTCGTTGAACTTGATGGTGCCTGTCTCGCCAAGTTCATGGGTATTGTCCTTCACCTCACGGGGAATCAGTCCGGTGAAGCATCCTCGGATACCCAGCGACGGATACCTGCGTGTGCCCCAGTTGGCGGTGCCTGTCCAGTCACACTTCGTCGGATCGACAGTACTGGCGAAGCCCTCCCACTCCGGCAGTTCAGCATGGAAGCAGTCGTCGGCGTCTCCAGCTTTCACACCTGCGTTGAGCACGGCGTTCATCGCTGTGAAGCGCTTGAGATGGTTGAGCGCCTCGCAGAGCATCATGTGATACTGTGTGGCACGATAGATATAGATATGACAGTCGTCTTGATAGGCATTGACTCTGGCCGAACTGCCCACGGGTCTGAACTTGGAGATATAGTCCTGTCCCGAAGAGTTGCCGAAGACACATTTGTAGCGGGTGTCGGAGGTAGTGGCGCCGGGATTGAAGGTGGCATCGGTGAAGCGTGCCTTTCCTTTGGCCGACGGGCGCAACAGGTATTCATTGGGATACTCGTTGGAGAAATGCTTCAGCAACGTATTGGTCTGGTTGTGCGTATAGTCGTAGATGATGGCAGCCACAGCCTCATACGGATAGGGCTGGGCATTGTTCCATATCGGACTATAGTGACCTGGAGTGGCGCCCGACGGCAGCCAATAGACATTGGAGCCCGGATCCGAGGTGATGTTGATTTGTTTGCCCAGCGCCTGGAGAAGCAGGTCGGCGGCCTTCTTGTAATAGGATGAGGCATCTTGGCTGGAAGCATCGAGCACAGCGCCTTTCCACAGACACAGTTCGGCATAGAGTCCGGCATAGGGGGGTGTCATATAGTTCCACTTACGGTACTGGCTGCTGGCGAGGCTCACGCTATGCGTGGGGTCGAGCCACTCATACCAGTCGATGTCGAGCTGCGAGGAGACGCCCTCAAAACCGTTGTCGAGCGTCTGCAGGCACTTGTCGACGAGTTGCGAGAGATCGAGCATCTGGAACTTGTCGCCCGGCTTGATGTCAGTGACTTGGGTGATGGCATCGTCGAACCACACTGCCCGGCCGTAGATCTCGGCCAGCGTCTTGTAGGTCCATACCTTCACGCGCAAAGCGGAAGAGACGAGCGACTCCCATGCCTCCGTATCCACATTGGGGCGGGAGCGGTATTCCCTCATGTTGCTGAGATAGTCGTTGCAGGCGATAATCACCTCATAATACCCCTGCGGATTGGCATAGGAGTTGGTCTGCAGGTTCTGGTCGTAGTTGTTGAGGGCTATCAGCTCATTGTTCGACTCGTCGGTAGGCTCAATGAGCTCGCCGCGGGCCTCGGTGAGGAGAATTTCCTTGTCGCCGACGGCCTGCATCTTGGTCATGATACCGAGAAAGCCCGTGTACATCTCTGTGTTGGTGGAGAAGCCTTCGTCACCATTAAACTCGTCGTCGGTCTCAGGATCCCAGAAGTCAGAGCATCCGCTCATGGTGAGCAGTCCGGCGAATAAGCATATCGTGCAAATGAATGGGTTGATCCGTTTCATATTCTTCTTTTTTCGATTGGTGGTATTCATATCCGTCTCATCAGAATCTCAGGTTCACGCCAACCTTGAATGAGCGGGGAGCGGTGGCCTTGGCATAGTCTACGCCCTGCATGAGCGGGCTGTAGGAGTAGGAGTATTCGGGGTCGAGGCCCAGATAGTCGGTGAAACAGAGCAGATTCTGGCCTGTCACGAAGAGTGTGCCGCTCTGGATGAAGTTCCAGATGGGCTTGTTCCAAGTGTAGCTGAGCGTGATATCCCTCAGTTTGATATAGCTGGCATCCTCTATCCATCTGTCGCTGAAGGCGTTGTTGCCCACACGGTCATTGTAGTGCACACGGGGCATATCGGTGTTCTGTCCTTCCATCAGCCAGCGGCGGTTGACGGATGCGGCTTGATTGGAGAAATCGTTGGACGACTCGCTGATTCTTCTGACGGCGTTATAGGCATCGTTGCCCATAGAGTAGGCAAAAGTCAGGTCGAGGGCAAGATTCTTATACTCGAAACGAGTGAAGAAAGAGCCGAAGATGTCGGGGGTGGCTGACCCGATGACCTCTCTGTCGCCGGAATCAATCACACCGTCGTTGTTCTTGTCGAAATAGTGGACATCACCAGCCTGGAATTTCTGGCCATTGGCGGTGAGGTTGGCAGCCTCAGCCTCTGCAGTGGTCTTGAAGATGCCCAGCGAGCGGAGACCATAGAAAGCGTATGGATTCTCACCAACGCGTGTGATGACCTGTGCTCCATCGGCGAGTGTGCTCACAATTTCGGAGAGCGAGCCGAGAGAGTTGACCTCATTGCTCAGTGTGGAGAGGCTTCCTCCGAGGGTCCATTTGAAATCTTTCGTATAGACAGGCGAGAAAGCCAACGACAACTCGATACCACTCGACTGCAGTTCGGCCTCATTGTTGAAGTAGGCACTTGAGCCGAGGATGGGCGAGCGGTTGCCCGAGATGAGCACATCGGTGGCTTTTGTGGAATAGTAGCCTAAGCCCAACATGATGCGGTTGTGCCATGCCGCTGTCTCCACACCCACGTTGAAGGTGGCGTCGTGCTCAGCCTTGAGATTGGTGCTCGGCACATTGGCCCTCACGATGCCCGAAATGGTCTGGTAGGGGTTGGAGGTGTAGTAGTACTTGCCATACTTGGAGGAATAGCGGCTGTTGCCCGTGATGGTGTAGTTGGCGTACGCATTGAGTTTGTCGAGCCATCCCACCTTGTTGAGCGCGAGTAGGTTTTTGGCCATGAACACCACATCGGCGGCAGGATAGAACGACATGCGGGTGGCATCCTTGCCGACGGACGATGCTCCGTCGAAAGCTGCGGTGACACCCACCTTGACCAGGTTGCTGAAAGTCCAGTCGGCATGAGCGTAGACATTCATCCAGTTCCACTTGTTGTTGTAGCCGGAGAAATACTTACCCAACGACTGGGCGTCGCCGAGGGTCTGATAGAAGTCGTTGTTGGAGTTGCGTCCGAAGCCGGCGTCATACTCATAGGACGTGGTCGTGGCCTGCCATCCGAGATTGAAGTTGAGCTTGTGCGTCTCACCAAGACGGAGCCGGTAGGCGGCGTTGGCATTGTAATACATGTTGAAGGAGTGATTGGTACCCACCCTGATGGTGTTGGTCGACTCTCCATACTGGTCGAAGAGAGGCACGATATCCTCGTTGTTGATACCGGGGATGAAAGCCTCCTCCTGGTTGTAGTTGTAATACATGCCCACGATGCCGTTGAGCGTGAGGTTACGCACAGGCTCATAGATGAGATGGAGTTTCATGTTCATGTCATACTGGCGGTTTTTGCCCGTCATCGTATTGACCAGCGACAGAGGATTACTCACGATGAAGTCCTCGTTCTCGATGGCTCCGAACCAATAGCTGGCATAGGTGTTGATCAGGTTGCCGTACATATCGCTCTTATAGGGACTGAGCAGCGGCGAGCGGCGATAGGCGGCAAGCATCGGGTTGGTTTCCAGCGAGAGGCCCTGCTCCTGATACTGTCCCTTGAGATAGGAAGTGTTGATATTGGCCCTGATCTCGAAATTCTTGCTCACGAGCACAGAGGCGTTGATCTGGGCGTTGTAGCGGTCGCTGTTGGTGTTCTTCATCGTGCCCTGGTCGCCCATGTATCCCAGCGAGATGTTGTATTTGGCGATATTGTCACCACCCTCCACGCGGAAGAGATAGTCCATGGTCGAACTGTTGCGGAAGATTTCATCCTGCCAGTCGGTGTCGTATTGGTAGAGATACGACTTGTTGGCCTGCGGGTCGCTGAGAAAATTGAAGTCGGCGAAGAAAGCCTCCATATTGGGATAATAGGTGAGGCCGATATCGCTGAGGTAATTCTTGTAGTCGGATGCTCCCATGAGAGGCACACGTTTCGAATTCCAGTTCATGCCGGCGATGGCAGAGAAGGAGATACGTGTGTTCATGTCGGAGGAACTGGCCTGATCGGTCTCTATCATGATGACGCCATTGGAACCCATCGACCCGTAAGCGGCCGCCTCGGCTCCCTTGAGGACGGTGATGTTGCGCACGTCAAGATTGTTGAGTGCCTGGAAGAAGGATCGCGAGTACCCTCCGATAATCTGCGAGAGGTTGGCGTCGGGCATATAGGGCACGCCATTGATGACGATAAGCGGCGAATTGTCTGCCACCAGCGAGCGCACACCCCTGAGTTGCAGGAAGGCACCCTCGCCCGTCATACCGCTCTTGTTGACCACCTGCAGACCAGGCACTTCGCCCTTGATGGCATTCTCCACCGAGAGAGAGCCGAGTGCGAAATCCTTGCGGTTCACATTCACCATGCTGCTGGCCGACATATTGCCCTGTGAGGTCTCGAAGGGGGTGACGAGGGTCTCATTGTAGCGACTCTTCGTCTCCTCTGTCATATAAATCACCAGGTCGGTGGCAGAAGGATCTTCTATATAGACGTTGCGCTGGAAAAATCCGTCGTGCCACACCGTCAGAGCATTGCCCTTTGTCACTCCTTCGATGGTGAAGCTGCCGTCGCCCTCGGTGCGCACCGTCTTGCATCCCTGACTGGAGATGACAGCGTCGACGATGGGCTGACTGGTCGACGAATAGACGTGTCCGCTCAACTTCTGAGCATAGGCGCCAGTAGTGGCAAGCACCGTGAGCACCATGCACCATATCAGTTTCTTCATATTATTGGTCATATTGGAAAATGTTCAAAGGGTTAATAATTGTTGATGGTCGGCCTCAGGCACCAGTGATGAATCTTCACATTGGTCTTACCCGCCCATGTGGCGCAGGAGAGACGCATGACGATTTGCACGGGAGAGCCGTCACCCTTCACGTCGGGGATGACCAGTTCATCGATCATCTGTCCGCCGTCGGTGTCATAGTTGGCAGCCTTGCTGTTGCCGCCCACCTCGCGCACATAGGTGGCGTCATAGCCCTCGGGATGTGTGTTGGAGAGCGTAGTGCCGCGGTCGTAGTGGAACTCCGTGGTGGTGCCCCATGTGATGGCGCGTGAGCGGGCTATCTCCTGTCCTTCGGCAAAGATGATGGCCACGATGTCGAGGCCCTGGTTCTGCACCGACCCCATGGCAAAGCGATAGGCTCCCGGTGGGAAGAGATAGGGCTTCACAGTGCCGTCGGCATTGAGCTTGATGGGTGTGAAATCGAGTTGGAATCCGTCGGCATCAGCAATCTCTGAGGGCTTGTCGAAGCGGATGATACGGTTCTCATGATAGGGCCAGACACCTGCCAGCGGAGTCCATGCCGCCACCTCGGTGGCACACTCCTTGAAGTTGAGGTTGACAGCCTTGAAATAAGCGGCTTTCTGCTCGTCGGTACAGTTCTCGTAATAGTAGAAATAGTCTTTCAACCGATACATGAGCAGGTTGTTGGGCAGATGCAGTTTGGTGACCTTGTAGACGACACCGTTGGACAGTTCCATGGGGTCGGAAGTGTCCACCTGCTGCACATTGGTACGCCACTGGGTGCTGAAGATGCTCTTCAGGTCCTGCTGTTCGGTAGTCTGGATCTCGGTGGGTGCATATTTCTTATTAAAGAACGACGACTTGAGAATCCAGTCTTTCATAATACTGTCGCTCCTCTCCATTTCCCATTCGGCCAAACGCTGATGGGCATCCTCCAAGGCCTCATTGATGACTTTGTTGGAAGGAAGGAGCATGGTGGCGGTGAGCGACTCGGAGTTCATGTCGAAATTGACCGCCTCGAAGAAGGTGTTGCGATAGATGAACACGGAGTCGTAGACCGTATTGCCTTGGTCGTTGATGCCGATGGCCTTGCTGTTGGCACGGTCGAACTCCTTGCCTCCGGAAGCGAGCACCATCTCGCGGAAGATGGAGTAGTCGTCGGGCAGATCGTTGATATAGTCGTAGAGCGACGTGGGTGTCTCTATCATGTCGGAGATGACATAGATGTATCCGCTCTTTGTCTTGATCACTTCCTTGACAGCACCGTTATTGAAAAGGATATGGTCTACGATATTGCCTTCCTGTCCGATGGCGTCGATGCTGACATTGACATATTTGCCGTGCCACATCATGAGACGTGTGCCGTCCTCGAGGTTGGCAGGCGAGATGGAGATATCGCTCACATGCGATCTGGTGACGAACTCCACCTTCTCCTCTGGCTGGCGGAAATGGTCGTTGGTCACCACAAGCATGGTGCTCAACTGCCCTTTCTCGTCGAGTTCCTTATAGATGCCCTGACTGGCGAAAAGACTGTTCATGCTCGACAGGTCGCTGCGGCTGTCGATATATTGCTGCGACGTCATGTCGACGATTTTCAACTCGTTGTTGGAGATGGTCGTCTCCGAGTTGCCGTAATGGTCGTTATCCTCGAGTTCTGAGCACGAGACGAGCATGCCCAGCGCCATGAGCAGGATGTATGATTGATTGATAGTCTTCATAACTTGATGCTGTTTTAATCGATCGGAGTAAACTTGATGCAGTCAAACTGCAAACTGAAGTTGCTGTTGGTGCTGGCGGCGGGGTCGAGCACGATAAAACTGAAGTTGTGAGAGGCGGTCTCGGGGAACTCGATTTCCTCGTAGAGCGTACTGGTATAGACACCTGGCAGGGCACTGGTCACCTTGGTGTAGGGTGCCGTGAAGATGGTGTATTCCTCTTTGTCGTCGAAAGCCATCTTCAGCATGCCTCCATTGCCGTCGGACTGCTGCCTCATGAAGTTGTTGCCTGTCATGAAGATGATGGTGAGTTCCACCTTGTACTTGCCGCGGACGATGGTGGGTGTGCGCATCGAGGCCTTGCCCATATATCCGATATTGAACACCACACGGTCGTTGTTGTGGGCATTCTTCATATTGCTGCGGCAGGTCACATAGTCGATATCGCTGTAGTTGCGGTTTTTCGACCCCGCCTCGCCCATCTCATACTCAAAGCATGAGGCCGTGGCGATGCGGAAGCGCTGTTCCGAGGCAGTGGGCTCGGACGGCTGATAAAACTCTGCATCCACAAGGTTCTTCACCTCGGTATAGTCGGCCAGGTCCCACAGCACGGCAGTCTGCTCAGGCTCCCATACGGGTAGCCAGCCGTCGAGCTGGTGGATATAACCGTTCTTGGCGAGCACGTTGGAGGCCGACGGCACAAACTTGGCAGAGACACCCGAAGCATTGAGCACATACTTGTCGGCCACCTGTGTGGCGAGGCTATCATAACTGACGGTGAACACCTGGTTCATGGCCGACGAACTCCAGATGCGAGTCACGTCCGACCCCATCATGGCTCCCAAGTCATCGGTGGAGTATTGGTTGGCGAGGATGTGGTAGCCCACATACTCACGCAGGAGAGAGTCCTCGCTCAGTCCGTTGTTGTCATTACTGCGCAGCGTAGACTTGAGTTGGTCGAAGGAGCTGATGCCTGCCTTGGCAAAGGTGGCGTCAGTCACGTTAAGCAGGGTGTAGTAATAGTGTGTGATCACCTTCTCGCGACTCTCGTTGACCGTGGTATCCACCACCACGCTCAGTTTGTCGCTCCATCCGGTCTGGCGGAGAGCCTCGGCCATGATAGTCGACTGTCCTCCCTCCATCACCCTGTCGTAGACGGTCTCCACGAGGGGCGTCATGGCTGATGACAGGACATACACCTTGCCGTTGTAGGCACTCAGGCCCATCTCCACTACCCTACCCTCATCATTGAGGATGGCCTGTCCGGCATTGAGGGAGTCGATACGGATATTGATAACGTCGCCGCTGAGGTTCTGCACCGACTTTTTCTGCACGAACGACTCGGGCAGGATGGAATCCTTGACGGTGTGATAGAGCACGAACTGGCGGGCATATTCCTTGGACAACTGCTCAAGGCTGTCGACACCGCGGCGCCTGTAGAACTCGCGCATAGCCTCGTCGTTGGGGACGAAAGCCGTGAAGCTGGTGCCCGACGACGACTGGTTGAGCGCGTTGAACATATTGGAATAGTTGAGCAGCTTCACGTACTCACCATACCCCTCTTGCTCAGCAAGGAAAGAGGCGATAGGCGACAGCAACGTGGTGGAGTAGACCTCGTCCTTGAAGGGATCGGTGTTGATGTCGAACACGTCCTTGTCGCAGGCGGCAAAGAGCATGGCAATGGCAGCCACGCCGATTGTTTTTCTTGTGATATTGCTGATGATATTCATTCTTTCGTCTCCTTTCCTTACTTTGTTGAAGAATAATAGGGGTTCTGCTCCAGCAACTTGTTGTGCTCGATATCAGCCTGCGGGATAGGCATATACCAGGCATTCGGGTCTTGAAGCACCGAACGGATCCACTGCTGGTTGGTGGTCTGGTTGCCCTCCACCACCTTGTTGATGAACTGTGTCTTGTATTTGCCACCGCCGATTCTGCCCAGCCAAAGGATGTCGTACCAGCGCTTGGCCTCGCCCATCAGCTCGAGCTCCTTCTGGTCGAGGATCTCGTCGAGGAGCGTCATCTCGTCGAGTTGGGAAATCTGTGCAGGAGCCTCGGCCGACTGCGTGTCGATGTCCTTGAAGTTGGACAGGGCGGCGCGCTTGCGCACACGGTTGATCAGGCTGACGGCCTCCGTCCAGGAGCCCTGGCCCTTCATCGTGAGTGCCTGCGCCTTCATGAGCATAATCTCGGCCACGCGGTAGATGATGAAGTTGGCGTCCTGATGGGCGCGTGCGCCGCCGGTGATATCGGGCACGTCGGTGCCGTAGTATTTCCAGATGTAATACTGATTGGAGGAGGGCCATCCTATTGCCTGACCGTTGTCGGGCACATAGGTGGCCAGCAACATACGGCCCATACGACCGTCTTCGGTCAGTCCGCCGTCCTTGAGCGCCTGTGTCTCTTCCTTCATCTTCTCCGTGGCTCTCGTGGTAGGCCTGAGAGGTGTCGAGACAGTGAGGGTGAAGAGCGAATTGAAATTGTTGGTCTGATTCTGGGAGTAGTCCCAGTTGAGCTCAAGGATTGACTCATTGCTGTTGCCTGGATAGAACATGGTATACCAGTCGTTGGTATTGGTCATGAACACCGGACGGAAAGCATCGGTGGCGTGGAGAATCATGTCGCAGTACTCGATGCACTGGTCGTAGTCCTCACTCCAGAGGCAGGCATCGGCCATGAGGGCGTAGAGTGCCCACTTGGTCACGCGGCCCTTCGTCTGCCACTCTTCCTCGTAGGTGCCTTTGGCGGCACCGGTGGCGAGGGCTGTCTTGACATCCTCCTTGATTTGTGCGATAATCTCATTCTCTGTCGACTTGGCCAGGTCGAAGCTGGCGTTGTCGTTGACGTAGGCTTGCATCACCAGCGGCACCTCCTTGAAGTTTTTCACCAGGAGCAGATAGCAGTAGGCCCTGAGGAAGTAGGCCTCTGCCAAGTGCGAGTTGAGGATGGCGTCATAATAGGTGTCGTCCTTCACGTCGGGGGCATAGAGAATGACAGAGTTGGCCATTCCGATCACCTTGTATACTGTCGACCAGTCGCAGAGTGAATGGCTGGGGGTCATATTGAAGTCTTGCAACTTGGCCTCTGACGTGTTGATGGTGTAGATCGAGCCGCCCCTGAGTTCACCCCATTTGATGAAGGTGGGCACACATTGGCGCATATAGTAATATCCGGAGGCGATGACGGCCTCCACGTCCTCTTTCGACTTCCAGTAGTCGTCGGTCACCTGCTCATTGTTGGGCAGGATGTCGAGCCAGTCGTTGCACGATGTGGTGGTCGTGAGGGTGACGGCCGAGAGTATGATGATGGATAATAGATTCTTCTTCATTTTCTTAGGGATTAAAAGTCGAGATTAAGACCTACAGCGAAACGACGCGACACCGGGGTGGTGGCATTGTCTCTCACCAACGAGGTGGCCGACGGCATGGAAACCTCGGGATCCTGTCCCTTGTAGCCTGTCCAAGTGAAGAGGTCGTATCCTGTGACGAATACGTTGAGTTTGCTGATGCCATAATTCTTCAGCCATTTCTTAGGCACATTGTAACTGAGCGAGAGCGTCTTGAGACGGAGGAACGAAGCGTCCTCCACGAAGCGGTCGCTGCCCAGATAGTTGTAGCCCATACCATAGAGGGCGCGGGGGATATCGGTATTGTCGCCCTCAGCACGCCAGCGGTGAAGCACGGCGGTACTCTGGTTGTTCTTCCCATACATGTTCTCGAGAGAGATACGGGCGCCGTTGATCACCTTCTGTCCGTAGCGTCCGTAAAAGAAGGTGGTGAGTGTGAGGTCTTTCCATCTCACCTGGAAACCGCCGCCACCGAAGAATTTCGGGTTGGAGTTGCCCAGATACACGATGTCGTTCTCGTTGATGACACCATCGTGGTTCACATCCTCGTATTTGGCATCGCCAGGATATGTCTGAACCGTACCGTTTTTCATGGTGATGACATTGCCTTGCCAGTCATACATCACGTTGCCCTGTGCGTCGTGGGCATAGGTGTCGGTGGTGTTCTGGTAGACGCCGAGATACTTATAGCCGTAGAAGGAGCCCACGGGAGCATTCTCCACGATACGCAGCGCATAGTTGCCGTTGCCGAAGGAGTAATTGTCCATCACCCATGTGCTGGGCAACTCTTTTACCTTATTTATATTACGGCTCACGTTGGCGTTGGCCGAGATGGTCCAGTCCTTGTTGTGGAAAATCTGATACTCAAACCTCAGCTCCACACCCTTGTTGCTCATCTTACCGGAGTTGATGTACTTCACCGAACTGTAGCCGGTGGAGGCAGGCAACTTGGTGTCCTTAAGGAGCATGTCGCTCGTCTGCTTGTCATAGTAGTCGAACGTGAAGGTGAGTTTATTGAAAAGCCTGAGGTCGATACCGAAGTCCATTTCACGGGTGGTCTCCCACTTCAGGTTGTCGAGCTGCATGCGGTCGGGGGTGATGGCAGCCATGTTCATATACTGGCCCAGGCTCTTGTAGGCACCGAGATAGATGGAAGCACCCGAGGGTGACGTGCCCGACCATCCGTAGCCGAAACGCACCTTGCCCTCATTGAACCATTTCTTGAAACTGTCGCTCCAGAAGTGCTCTTGCTCAATATTCCATGAGGCACCGAAAGCGGGGAATGTGCCCCACCTTTTCTCCTTACCCATGGTGGAGTTGCCTTCATGGTTGATGGTGCCGCGGATCACATAGCGGTTGTCGAAGGAATAGACTGCCTGCCCGATCATTGAGATAGAGCGGCGCTCGGAGTTGCCCGAACCCGACGAACGCACCACACTGCCCACCACAGGGTCGCTCAGATTGGCAGAGGCATTGCCGTAGGTGCTGCTCGAGTAGCTGAAGCTCTCGTTGTCGGAGGTCTTGATCAGTCCGGTAGCGATAATCTTGTGCTTCTCAGCAAAGGTATTGTTGTAGATGAGTTTGTTCTCCGACTGCAGGGCGAAAGCATCGGTGGTGGCATCCACACTCATGTTGGCCAGGCTGCTGGTCCATAGCACGCCCGTGGCTTCCTGCGGGAGGAACTGCTTGTTCTTGGTCGTACGCATGTTGAGCGACACCCATCCCTGATATTGCAGATGGAAGGGGAAGTCGTACTGCAGGGTGATGGTCATCTTCTCATCGCGCTGCGTCGTCTTGTTGTAACCTTCCTTCACCATGGCCACTGGATTGTAGTTGGCCGAGCCGATGCTCGAACTGCCAGTACTTGTGAAGGCTCCCTGGAAATCCTCGTCGCGTGAGAAATAGACATCGGTGGGTTTCTTTGTCACGTCATCAATCCAATAGGGACTCATGTTGGGCATCTTCTGCATGGCGATGCTGCGCACCGAACTGAGCGCGTTGGCGTCCTTGTTGGTGTTGGAGAAAGAGAAATCGGTACGCACGCGAAGACGGTCGCTGAAGTTGTAGGTCACCTTCAAGCCAGTAGAGAGGCGCTGCACGCCCGTCCCCACGGTGGTGCCCTGCTCGTCGTAGTAGCCGAGATTGAACTTGTAGACGGCTTTCTCACCACCGCCGGTCATCGAGAAGTTGTTGTCGGTGATGATGGCATCCTGCTTGACGGCCTCAAGCCAGTCGGTGTCTACGTTGTACTCGTCATAGTAACGGTAGCTGGGGTCGTAGTTGATTTCTGGGTTGTTGAACAGCATGTTCATCTCATTGCTGGCATTGCTGATGCCCTTGGCGTTGGCGGCGTTCCAGATGGCGTCCTGCATGAGCGAGACATACTGCGCGCCGTTGAGCAGAGGGATGCTCTCAGGCTCTTTCTTCGCAGTGAACTTCGACGAGAAGGAGAACTTGGTCTTACCCGTCGAACCGCGCTTGGTATTGATGAGGAGCACGCCGTTGGCGCCCTTGGTACCGTAGATGGCAGTGGCAGAGGCATCCTTGAGCACCTCGATGCTCTCGATGTTGGCCGGGGCGATGTTGAGCAGCGCTCCGAAGTCTTCCTCATTGGCGGTAGAGAAGTTGAAATCGTCGGTGATGTCGACATCCTGAGGCACTCCGTCGATGACGATGAGCGGCTCATTGGAAGCGCTCAGCGAACTGGTACCGCGGATACGGATACTGCTGCGTGCGCCCGGGTCGCCACCAAGGTTGATATCAAGACCGGCAATCTGACCCTGCAGGGCCTCCTCGACGGATGTGACGGGCGAGGTCTCGACGATGGCCGAGAGGTCGACCTTCTGCACGGCAGAGGTCTGCTCGAGTCGTGAGATGCCCATGCCGTCGCGTCCTCCGCGTGCGCCGGTGACGACGACTTCCTGCAGCACTGTCTCACTCTCCATAGAGAAATTGATTTCGGTCTGACCGGTATAGTTCACTGTCTTGGTCTTCATGCCGATGTAGGTGGCTCTCACCTTGATGTTCTTTGCATCGGCAGGCACTTGCAGCATATAATTGCCGTCGATGTCGGTGACGGCACCTTTGATATATCGGTTCTGGTTGTTGACGAGCACCACGTTGGCACCGATAATGGGGTCTTCGGTGCCATTTTCAAGTCGCTCTGTCACCTTACCCGTCAGCACTTTCTCCTGAGCTGTCATGCCTATCGAACACAACAGCAAGGCAAGGATGATATATATTCTATTCTGCTTCATGGCGTTCAAAGATTAATGGGTTCCTTCGAGATTCGTATCCAGCAAGCCATCGATGAAGTGCATGCATCCGTCGGCGAAAGCGAAAGGCAGACAATGGTACTTGTCGCTGACAGCCACCATGGAGTCTGCGCCGAAGCCAACCATGAGGCGTCCAGAGCGTTCGGTGATGACCATCTGCTCGGTACCCATCGTGTAGAAAGTGCCCTGGCACGACGAACCGGGATAGGGATAGCTCGTGATGGTGTTCATCAGCGAGGAAACGAAGTAGTTGCGCAGATAGTTGGCCAGCAGCGTCTTGTTGGTCGAAGAGACGTTGCCGGTGAGGGTGTAGTCGTCGGCCACTTTCAGTGCCGAGCATCCAGGTATCTGCGAGATATTGTTTTTGATGGCCTCGTTGGTGGGCACGAAGACCAAATAGCGGGTGTCGTCGCTGGTGAGCGTTGGCATGCCGCCGTTCTGCACCAGACCTGCCTTCTGCAGCAGCTGGGCGAAGAGATAGTATTCATAGTTACGGTCGTTGCCCACAGCCAGACGGTGGGTCAACCCGTCGCCCGAAGCCTCGGCGAACAGTTTGTCGTAGTCGTAGGCATAGGCGCGGCCGTTGCTCCAGCGCTGCCCGTCATTGCCAATCTCATGGAAGCTCACGAAGGGATTGCCTTGATAGACTGGGCTCAACTGCTCGTTGAAGAGGGCGCTGGTTGTGATTTTCCCGTCGCTGACAAACCAATAGTTGAAGGCAGTATTTGTCTCCACCACCTGGATACCACTGGTACTCAGTTCGGAGATGTTGGATGCAGTGTGCATATTGACGATACTGCGAGCCTGCCCCGAACCCATGTTGGCAAAGTTGCCGTCCACGTCGCTGTAGACCTCAAGATTGCGCCCTGCAGTGGTGGTATTGAGTCTCATCTCAGGCTCATTATGGTTGAACTGCATATTGCTCGGCATAAGAGTGACAAACTCCGACTTGTCGGATGCCAGGGAGAGCACAAGCTCGCTCTTGTCGAGGGCATACATGAAACACTGATAGGTGGTGTCGCAGAAAGCGGGTCCCACTACCGACGAGAAGATGGCCGGCGCACTCATGTTGTTCATGCCGTAGACCACGCCGTTCTCACAGAACAGCCGGTCGTCCACCTGTGCAGTATTGATATTGACAGGGGTGCCGTAAGCGGTCTTGACCAGCCCTTTGTCAATCTCCTCGGGAAACACGGGATCCTCCTCATCGGCAAACGACTGCATGATGAAATATTGCAGAATAAGCGGGTCGAGGTCGTTGAGCGAGCGGTAGCCCCTCTCAGGTTTCCAATAGTTGGAGAAGAAATGGTTGATGGCCTGGTTGGAGGGAGCGAGAATGGTATACCCTACCCGCTCCAGCATCGACATCTGCCGGAAATTGGTCACCGGCCACTCACAGGCGATATTTGGAAGTGCGCCATGCGTGAGCGTGTAGACCACACGTCCGATACTGGTGCTGGTCTCTTGGTCGGCCTCGGCAAACTCAGCGTAGGTGTCGTAAAGACCGATGAAGTCGCTGTAGTTGGGATTGCTTTTCAGGGTGGTGTAAATGGTCTCCAGCGGGGAAATCACCTGGTTGACGTGATAGAGATAGCCATTGTCGGTCACCACGGCATTCTCATCGGTCACACTGGCATTCGACACGTTGAAACCGTTGCTGCCGCCCGTCCACGTACTCTTGGGGAAGAAGTACTCATAGTTGGCCTTCGCGTCGATACCTTTCGTGCTGAACATCATGTGACTGAGCACAGGCAGGTAGCGCTCATAGTGATAGACGGTGACGGTGGTGTCCACACCGTTGAGTTTGCCGCGCATCTGCTCCATGTCGTCAGCACTGCGGGTGCGGTGCTTGTAATAGAGACCTGCTGCGACCTGCTTCTGCTCATCGGTGGCTCCATCACCCTCATTCGGGCGGAAGTTGACCATCTTCTGCCAATCATAGGCGTAGTACATCAGATGGTAGCCCACGGTCTTTTTCAGATAAGCGGGATCCTTGGCATAAAAATCTTCCACCGAAGCGTAGCCTTTCTCTTGCAGGAACCGCTGCCATGCCTCGTCGTTGGGAGCCATGACGGTGAGGACGCTCTGGCCACTGACGATGGGTTTGAACCCTGTCAGCTCTATCGCCTTGAGAAACATCGTGTGGTTTCCCTCGTCCTCCATCACTTGCCATGCATTGCCCTTGAGCCAGTCGGGCGACTTGTAATGGTCGTCGTCGGCGATGTCACGGCAAGACACGACAAACATGCTTGCATAGAACATGCAAAGCAATGTCAGTAGAGTTGTTTTGTTTGTCATTTAGGTTATTATTGAATGTTTATAAGTAGCTGATTTGTCGGCTGTGTATAGCGATTAGTCTATCTGATTGCAAAATTAATCATTTTTTTTATATTTTTAGCCGTTGACAACATATTTTTTAGGTGATGGCTATCACTTTTAACAGCAGTTGTAAAACCTATTTTTTCTGCCTTCGGCGAAGTTACTACATCTCGGAATAAAAAATGAACAAGTTCTGAAGATTTTGTCCGCTTAAGGACAAAATCGTGTTCTTCGCTCGATTTTTCGTACTCTGCCTTCGGCGAAGTTACTCCATCTCGGAATAAAAAATGAACAAGTTCATTTTGTTCTTCGCTCGATTTTTCGTAACTTTGCCACCAAATGCGAAAAGCCAAGCATCTCCGAAGTTATAAAGAAGCATCTCCGAAGCTATAAAGAAGCAACTCCGAAGCAATGAACAAGCAACTCTGAAACAAAGATTATGAAGAAACTATTACTGATATCATCCTTTCTCTGGATTCTTTTACTCCATGTTTCCGCCAATACCGGAGGTCCCACGTTCTATTATAAGTTCGTCGCCGATGCCTCTCCCACAGGGCAAGGCAAAGTGTACGCTTCCGACAAGGAGGTAGACGTTGAGAAAATCAAATACAGCAGTCACTTTGGCACGTCAGTCATTTCGCAAGGTGCACTCGTCAATGTGGTCACCGTCTCTGCGACAGCTCATCTCTATGCCAAGGCAGAAGAAGGATACACCTTCACCCATTGGACACGGAAAGAAGGCAACAACGAGGTCACCTTCAGCCATGCCAGAAACACCACCGACCTGGTGACAGTCAACAACACCGACATGCAGAATCCGAAAATCTGCAACTATATTGCCCATTTCGCACCTATTGGATTGATTTACGCAGTATCCTCCGACGAGACTTTAGGCACCGTGTCGAACGACTTGCCGAGCAATGTTGCCGGAGATGTGGTGACACTCACCGCCACCGCCGACAAACTCTCCGGCTCATTCAAGGGCTGGCGGCGCAACAATGCCACCAAACTCATCACCACCAACCCGCTGACGTTGGAAGCCTCCAACGCCACAAAGGGCACCTACACCGCCGTCTTCGAGCCCAAGCAGACCGACACAAAAGGCATCTATATCCTCATGGAGAATGTGGGTACGGGGCGCATGTTCGGCGTCATCGGCAACACGGAGACTACCTTTGGCACTGACCAGCGCTATTTCAAAAACTCGATGATGCTGACCGACAAAACCGAGCGTACCTGCTCATCACCGGCCTTCATCCTGAAAGTGACGGGCCAGAGCAATGGCACAGGAGGACTCAACGATGTGATCATCGAGGCCCAGGGGGCAAACACGATGAATATCGGAAGCCGCTATTTCACTGTGGAGCACTATCTCGACAAGGGGTATTTCATCTTTGCCAACCATCGCGGATTCACCGGATACCTGAAAGACCACGGATATGCTGAGACTGGCCGGGAGCACATGGAGAAAATTGGAGAAATCCACCATCCAGGCATCTGGAACCGCTGGAACTACAACCAAGACTATGTATGGAACTTCCGCATCATCGATGAGGAGAATTTCAGCGAGAACTATTTCGGGGCACAACCGTCGGCCGGCACCCTCAAAAACGGCAAATACTACACCACCATGTACACCGCCTTCCCCTATGAGTGCCGCGACGGTGTCAAAGCCTATACCATTGATAAGATGACGGAGGAAGGCCTGGCACATTTCAAACCTGTCCCCGACAACAAAGTGCCGGCCTACACTGCCGTGGTGCTTGAGTGCAACTCCACTCATCCCGCGCAGAACCGCCTCATGCCTATCTTCGATGATTTGGAGCCCATTTCTCCCAATCTGCTCAAGGGTGAAATCTGGCTGAACAACGAATCTCAGACCATCGAACAAATCCGCACCGCCTTCGATGCCGGCACCATGAGAATCCTCAGCGACGACAAAGGTAATTTCGTCAACAAGAACTACAGCGAAGGCGACCAGCCATTGCCCTATATCGTCAACAACACCTGCTATCTGGATGTCAGCGGCCTGGATGCCCCTGCCGACGAGATAGGATTCGTCAAGGCCGGTGACGATGATTCCGACTATCTCAGGGGTGATGCCAACGGCGACAAGAGCGTTAACGTCACCGACATCATGGTGGTGGTAAACTATCTCCTCAGTAGGGAAAATAAAGTTTTCATCTTCCGCAATGCCGATTGCGATGAGAACGAAACCATCACCGTGACCGACATTATGCAAATTGTCAACATCATCCTTGGACGAAACTGACCATCGCTAAGCGACAAAAACCTCTATGCTGACAACCGGCAGCCGACTCACCGCCCACCTGGTGGCACTGACTGTGGTGGCCATTTGGGGAAGCACGTTTGTGTTCACCAAACTGCTGCTCAACAACGGCATCTCACCAGCACAGATTTTCACTTTGCGGTTCATCATCGCCTACGTCATGCTCCTCTTCCTCGAGATGGTCAACGCCCGAAGAAAAGGCACACGGCTAACACTCCTCAGCCGCTCATGGCGCGAAGAACTCATCATGGCCGCACTGGGACTGACCGGCGGGTCGCTGTATTTCCTCTCAGAGAATGCCGCCATGCTGCATACCACAGCCACCAACACATCGCTCATCGTATGCACCTGTCCGTTAGTCACCATGCTGGTGTTCCGCCTGTTCTATCGAACTGAGAGAATCACGAGAAGACAATTGGCAGGCTCTCTCACCGCCTGCCTGGGGATGGCCACAGTGGTGCTCAACGGACACTTCGTGCTGCACCTCTCACCGTTGGGCGACCTGCTTGCTTTCACCGCTTGCGTCTGCTGGGCCTTCTATTCCCTGATGATGCGACTGGTGACCTACGATTATTCCACGGTCTTTATCACACGAAAAGTGTTTTTCTACGGGCTGGTCACCATCCTCCCCTACTATATCGTCTATCCAGGAATGCCCGCCATCGCCATTATTTTGCAGCCCCGCATACTGGCCAACCTGCTCTTTTTGAGTTGCGTAGCCTCGCTGATCTGCTTCGTGGCGTGGAATTGGGTCATCCGCCAATTAGGTGCCGTGAGCGCCACCAACTGGGTGTATTTCAACCCCATCACCACTATTATCTTCGCATGGTGGATACTCAGCGAGCAAATCACTCCCTTTTTCATCATCGGCACCGTACTCATCCTGGCGGGCATGTATTGGGCCGACTCGAAAAGCCGCACATAGCTATACATACAAAAATGAGCCGGGGCGTGCTGCATGGCAGCACGCCCCGGAAGCATCTATGTGCGAGAAAGCGGCAGGTGGAATAACTAAGAGTTAAAGCACCACCTTACGGGTGACGGCCCTGCCGTCTTTCATGACAATACGCATCAGGTAAATACCGGATGAGGGAGTATTGACGCGCTCTCCTGTGACGGTGTAGTATTCCACCCGCTGCGGTGCCGACGCAGGTGCGACAGCCTCGATGCCGGTGGCATTATCGATGTAGTATTCGATGCCTACGATGACACACTGCTGCTCACCGGTATTGCGGAAAGTGACAGCGTCAGGCAGGTCGGGCAGCGTGAAACTCACGCAGTCGGGCGAACTGGTATTCTTCGAGACCTGCAGGATGACCGAGTTTTCGGCAGTGTAGGTCTCTCCGCCCACCTGTGCCCAGTAACTGGTGCGGTTGGGGGAAGAGACATTGGTATAGCTCCACAGGGTGATTTTGGTGGCCTTTGCCTTCTTTGGCAGGAAGACAGTGTTCTCAGCGCCGTTGGAGCACTTGATGGTCGTGCGGTTGAGCGTATTTCCGTTATAGACGACATTGATTTTGTCTGCCGCGCTGTAGTATTTCGTCAGGTTGCCGGTGATGACCATCGAGAAGTCCTCTGCATCATCGTCCACCACACCCACGAGCATGTTGTTCACGCCGCTGTTGTCATAAGAGTCGGTCGACATATTGCCCCAAGTGAGCAGGGCGGTCTTCATCTCTTTTTCGGTGTTGGGATCATCGGGTTTGGTGTTGGGGTTGTCCTCACCGCCCACCACCTTGACAATACCGTCGGAGTAGAGTCGGCTGAGGTCCCAGGTCTGTCCCTCTCCAGGCTGAGCGGGCAGGATCTCAGCGAACGTGCCGCTGAGGTTGCCTGTCACGTCAAGCACTTGATACTCTGTAGCGTTGTAGGGAGCTTCCTCAAACTTGCCGTCGGCCAACATGAGCACTGCACCCTCAGCCAACGTCACATTCCCTTTCACAGCAAGGGTGTTGCAGGTCTCACGGTCGGCGGGGATGCTCACCACACCACCCTTCGACACGGTCAGCTGACCGCCCAGGGAGAGTTTCTTTCCGTCTATGGTCTCATCGCCGGGCTGTATGATGCCTGCCTCCTTGACTGTGACGTTTCCGGCAATCGTACCGGTGCCGCCCAGGGTGCAGTCGGCATTCACCGTCACCGCCCCCTTGCCGTTGTTCTTGCCGTTGACGATGAGTTTACCGCCATTGACGATAGTGTAGCCACTGTAGATATTGGTACCTGTGAGGCGCCAGATGCCGTCGCCCTCCTTGATGATATTCGTCGTGCCGTCATATTTCGAGGCAGTGCTGCTGGCGCAGTTGTCAATCACGCCGGCAAAGGTCTCGTCGGTATTGGCGTTGCCCACATGCCAGGTCATCGTGTGGCCAGCGGTGTTCTTGCTCGACCCGCTGAGGAACGTGCCGGCATCACCGCTGAGGCCTCCGAGGTGCATCTCACCATTGGTGGGCCAATAGATGATGCGTGCGGCACCTTTCAGATAGAGGGTATTGTTGGGCATGCCCTTATAGGTGCTGTTGTTGAGCATGAGTTGCGACCCGGTCGACCCACCGGTGCCGTTGACCACCAACGTGCCGTAGAAATTGCTCCAGTCGCCGTTGATGTATTCACGCACCCAGTTGACCTCCCATTCCACGGTGCCCGAACCGCTCACATTGCTCTTGATAGAACAGTTGCGGCAGAAATAGACCTTTGAATAGGTGTCGGCCATCACTTCTATGGGGAAGTCATAAGTGGCATAGTTGTCGTTGGGATCCTGTGTGCGCAGTTCACCTCCTGCGAGTACGAGTTTCGAGCTGGAGCCAAGATTGCAGATCTTGTCCGTCCAGAGAGAGGAGACACCGGAAATTTTCAGCAAGCCGCCTTTGAGCACCGTGGGGCCACGATAGGAGAAGAATTGTTTGTGGGTGGGTGTCAGTGTGCCTTTGCCCGAGAGGGTCAGTCCACCCTCCCCCTCCATGACACCGCTCATGCTCAAGGTGGCGTTGTTCTGGATATTCAGTTCGCTATCCTTATAGATAGCGGCACCGCGGTTGGTAGACGCCGAACTGCCGGTGTAGCGCCATGTGCCGCCATACCAAACCCAGTTCTGGGGATAGTCGAGGCTGGCGCCTATCGAACTGGCAGCACCGCCGTTGGCCAACTTCGAGATGACAATCTCTCCGCCACGGAGCACGGTGGCGCCAGTGTAGTCGTTTTGCGAGCCGAGCGTCAGCGAACCGCTGCCGGCCTTGTTCACCGAACCGCTGCCGCTGATCTTGCCTGTGCCTGACAGGGTGAGGCCTGCAGCGCCTTTCACCACTACGACGGCGGGCGACACGGCGTCGTTGAGCGTCACCGTGGCATCGGCATCGATGTCGAAGAGCACTTTCGACCCGTCGGTATAAAGACCTTCCTCCCAAGCGTCGGCTGTGGTATCCCAGGTGTTGTCACCACCCTTCCATGTGTAGTCGGCCTCATAGTTGTTCACATCCACCATATCTACCTCCTCCTGCATGGTCTTCACAGTGGCGGTGGCATAGGCAGAAAGTTCCTCACCCTTATAAGCGCAGACTCTCACCTGATAAGAAGTGCCTGACGTCAGTCCACTGACGACAAACGAGCGGGCACCGGCAGCAGCACGTCCCACTTCCACATACGAGCCGTCCTGCATCATCTCGATGACAAAGCCGTCCTCGCCGTCGGTCCAGTCGTGCCAGCCCAGGGTGATGCTCGTCGGGGTGGCGTCATCCTGACCGAGCAGCATCGGCGCGCGCAGGAAAGCATCCACGGTGGCGGCACTGATGCTGTTGATGTAGTTCTCGATGTTGGCATAGCCGTTGGAGGCCTTCGCCATGGCATCGTTCTTGGCGGGGTCGGTGCCGTTGGCTTCCTCCCACCAGTCGGGCATGCCGTCACCGTCGGTATCCACACGGGCATTGCCACCCCACACTTTCCATGTGGAGGGTTTGCCGAAAGGTAAGATATCTTCAGTGGAGATGAGCACGCCGTCACGACCCAGCGACTTGCATTCATCCACCATATAGTGGTCTACATAGTCACGGTAGGGCAACGAGGCACCCACAGTGGGCAGTAGTTCGTCCATCAGTGTGGTGGCTCCCACCAACTCAAGTTCGGGATAGTTGAAAGGTTTCGTCATGAAGGTGGGGCCTCCGCCATATTCACTGCGGGGAATCTCATAGGGATTGAAAGCCCCGTCCTTGTTGCTGTCCTGCCAGTTGTCGGCGGCATAGATATTGAAGTCACTGTTGCCCGAGGTGATGGCATTGCCACCACCGGCAGGACCGTTGACAAACAGGTTGCCTTGGGTGTTGGCATAACTCTTTCCTTGCGAGTCGCCACCCATCAGATAGCACCCGTTCTTCCAGTTGTAGACGATGTTGTTGGCATACTGATGTGCCCCCTTCACCTTGTTGTTGCGGGTACCATTGTCGCAATAGAAATTACGGTAGAGGGTGATGCTGTCAGCCTGTATCAGACCGCCGGCAGAGTGAGTCAGCAATCCCTGACCGAACACGCAGTTCATCAGGGTGACGTTGTGGAGGTCGCCCTTGCCGTCGGGATTGATGGAGAACACCTCGTCGAGTCCCCAGGCGAAAGAGCAATGGTCAAAAATCATCATCGTACCGTTGGAGATACCGGCACAGTCTTTACCCGACGAACCACCCTTGCCCATGCGGAAGCGCATGTGGCGCACAATGATATTCGAAGAGCTGGAAAACGATACACCGTCGCCATAGACGGTGATGCCCTCGCCGGGAGCCGTCTGGCCAGCCACATAGAGGTTATGCGAGAAGACGATGCGGCTACTGATATTAATCACGCCCGCCACGTCGAAGACCACGATACGGTTGGGCTGACTCACAGCGTCTCGCAGCGAACCGCTGCCGGAGTCTTTGAGGTTAGTCACGTGGTAGACGCTGCCCGTGCGTCCGCCAGTGGCGAAACGTCCCCATCCCTGTGCGCCGGGAAACGCAAGTTGCTGGGCTTCTGCATTCAAACAACATACAGCCAACGTCAGGCACAGCAACAGTTTTGTTTTAATAGATTTCATAATCAATTAGCTTGTTTCGGCTACAAAGTTACGATTAAACTTTGAGCAGAGCAAATAAAACTTGTTTTATTTCTATGCCGAAGTGAAGTAACTTCGCCGAAGGCAAAGTACGATTAAACTTTGAGCAAGTCAGCCCAGGGCAATCGCCCTGGGTTTAAGGCAGAGTACAAAACCGCCCTGTAATGGCAAAAGCATTGATTGTCAACGCTTTTGCCCTTACAAGGCGATAATTGTTGCCACTTATAAAAACCCAGGGCGTTGCCCTGGGCTAACTGCTCATTGGCCCTTCAGGCCGCCATAATGATTACAAATTGTAAATGCCGGCAATG
>CADBLU010000219.1 GCA_902795605.1 uncultured Prevotellaceae bacterium | reverse complement strand
GTCAACATCATCCACATCACCGAGCTCGACCTCCGTACCAACACCGAGAGCGGTGGCCAGCTGCGCTTCGCCCGTGGCGAGGCAAAACCGATGCCCCAATATATGTCATCGCTGCAGACCGACCAGTATGCACGTCTCTTCAAGATCTTCCGCAAGCACAAGGATGTCATCGACAACGTGACGTTCTGGAACCTGGGCGACAGAGACTCATGGCTTGGCGTGAACAACCATCCGCTGCCCTTCGACGAGAACTACAGGCCGAAGGCTTGCTACCGCGTCATCCGCGAATTCAGCCCCGAGCTTGACAACCGTAAACCCAAGGAAGACTTCGTGCCCAACGAGCTGAACCAGCCCGGCCAGGACTATCCGCAGGTGAACAGCGAGGGCTATGCCCGCTTCCGCATCGACGCTCCCGACGCCAAGTCGGTCATCGTCAGCCTCGGCCTCGGCGGTCGTGGCGGCACGGTGCTCCACAAGGACAAGGATGGCATCTGGACTGGAACGACCGACGGTCCGATGGACGAAGGCTTCCACTACTACCACCTCACCATCGACGGTGCTGTGGTCAACGATCCCGGCACACACAACTTCTTCGGTTCATGCCGTTGGGAAAGCGGTATCGAGATTCCTGCCCACGACCGCGACTTCTATGCCAACCGCATGGACGTGGCTCACGGCAACGTGCAGCAGGTGCTCTTCCCCTCGCAGAGTACTGGCGAGGTGAAACGTGCTTTCGTCTACACGCCTCCCACCTATGGAAAGAACAAGAAAGAGAAATATCCCGTCCTCTATCTGCAGCATGGTTGGGGTGAGAATGAGACCAGCTGGCCCATTCAGGGACACGCCGGCCTGATCATGGACAACCTCATCGCTGAAGGCAAAATCAAGCCCTTCATCGTGGTGATGACCTACGGTATGACCAACGACATCAAGTTCGGCGGACTGAACAAATTCACCGCAGAGGAGTTCGAGAAAGTGCTTGTCGACGAACTCGTTCCCTATATCGACGCTCATTTCCAGACCAAGGCCGACAAATGGAACCGTGCCATGGCAGGACTGTCGATGGGCGGCATAGAGACGAAGCTCATCACCCTGCGCCGTCCCGAGGCCTTCGGCTATTACGGACTGCTCAGCGGCGGACAGTATGAGCCGTCAGACATCAAGGATGCCAAGCAGGTGAAGCTCATTTTCGAGAGCTGTGGAAGCAAGGAGCGTCCCGATGCCATCAAGCAGTCGGTAGACAACCTGAAGAAGGCCGGCTTCAATGCCGTGGGCTACATCTCCGAAGGCACTGCCCATGAGTTCCTTACATGGCGCCGCAGCCTCTATGAGATGGCACAGCTGCTGTTCAAATAAGACTCACTGAACAGAATTAATAGAACACACCTTCATATCAACGATTGATTATTCATTATTTGCCTTCCCTTTTGAGCCGGCTCAAAAGGGAAGGCTTTTTCATGCACAAAGCAAAGGAGTGAAGGAATCACGTCATACGTAATAATTCATTGTAACATAGATATTATTATTTGTCACATTTCAATTAATCATGACAAAAGAATTTCATTCTCTCACTTTTTTTTATTTATTTTGCAAAGAGCAAAAGCTTACTTTGCCGATGTGACAGAATCATCAAATTTATGCTAACTTATTTATATCAATTTTTTAATATGCTGAAAAAACTCACCCTATTGTTGCTTCTTGGGATGCCTTTGGCTGTTTCGGCCCAAAATCCCATCATCCGCAATCAGTTTACCGCTGACCCAACCGCAAGGGTTTTCGGCGACAGGATTTATCTCTATCCCTCACACGACATCTTTCCACCGCAAGGACAGCGCCAGGACTGGTTCTGCATGGAGGACTACCACGGGTTCTCATCGGAAAACCTGACAGACTGGACCGATCATGGCGTGATTGTCACCCAGAACAAGGTGCCATGGGTCAGGCCCGACTCTTATTCGATGTGGGCGCCCGACTGTGTCGAGAAAAACGGCAAGTACTATTTTTATTTCCCCTCCGCGCCGAAAGACGGACGTGGCTTTGCTGTCGGCGTAGCGATCTCCGACAGTCCGACAGGCCCGTTTATTCCTGAGCCGGAGCCTATCAAGGGCATCAACGGCATCGATCCGTGCGTGCTCCAGGCCTCTGACGGCAATGCCTACATCTTCTGGGGTAACGGACGTTGCGCCAAGTTGAAGGCAAACATGAAAGAGCTCGCCGATGACAACCCGAAAGAGACTGTCAAGTGGGGCAACCGCGAGGTTGAGATGGTGGGTGTCCACTGCCTCAAAGACCTCCCCAACAGACAGGCAGAAGGTCCGTTCGCCTTCGAGTACAATGGCAATTATTACCTGACATATCCTTATGCGAGGGAGAACACAGAGGTCCTCGCATACGCCATGAGCAAGAATCCGATGGGTCCTTACGAATATAAGGGTCTCATCATGGCCGAGCAGCCCAATGGCTGTTGGACCAACCACCACAGTATTGTCAATTTCAAGGGCCAGTGGTATTTGTTCTATCACCATAACTATTTTTCACCCAGCGACGACAAGCGCCGCTCGGCTTGCATCGAGAAGTTATCCTTCAATCCCGACGGAACCATCCAGGAGGTGAAGCAGACGATTCGTGGCGTAGGTGTCAACAAGGCCACGGAGAAAATAGAGATCGACCGTTTCAGCAACGCCAGCGCTGGCGTGACAGAGTCGCTGATCGACACGGTCAACACATTCCGCAGCTACCAGGCCACCCTGCCTGCCAAGGGCAGCTGGCTTCAGTACAACGACGTGGATTTCAGTGTCATCAACGATGGCTACCTGATCATGAATGTCAAGGCCTCCGACGACACTGAGTTGTGCATCCGCGAGAAGAGTGCCAAAGGCAAGGTCATTGCGCGCGTCAAACTGACCGTGAGACCACCCGAGCCACCTGCCGGCGCTCCTGTCAATCCCATGATGAACCGTTTCCGCCGTGACTTGCGCAACCAGTGGCTCACACAGGCTGTCAACTTGGAGTACAAGCCCACTGGCGTGACCGATCTGGTCATCACCAACGAGGGCGAAGGTGCTCTCAGCGTAGATTGGGTGCAGTTCAAGAACCGTCCCAACTACTTCACGCCTGTCGCCGCCAATGCCCCGGCCACCAAGCCCGACAACGATGGCTTTATCCGCCGCTGGATGTTGCTGGAGCCCATCGACAAACCCAACAGCGGAAACACTGTCTTCACCGACACCTATCTGCGCGAGCATTTCAACAGACCATACTTCAAGGGCCAGCAGACCATTCTGCCGAAAGACGGACAGAAAGTGAAAGCTGTGTTCCAGCAGGAGCAGGCTCCCGCCGGTTTCGGACGTGGTGCGGCAGCACCTGAAAAGCCCGAGGTGAAGACCGTGAAGCAGACACTGACCTGGCATGCCCTGGAAAGCAATATGTTCAACGTGAAGTTGTTCCGCTTCGCCGAGAAATATGGTGAGAAGGTCTATGGCGTGCTCTTCTGGGGTGTCACCATCATCGACTGCCCGGAGGACATCGAGAATGTGCGCCTGGCCGTCGGTAGCAACTCCGCCTCCATGTGGTGGCTCAATGGCAAGGAAGTCCTGCTGCTCAGTGGCGACCGCCGCATGGTGAAGGACGACGCCATGTCGAAGCGCATTACACTGAAGAAAGGCCGCAACATCCTGCGAGGTGCCATCATCAATGGTCCTGGCATGAGCGACTTCTGCGTACGCTTCCTCGATGAGAAAGGCTTACCTGTCACCAACTATAATGTAACCATTAAATAATTACCAATAACGTTAAGCAGAAGATTATGAAGACGAAATATCTGATAGGTTTATCATTTGTCATTGCCAATTTATCTTTCAGCCCCGCAGCGGCTCAGGTGGGCGAGCCTTACATACACGACCCTTCGACCATCGCCCAAAGCGACGGCAAGTACTTCACTTTTGGCACCGGCGGCGGAGGCCTCATCAGCGAGGACGGCTGGAGCTGGCACAGCGGAGCTGACCGTCCCGGCGGCGGTGCAGCCCCCGATGTGATGAAGATAGGCGACCGCTACCTGTGCATCTATGGCGCCACAGGCGGTGGACTGGGTGGCGGTCACAGCGGCCGCATATTGACGATGTGGAACAAGACTCTCGACCCGAAGTCGCCTGACTTCAAATGGACGACGGCTGT
>CADBLU010000218.1 GCA_902795605.1 uncultured Prevotellaceae bacterium | reverse complement strand
GGGAAGCTCTTCTTGATGCCGCGGGTGGCGCGCAGCTCCACGTTGTGGGTGCCGTTGGTGCAGATGAAGTTCTTGCAGTAGAACGAGATTTCCGCACTGTAGATCTTGTCGGGGTCCTCCTTGTTGTAGAGTACGCGGAAATCGTCGACGCTGCCGCGCACGAAGTCGGCATACTCCAGGTTCTCAAGTAGGTTGGGCGTGATCTTCATCACATCGTTCTTGTGCGACGGACGGTAGTTGACGTCGTAGTAGAGGATGGCGCCATGGCTGCGGGCGTAGTCGAGGAAGCCGAGCACCTGCGGACGGATGACGGGGTTGACGGCATAGAAGGAGCCGAACATCACGATGTCGTCGGGATTCACCTCCGGACAGACAAACTCCAGCTGGTCGTGGCTGTGGTCTTTATAAAACAGATATTCGGCATCATTGTTCTGGTCGAGGAAGGCCAGCGAGATGGGCGACTTGCTCTCGGGGTAGACGTGGATCTCGTCGGTGTTGACGTGGTTGTCTTTCAAAAACTTGATGATGTTCTTGCCCACACGGTCGTTGCCGGCCTCACTGATGAAAGAGGCGGGCACGCCGGAGCGGCCGAGAGAGATGATGCCATTGAACACGGAGCCTCCTGGCACGGCTCCTATGGGCTGCTCGTTCTTGAAGATAATATCGAGCACGGTTTCTCCTATTCCTATTACTTTGCGCATGTCTTTTCGTATTACAAAATGCAAAGATAGTGCAAACCGAGAGCAAAACAAAATAAATATCGAAGATTTTATTTTTTTGCCGAGGTGCCGCCTATCTTCGCCGCGCAGCGGCAAAGCAGTGCAAAGCGAGCGAAAAGCCCTTGTTCGCCGTCCGGTACGCTGCGGCATGCCGTAGCCATAACCCCTCCATAGCCCCGCCCCGCCTTGCTTTTCTCCCCCCGATTATATACCGACGAGTGAAATATCGGGATGCAGGTGTCGGTATTTCGGGGATTTTTTGTAATTTTGCAAGTCATGAACTATCAGACCCATACCTTGCGCTGCGGGCTACGCGTCATCCTTCTGCGTGATGCGTCGCCCGTGGTGTATTGCGGCTACGGCATCAATGCCGGGTCGCGCGACGAGGCTCCCGGCGACGAGGGCCTGGCCCATTTCTGCGAGCATGTCAGCTTCAAGGGCACCCGTCGGCGCCGTGCGTCGAATGTGCTCAACAGCCTGGAGCGTGTGGGCGGCGACCTCAATGCCTTCACCAACAAAGAGGACACCGTCTATTATGCCGCGCTGCTGCGCCAGCACCTGCCCCGTGCCGTCGACCTGCTCACCGACATCGTGTTTCACAGTGTCTATCCTCAGGCCGAGATTGACCGCGAGGTGGAGGTCATCGCCGACGAGATAGAGAGCTACAACGACTCTCCCGCCGAACTGATCTACGACGATTTCGACCACCTGCTCTTCGGCGACCATCCCCTCGGCCATCCCGTGCTCGGCTCCGCCGACAGACTCCGCCAGCTCACCACCGCCGACGCCCTGCGGTTCACCCGTCAGCATTATACGGCCGACAACATGGCGTTCTTCGCCTATGGCGACATCGACTTCCAGCGGCTCGTCAACCTGCTCGAGAAGGCCACCGCCGACCTGCCCGACGCCGCACCGCGTATGCCCGACCTCGATACCGCCGTCATACCGTTGCCCGAGGTGGCGGCAGGCACCCATGAGCAGCACCGGGGCACCCACCAGGCGCATGTGATGCTGGGCTGCAGGGCCTACGGCATCCACAGCGAGCACCGTCTGCCGCTCTACCTGCTCAACAACATCCTGGGCGGGCCGGCGATGAGCGCACGCCTCAACGTGGCGCTGAGGGAGCGGCGCGGACTGGTCTACACCGTGGAGAGCACGATGGTCAACTACAGCGACACGGGAGCCTGGAGCGTCTATTTCGGTTGCGACCACCAGCATGTGGGGCGGTGCCTCAGACTCGTCAAGGGCGAGCTCGCCCGTATGACCACCCATCCGCTCACACCCCATCAGGTGGCTGCCGCCAAGCGCCAATTGAAAGGGCAGATAGCCCTGGCCTGTGATGGCCGCGAGGGCTTCGCGTTGAGCTTCGCCAAGAGTTTCCTGCACTACGGATGGGAGCGCGACATCGAGAAACTCTATGCGCACATCGATGAGATCACGCCCGCCCAACTGCAGACCGTGGCTGCCGAACTCTTCGACCCGGCGCGTCTCACCACCCTTATCTACGACTGACCTCGGCAGCCGCCGAAAAAGTCATCGCTTGACAGCCGCCAAAGTGTGATTATTTAGACACATCTTAAACCTTTGGCGACGGCATCAGTCTAATAGTTTGTCATGAATCGATTCAGTTTATTAGTTTTTTTTATTTTTATTTCTGCCTATGCATGCGCGCAAGGCGTGGTAAAGGGCAAAGTGCTCGACAAGGCCAACGATGAGCCCCTGGGATTTGTCAACGTGGTGGTGAACCACGCCGGCGACACCAAGATGGTGAAGGGAGCCATTACCGACGAGCAAGGACATTTCAACATCGACGGGCTCGCTCCCGGCAACTACGACCTCGTCGTCAGTTTCGTGGGATATAAGGGCCTCACACGGCGATTCGCCATCACCGCCGCCAAACCCACACAACATTTCACCGCGCTCTATCTGGCTGAGGACGCCCACCAACTGAAAGAGGTGACCGTCACTGGACAGAAGTCAATCATGAAACTTGAGGTGGACCGCAAGTCGTTCGACGTGACGCAGGACATCGCCAACGCCGGAGGGTCGGCCAGCGATGTGCTGGAGAACATCCCGTCGGTGGAGGTGGACAACGACGGCAACGTGTCGCTGCGTGGCAACAACAGTGTGGAGGTGTGGATCAACGGCAAAGCCAGCGGCCTCACTGCCGACAACCGCGCCGAGGTGCTGCAGCAGTTGCCGGCGGAGAGCATCGAGCGCATCGAGGTGATCGACAACCCGTCGGCCAAGTTCTCGGCAGAGGGAAGTGCCGGTATCATCAACATCGTGCTCAAGAAAGACCGCCGTGCGGGATACTACGGTTCGGTGCAGGCAGGTGCCAACACCCGCGGCGGTGCCAACACCAGCTTCAACATCAACTACAACAGTGGGTTGCTCGACGCCTTCGCCAGCGTCGGCTACCGCCACCGCCACGCTCAGGGCGGGAGCACCAGCCGGCAGACCTATGCCGCCACCAATACGTATCAGAACTACAACAGCGACAACGAGAATATGGGCAACAACCTCTTCTCGCGGGCTGGGGTGACACTGCACGCCTCGAAGAACGACGACATCTCGCTCAGCGGTATGATGATGCGCGGACTGCACAAAAGCTGGAACACCACACCCTACCACTACGGCACCATCGGGGCCGCCGCCGACACGCGCACCATGCTGCGGCGCACCCACTCACGGGGCAAAATGGGAATGACCAATGTGGAACTCGACTACCGCCACAACTTCGGCTCCGACAAGCATTTCCTCGACTTCCTGGTGAGCTATGACCGCTGGGGCGGCGACAACGACAACGTCTACCAGGACTCCACCACCTTCGCCAACGGCGCACCCACCGTCTACGACTACCTCACAAGGCCCCTTGACATGAACAACCGCCATTGGGAGGTGAAACTCGACTACGAGAATCCCATCTCAGAGAAACTCATGCTGCAGGCTGGATACAACGCACGCCTCTCGCATGAGAACACCCCGCAGGAGAGCTTCGCCGACAGCACCTCGTGGACGGGCGCTCATCTCGTGGAGGACAAGGCCTACTTCAACCGCTTCATCTACGACATGGACATCCACGCCCTCTATGCCACCCTCAACTACAAGTTAGGGCGAGTGGGCATCATGGCCGGACTCAGGGGCGAATATTGGAAGGTGAACACCGAAAGCTACAACTGGGAGCAGGAACACGACAAGAACCTGCGGGAGAAAGCGTTCAAGAAAGACTATTTCCAACTCTTCCCCAGCATCTTCGTCTCGTATCAGATCACCGACAACGACCAGTTGCAACTCAACTACACGCGCCGGTTGCGCAGGCCATGGGGCGGACAGCTCAACTCCTTCCGCAACACCAGCGACGCGTCGATGGTCTCCTTCGGCAACCCGCTGCTCACCCCGGAGTTCTCCAACCTCTTCTCACTCAACTACCTGCGCACGTGGACGGCGCACTCCCTGCTCGTGAGCGCCTACTACAGGCCGACCTCGGACGTGATGCAGCGCATCAACTGGCAGAGCAGCACCGACGGACGGATGTATCAG
>CADBLU010000217.1 GCA_902795605.1 uncultured Prevotellaceae bacterium | reverse complement strand
TGACTGCGTTTCCACTTAATTTGGGCTTTTAGATATGTCATAATGTCAATTAACATTTATTGGTACTCTTATCACCACACAGAAAAATTTTCGATTAATTCGTGGGAATTAGTGTTAAAAACAATATTCGCTGAATGGATACGCAAAAAAGACCTGACACTACTCAAAGCCTCAATCAAACAACAGACGAGTGATTTGCACACAAGATGACAATGGCTGTTTTTTCCCCGTTTTCTTGGTGGTCAACCGAAAAATGGCTAATTTTGCGAAATGTGGCCTCTTACCCTATGCCACGGCAAAGATGGCGCACACTGTTATCCAGAAAGACAACATCAATATCCGAAAAATGACTCATCCGCACGGCATGACACACAAGACAAATGCCAAGAAATACGGCACGCTGTTGATGGCGGCACTTATCGTGCTGCTCACCACAGCCTGCAGCACACACCCCTCGGGCGACTTCCGTCTGGAAGGGGTGTGGAAACTCACTGAACTCTCTTATACCACAGGTAGAGATTATCACTACCCCAACTATGAGGGACGCACCTATCTGAAAATCTATACACCCGACAGCACTTTCCGCATTTGCCATGTCACCCTCACCCATAGCAGTAAGATGGTCGCAGCCGACAAGAAAGGCGCTTTCGCCCTCTCACAAGAGGGGAAAGACCGATGGCTCTATCGCGAGAATGGCAAGAGCCTGCCCATCACGGTGAAAGACGACTCCACCATTGTCATAGAGGAGCAAGGCCTTTTCCTCACCTGGCAAAAGACCAACGACAGTCTTGAGGTATGGACAGACAGGATGGCTCAGATGGAGACATCCGGAAAGACGATGCTCAGCCTCAACACCACACCCGTTTCCCCGCCCAAAGTGGTGCGAAGGTTAGGACTCACCAACCACATGCTCCTCACGCTCGCACTGTTGACCCTGGTAGCTCTCTGCGCCCTCTTCCAATACGCCGTCAACCGCTGGAGCAAGCGGTGACAGTACTTTTTGGGGGAGTTTGGGGGATAAGGAGTTTGGAGTTTGGGAGTTTAGGAGTTTAGGAGTTTAGACAATAGTATTGCGAACTCTTGTTGTTGCGAGGAGTTTGGACTATAAGTACTTCAACTTCTGTAAGTTCAATTCCTATTATTGAGAAGAGAAAATCAAAAACCGCTACGCTTCGAAAAAACGTAAAAACATATTTGGTCAACATATTTCAAACGCTTGTGCTTGCTAAAAAACGCCTAAAGGTGTTCGCAAAAAGGGGGAAAAACCAATGGATACAACTATTATACAAAGGACTTTTTCTTCTTGAGATGCCTTTAGGCATTTTTCTATATGAAACAAGCAAAGAGGGTTTGTCAATGATTTGACATACCCTCTTTGCTTTATGGTTCAGTTCCCCCACCCTCCCCCTTCAGAGAGAGCCGGGGAAAAGGATTCAGAACTTGTCTGCTGCCGTGTAGATCCACTGGTAGACACAACTGGCGACGCCGAAGAAAGCGATGCCGGCGGTGCAGAGTGCCAGAGCCAACTTGGTGTTGACATCACTCTTGAATGTAGGCAGCGGCGTCTCTGTCTTCTTGATATACATCGCCTTGACGATGAGCAAGTAGTAGTAGAGACTCACCACCGTGTTGAGCAAGGCGATAAACACAACGATGTAGGCCCACTTGCCGACTGACGTGGCAAAGGTGTGGCCGCTAACGCCAGCCATGAACACGAAGAACTTGCTGAACATACCTGCGAACGGCGGGATGCCGGCCAGCGAGAACAGCGCAAGTGTCATGAGGAAGGACAACTTCGGGTTGGTGGTGTAGAAACCGTTGTAGGCATCCATGTCGGTGGTGCCGCCATTGTTCTGCTCCACCACATTGATGACGCTGAACACAGCCAGGTTGGCCACCACATACACCAGTACATAATAGGAAAGTGCCGTGATGCCCATCGTCTGATCGCCGCAGACAGCCAGCATGATGTAGCCGGCCTGCGAGATGGAGCTGAAGGCCATGAATCGCTTGAGATCCTTCTGGCGAATGGCGAACAAGTTGGCCACGGTGATACTCAGCACGATGACGATGTAGAGGAAATAGTGCCACTGGACGAAGAGAGCCGGGAACACCTTGAAGAGGATGGCCATGAAGGTGAAGGCGGCGGCACCCTTGGAGGCCACGCTGAGATAGCCCGTCACCACGGTGGGAGCACCCTGATAGGTATCGGCCGTCCAGAAGTGGAAGGGCACGAGAGAGATCTTGAAGCCCAAGCCACTGAAGAAGAACACCATACCCATGACGGTGAGCATATCGGCATGCAGGTTGGCAGCCACGTCACCGAAATAGAGAGTGCCGCAGGCACCATAGAGCAGTGACAGTCCGAAGAGCATCACACCGCTCGAGAAGGCAGCCGTGAGGATGTATTTGGCGGCACCCTCGGCCGAATTGTTACGGTGCTTGTCGAGGGCCACAAGGCATGCCATGGGAATCGACGCCATCTCCAGTCCGAGATAGAACATGAGGAAATGGCCTGCCGACATCATCATAAACATACCTAAGAGCGTGGAGATGACCAGCATATAGAACTCACCCTCGCGGGCCTTGCTCTCTTCCTTGACAATCCACGGCCGACTCATGATGACCACGATGAGCGATGCCAAGGCGAGGATCGCCTTCATCACGTTCACCGCACTCGAGGTGACATACATGCCGCCGAAAGTGGACACAGGCTCGAGAGGGAGCACGCACACCAACGTGAGCACACCCATATACACCGACACCAGCGGATTGAACCATGCACGGCGCTCATCATTCTCTGAAGCGAAATCGGCGATGAACACACCTATCAGGATGGCCACCAGAAGGGCCTCCGGAATCATTTGCAAAAATTGACTATAGTTCATATCGGTACGGTTTTATGGATTAACGACACTGAGGATCGGACCGACGGCGTCGGAGATCACATTGCTTGCCCACAGGGGGAACAGACCGAGGCCTGCCACACAGAAGATGAGGCAGCACACAGCCACACGCTCATCCCAAGTGGCATCGGTGAGTTCCTCATAATGAGGATCGGCCACCTTCTGATAGAGGATCTTACCCACCACGCGGAGGATATATACAGCGGTCACCACGATGGAGCTGCAGGCGATGATGGTGGCGGTGCGGTGGAACACGTCGTTGTTCTCGAACGAGCCCACGAAGATGGTCATCTCAGCCACGAAGCCCGAGAAGCCCGGCAGACCGAGGTTGGCCAGACCGGCAAGCACATAGCCCACAGCGAGGAAAGGCATGATTTTCATCAGACCGCCCAACTTACGCACGTCGCGTGTGTGTGTACGGCCGTAGATCATACCGATGAGGGCAAAGAAGAGGGCCGTCATCAGACCGTGAGACAACATCTGGATAATGGCACCGGTGCATGAGGTGCGCGTCATCATCAGGATGGCGAAGAGCACCAGACCGCAGTGCGACACCGACGAGTAGGCGTTGATATACTTCAGGTCGGTCTGCACACAGGCAGAGAGCGCGCCATAGACCACGGAGATGGTGGTGAGGATGATGAAAATCCACGACAGTTGCTGTGCGGCATGAGGCAGCAGATACATGGCGATGCGGAAGCAGCCGTAGCCACCTAATTTCATCAGCACACCAGCATGGAGCATAGACACGGCGGTAGGCGCCGAGGCATGACCGTCGGGGCTCCATGTGTGGAACGGGAAGAGGGCACCCAGCACACCGAAACCGATGAAGACGAAGGGGAACAGCACGTTCTGCACCTTGTCGGGGATGGCCATGCCAGGCAGGCTGTTGTTGTGGGCAATCTCCACCACGTTCATCGTCGAGGCACCGCTGAAGAAATAGATACCCAGGATGCCGATGATGAGCAGTGCCGAGCCGCCCATGAGCATGAGCGTCAGTTTCATGGCCGAATATTCCTTGGCGCCGCTGCCCCATACGCCGATGAGCAGATACATCGGGATGAGGGCCACCTCGTAGAACATGAACATGGTGAACATGTCGGTGGAGATGAAGAAGCCGAAGACACCCGAGCTAAGCAGGGTGAACCAGAGGAAATACTCCTTGGTGAGCGGCTTCAACTGCCAGGAGGCGAACGTGCCGGTGAACACGATGATGCTCGACAGCAGCAGCATGACCACGGAAATGCCGTCGACGCCCACTGAATAGCAGATATGGAGCGGGGCAAACCACTCTACGCTGGCCTTGTAAAGCATCGGTTCCACTTCCGCCGGTACCGACTGACGGAGCTGAATGAAGTCGATGGTGAGATAGATGGAGAGCAGCAACAGCAACGAAGAGCCCACCACCATCACGCCCCGCACCTGATTGAGCGTGCGGGCAAGCCAAAGCCCCAGCAGCATCAAGACGGGAATTAAAACGAAAATTGACAGTATATTCATTTCTTCAGTCTTTTACAGTGCACATAACAGGATTAAGGTTAAAGCCACGGTGCCGGTGAGGAACCACACCGCATACTGGCGCACGTCGCCGCTCTGCCAGCTGCGGATGCTCTCGCCTGCCTCGCCCGTGCCCCACGCCATGAAGTTGAACGTGCCGTCGATGACATGACGGTCGAACCATGCGATGGGCTTGGAGACCAGATTGAAAATCACCTTGTGAGTGACAAAGAGCCACACCTGGTCCATATAGAAGCGGCGGTAAGCAGCACGGTGCAGGCGCGGCATAGCAGCATAGAGCTTGTCGGCCACCGGCTGTTTCTCACCTTTATATATATAGGTGGCCAAGGCGATGCTGAGCAGGGCAATCACCGTAGAGGTGATGGCTATCTGTGTGTCGAAATGGATGGTGTAGGCCTTGCCGGTGGCGGAGATGAAGTCGCCGAAGTTGCCACCCCAGCCCAAGAATCCTGCCAGTGTGGAGTAGATGCCCACACCCATGGTGATGACACAGAGCACGATGAGGGGGATGGTCATCGTCAGAGGTGCCTCGTGCGGAGTGTGATGCTCGTGAGCCTCCTTGTTCTCCGTACCCCAGAAGATGCCGTAGTAGAGACGGAACATATAGAAGGCCGTCATGGCGGCGATGCCGGTCATGATCCATCCCACCCACGGGCTGTACTCGAAGCAGGCGGTGATGATCTCGTCCTTGGAGCAGAAGCCCGAGAAGAACGGGATACCGGCAATGGCCAGACAACTGATGAGGAACGTGATGTGAGTGACGGGCATATACTTGCGCAAACCGCCCATAAGTGCCATCTCGTTGGAGTGCACGGCATGGATGATACATCCGGCGCAGAGGAAGAGGCAGGCCTTGAACATGGCGTGAGTGAACAGGTGGAACATCGAGGCCATGTAACCCAACTGGGTGTGGTTGTCGAACAACGACTCATGGCCGGGCAAGCATACGCCGAGCGCCACCATCATGAAGGCAATCTGCGAGATGGTGGAGAAGGCGAGCACACGCTTGATGTCGGTCTGGGCGCAAGCCACGGCAGCGGCGTAGAAAGCAGTAAAGACTCCCACCCACACCACGATGCTCATGGCCTGAGGGGCATACTCAATCCACAGGGGGAACATACGGGCCAGTTGGAACACACCGGCCACCACCATCGTGGCGGCATGGATGAGCGCCGACACCGGCGTGGGACCCTCCATGGCATCAGGCAGCCAGATGTGCAAGGGGAACATCGCACTCTTGCCGGCGCCGCCGACGAACATCAGCACCAGGGCCGTGGGCAGGATGAAACCGCCAGCAGCCAGCGCCTTGTCCATATTGCCTGCGATGAACGGAGTGGTGCCGGCACCCATCTGCAGCTCAGGTACAAACGAGAAGCTGAACGACTCGGTGTAAAAACCGTAGATGAGGATACCGATGAGGAAGAACATATCAGCGAAGCGGGTGACGATGAACGCCTTCTTGGAGGCGGCCACTGCCGCATGAAGCTGATAGTAGAAACCGATGAGCAGGTAAGAGCTCACACCCACCAACTCCCAGAAGAGATACATCTGGAAGATGTTGGTGGCCACCACCAGTCCGAGCATCGACATGGTGAAGAGCGAGAGAAACGCATAGTAGCGCTGGAAGCCCTTCTCGCCATGCATGTAGCCAAACGAGTAGATATGCACCATAAGACTCACCGTGGAGATGACAATGAGCATCATCACCGAGATGGGATCAAACAGGATGCCCATGTCGAAATGCAGAGCCCCCAACGGCAGCCAAGTGAAGTTGAACGGCACGATGGTGGGATAGATGTCATTCACACGGGGAGCGGTGAAATAATTGAAAGCAGTGTAATAGGACAGCACGGTGACAATGCCGAGCACCGTGGTGCCGATGAGTCCCGCGGTCTTGTGCGACAGCCTGTCGTCCATCAGTCCGATGAAGACGAACGAAAGGGCGGGCAGGAGCAGTATCAGAAAAGCATAGCTGTAATCCATGTCTCTTGTAGGTTTTAAATTATAGTCTCATGTTTTCAATACTGTTCACCTGGTCGCTGTGGAACCGGTGGTACACATTGATGATAATAGCCACTGCGACAGCTGTCTCCGCGGCGGCCACGCCGATGGAGAAGAGGGTGAAGAAGAAGCCCTCAAGCTGTCCAGGATAGAGCAGACGGTTGAACACCGTGAAATTGATGTCGACAGCGTTGAGGACAAGTTCCACGGAGATGAGCATCGCAATGAGGTTGCGACGGGTGACAAATCCGAACACGCCGATGAAGAAAAGCAGCGTGCTGAGAATGAGGAAATATTCTACGGGTATCATGATTACTTGTCCTTTCTTGATATGACGATGCCGCCGATGATACATGCCAGGAGGAAAAGAGAGATGAACTCAAACGGGAGCACATACTGGTATTTCTCCGACCCCATGAGTGTGTCGCCCACCAGGTCCATGGGCACCTCGCTGTTGGGGATGGGCATACTCACGAATTTCTGCTTGAGAAGGATGAAAAGCACCATGGCACATCCCACGATAGCGGAGAGGATGCCTGCCACCACCCGGCTGCCGCGCATACGCTCGGTGATTCCCTGGAGCGTGTGCTTCGACACCAGTTGGATGGCGAAGATGTAGATCATCGTGATGCCGCCGGCATAGACGCTGATCTGCGCCGCGCCGAGGAAGGTGTAGTCGAGCAGGAAATAGATGCCTGCCACGCCGAAGAGCACGAAGAGCAGGAACGTGGCTGCCCGCATGATGCTCTTTGTCAAGACGCAATAGATGGCCGATCCGAGAATGACAACGGCCAGGATGCAAAACATTACGATATTAGCCATATTCCTTTACTTGGTTTTGGTATTGAACTTTCCGATAGTGAGGGGAGCGCCTCCGTCGATGAGCTGAGGGAGTGAGCCGCCCTTGTACACCTCCTTGTCGAGGTGGAGCACCAGCGCGCCACGGTCGAACACGCTGTTCTCGAAGTCGTTGGTAAACTCGATGGCGTCGAAGTTGCACGCATTGGTGCAGAGCTGGCAGAACATGCAGTCGCCCAGGTCGTACTGATAGTCGAGCAGCACGCGCTTCTT
>CADBLU010000216.1 GCA_902795605.1 uncultured Prevotellaceae bacterium | reverse complement strand
GGTACCTTCGGCATCAAGAACATGAGCCGCTTCTATCGTCACGTCCTCATCGAGAAGCACTATCCGCACCATGCTGCAGTGATGTTCGAGCATGCAGGAAAGTATCTCTGGGAGGTGCTGAAGTATATGGGCATTCCCGTCGATGAGATCGACTACAACTTCCCCAAGGGCAACTATTATCCCACAGAGAATCCGTTCGCTTGATAGTCGGATTTTCAATACAAATCAATTGGCGTATGGCTCCAGGCCATACGCCAATTTTTTAATTTCTGATTTTGGTTGGTCGTTTGGTTGTTTAGTCGTTTGGTCGTTTGGTCGTTTGGTTGTTTGGTTGTTTGGTCGTTTAGTTGTTTGGTCGTTTAGTTGTTTGGTCGTTTGGTTGTTTGGGGAGATTGGGAGTTTAGGAGATTGGGAGTGTAGGAGTTTAGACATTACTCTTGAAAGACATAGTCTATACTGACGGTGAATAATCAGTTGTATGGGCTTCGGCGATAGTTCTCACGCTCGGGAGAGAAAACATAAAACTGAGTTTTGTTTTCTCTCCTCTCGCTCAATCGAACTATTGTCTAAACTCCTAAACTCCTACACTCCTAAACTCCTTTCAACTCAGCTTGAGAAACTTGAAGTTTCTTATTTGACAATCTTCTTGCCATTTTCGATATAAATGCCCTTGTCGGGTTTACCGTTGAGCATGCGGCCCTGCAGATCGAAGTAGCGGCTGGTGCCGTTGGCGTCGATGGTGCGGATGGTGGGCTGGATGCCGCTGGGAGCGCTTGCGGTGAAGGGGATGTCACCTTCGTAGTCCATCTCTTCGTTGGTGCCGTTCTCGCCAGCGTTGGTGCTCTGCTGGTTGAGCTTCTCCATCATCGTCTTGTAAGTTCCGGGCAGTGCGGCAGCACGCATACTTGCAGGAGATTGACTTGAGACATCGGCCTCGAAATAGCCACGGAAGGCGGCCAGGTTGTGTTGCTCAGCGCCTTCTCCCGACTGGAAGCGAGCCCAGGAGCCATCGTCGCGCATACCGTAGATGTTTCTCGTATCGGCCTCCACGTCGGAAATGCTTTGGTAGGTGCCCTTCCATTTCCCTACGGGTGTGAGCTTGTCCTCAAAGAACCAGTCCTTGAAACTGTTGACCACGTTCTGCTCGTCGTCGACAACGGTGTCGGACAGCGTGACGTTGGTGGCGCTCAGATTCAACTGGCCCTTCATAACGAGAACGAGATATGCCCTGCCGGCTTGCATAAGAGTGGGATTGTTGTCTGGCAGGAAGATGAACTGCTTGTAATATTCCTCCTTGAACCGCATACGGAAAATATAGGCCTGGTCGACCTCATTATATTCGGTGAAGTCGAAGTCGTAGGGCAGGGTGACGGTGTAGGCACGCGGAATCCATGTGCCGTCGCTCTGCTGAGTGGCAGAGAGTACGCGGTTATAGCGCACGTTTACCTTTTTGTCCTTGAAGTGTTCGATGACATCTGCATTTTGGGCAGCATATTCATCGCCCTCCTTCAGGATAGCCCAATCAAGAGGCTTCAGGAAGCCGACAAAGTCGTCGACCGATACAGAGCTGCCTGTGAACTTCAACTGATAGATGCCTGAGATTGGTGCGATGAAGTAGATGGAGTCGGCGGTGATATAGGTGTTCTGGTAGGTCCAGTCGGCATCGCCCTCGCACTTGTAGAACAGGTTGAGCCATCCGCTGCTGATATCGGCGTAGAAACGCAGCACGTCGCCCTTCTTGGCTTGCAGCTGTGGGGTGATGAGCTCGTAGGCGTCGCTGTCGGTGTGTGGCGCCCAGGTTTTCTCGCCTCCGCCCATGCCCATCATGGCCATCATGTCCATTCCTCCGCCTTTGGTAGTCAGCCAGACAGTGGAGCTCCATCTTAAGGGCAGATCTACATTCTGGCCTTCCTCGACCTCAAACTCAGGCTCAAAGTCTTCCGACCAAGCATTCTCGTAGGTGACATAGGCCGACAGATAGATCATCTGTGTGGTTATCTGGCAGTTCGTCGCGGCGAGTACGAGTGCGGCCTGGTGGACACCCAGAGCCTCAGCGTTATAATTAAACGTCACATCAATCGTGGCCGACTCGCCGGCAGGGATGTTGAACGTCTGCTAGCTCAGACTGTAGAACGTGGGGTCGCTCGACAGGGCATAGAGTTGCAAATCCGACGTGCCCGTATTGATGAGCTGGAAGGTCTTCGTCTGGTTGCCACGGGCTATGCCGTAGTTGACGGTCTGCACGCTGCGCCCATTGAGGCGTACCAACAGGTCGGGAGCATTCATGTTGATGCGTCCGCCGGCGATGCTGTCGATGCAAAGGCTGTCGCCAGAGATAAAGCGGAAGCGGTATTCACCCTTCGGCGTGCCCGAAATGGTGCACGTCTGGAAATCGCCTGTGAGTGTCGTCGTATAGTCACCCACGCGCACCCACTGGTTCTTGCCATACACCGACCGCTCCACCACGAAGATAGTGTCGGTCATGCCCATGATGGCCTTCATGTCGAAACTGAAGCCATTGTCGTCTCCGCTGGGTTTCCTGGCACTGAACACCAAGTTCTCGCCCTCCTTCACGCTCACGGGCGGCGTGAGCAGATAGGTCCTGTAGCGTGGCCCGCCAAACATGCCACCCATGCCATTCATCATGTTAGGAGTACCCTGTTCGGTTGGGTTGTTACCGTTGCCCATGGTACTTGGGTCGAAACTGAAGCCCGAAGAGTCATCGGTGGCCTTCGATTTGGCCTTGCCGTCTTCGACGTTTCAGCCCTCGGCAAACCAGCCGTATGGCATCTTGGTGCCATCGTTAAACCGCTCGTCCATCTGCTTTTCAGCAATGGACTGAGCCTTCATGCCCACTCCCGTTAGCAGGAGCAGCATGGAAAGGAGTAAGGTTCTTTTCATCAATAGGTTGTTAATGTTGATTATTATATAATACTAAAATAAATGTACAAAAATACAGTGTTAACCACATCCGACTACAAACAATTTGTTCTTTTTTTATGGCAAATAGTCGCTTTTTTGTTGCAGGATTCTCCAAATTGTATTAATTTCGCATACAAAAGAACTCCAATCTATTATCTATGCTGACAAAGACCTTTTCCCCGATGGTGCTAACCCATAGGGAACAACTGATAAAAGATATCGAGGAATCAGACATACTGATTGTGCGCAAGGTACACAAAGTTTTCATGGACAATGAAGATTATGTCTTTCCAAACGTCATCATGACGCTTTGTCTGAGCGGCAGTGCCAGGGCGATGTACGACATGAGAGAGATCACGCATCATAAAAACGACCTGACGATCTTCATGCCTGGTCATATCATGCATCCCATAGACGGCACAGACGATTTCTCCTACGCCCTGCTCTTCATCTCACCGAAGTTGTTCGAGGACCTGCGTTTCAACACCTTTAGCCACGACTACGAGAAATACAACTATGCCCCCGTTTGTTCGCTGACCGACGAGCAGACTGCGCATCTGCTTGCCATAGTTGACCTGCTCATTGCCATCGCCAACCAAACCGACGAGGAAATGCCCCACCGGCAGCAGGCCCTGTTGGCGCAGTTGGCAGTAGGCTATGAGCTCCTCAATAGCTACCGCCGCGAACAAGACAAACAATGGAAAAAGAACCGCCATACAGAGATTTACAGCAACTTCTGTGATTTGGTGGTGAAACACTACCGGGAGTCACGAGAGGTGAAGTTCTATGCTGGTCTGCTGAACCTCACCCCCAAATATCTGAGCAAAGTTGTCCGCGCTGCTACCGATGGCCTTTCTCCGGGCGAATGGATAGAACAATATGTGATGGCGCAGGCTAAGCGGCTCATTGAGATACGTGCCACACCGACACTCGTGGAGACAGCCTATATGCTCGGCTTCTCCGAACCCACATCCTTCTACCGCTATTTCAAACGTGTGACAGGGATGACCGCAAAACAATACCGCGACGGATATCAATCATAAAAATCATAAAAGGAAATTCTGCATGCTGCTGCCGTGGCGTTAAAATGAGATTTCGCTATTTCGTAATAACGTTATCACGTGATAACGTGATGAAAACAAAAACTTCGTGTTTTGTTTTGCATTGCTCTCGGCTTTCACTACTTTGCCGCTTCGCGGCGAAGATAGGATGCGCCTCAACAAAGAAAGAAAAAGGTTTTTTTTCTTTGCTTTGTCTTCGGCTTTCACTACTTTGCCGCTTCGCGGCGAAGATAGGATGCGCCTCAACAAAGAAAGAAAAAGGTTTTTTTCTTTGCTTTGTCTTCGGCTTTCACTATCTTTGCAAAATGATGTGCTTGCTGTTACTGCCAATAAATCTGAATACACCGAAAGGATAAAAAACATGGAAAAGGAAAAAACATATCAGATGAAAAGGATGAAATATTTGTCGCTCGCGATGGTCATGGTGGCGGCATGCGGTTGGTTGTCGTCATGCTCGATATTCTCTCATACCTCCAAAAACAAGGTGTGGGTGGACATGATGTCGGAGAAGAGGCCCCTTCAACTGACAGAGGCGCAGCGCGTCTTTGTCAATGACAACAACACTTTCACACTCAAGTTCATGGAGGCGGCGAATGAGGCTGACCAGGGCGGCAGCAGTTTCATCTTCTCGCCGCTGAGCGTCACCTATGTCCTGGCAATGGTGAACGATGCCGCCAACGGTGCCACAGAGCGGGAACTGGAACAGGCCCTGGGCTTCCATGAGGGTGGCATACAGGCTGTGAACGAGTATTGCAGAAACTTAATCAACAACCTGCCTAAGGTCGATGAGAAAGTGGCGCTCAACATCGCCAATGCCATCTTCCTCAACAAGGACTACAAGTTGAAAGACCAGTTCAAACAGGACATAAAGGAATACTATCAGGCCGAGGCCGAAGCGCTCGACTTCTCTTCGACAAAGACGGTGAGCCATATCAACAACTGGTGCAGGAAAAAGACCAACGGGATGATTCCGTCCATCCTCAGCCAAGTGGACCCTCAAGCGATTTCCTATCTGCTCAACGCCATCTATTTCAAGGCCGACTGGACATCGAAGTTCGACCCTAAAAACACCAAGGAAGAGACCTTCACCACAGCGAACGGCAAGCGCGAGATACCGATGATGCATCAGAATGTGCTCATCAATTACGGAAAGAACGACACCTATGCCGCCATCGATATTCCCTATGGCAACAAACTGTGGTGCATGACGGTGATGCTGCCGGAGGAAGGGAAGACGACCGACGACATCATCCATCTGTTGGCTGAGACGGGGTGGGGCACCTATCAGCACCAGAGTCTCATGAAGGGGGCTTTGGGCCACAAGGTGGACTTGAAATTGCCGCGCTATGAGACATCGTCCGACACCGAGAATCTGGAAAGGGGCTTGAATGGCCTGCTGCAGAAATTGGGCATTCACGAGGTGTTCAACCCCAATTGCATGGAAATCCTCAATATGTGCGACAGACCTGTCTATATCAACATGATACGTCAGAAGGCCATGATCAAGGTCAATGAGGAGGGCACAGAGGCCGCCGCTGTGACAGGTTCTGGACTGCTGGGTGGGGCGGCCGTTGACATCACACCGAGAGCCACCTTCCACGCCAACCGTCCTTTCGTCTACGTCATCCGCGAACTGTCGTCGGGCATCATCCTCTTCGTGGGCAAATTCACGGGAGAGTAGAGCCATAAGGGAGCTATCATCAAGAAAGCCGCCTTTTGGGGCGGCTTTTCTCAACTGTCTGCTGCTTTTTCGATTGTCGTCGGCTTTCCTCATTTGCCTTTCTACTTCCTCAATGGTCTGCCCGCTTCCTCAATCTTGGCCATGGGGCGCAAGTCTTGGTGACATTCTCCACGTTGAACTTGCTCTTTCTGTCGACATAGATGCTCTTTCTGTGAGAATGTTTGCGGCACCAGATGCAGGGAGCCTTGACCTTGGATTTAGGACGTCTCTTTGAGAATAAGCTCTCGTACTCTTCATCCTCCTCTGGCTGTCCGTCGGCATCATCAAGAGTCTTATCCATCAAGATGCCTTCTTCAGAGACATAGAAACGGTATTTAGGACCAACATTGAGGGACCACATATCATACATGTCATAGGTGTTTGCCCAACCCAGTCTGCAGAACTGATGGAATACCATGTCTGCATCCATACCGACACGCTTGAAGAGAAAACGTTCGATATAATTGCGAACTACCCATTGGAAAAAACTGGCATCCCAATCGCCATCATTGCCTCGGGAAAAAGGGAGATGTCTCACATCACCATGGTGTCGGGCCACATACTTACGGTCATACTTCATCAGCGACGGACAGCACTCTATCCAGTGAAACTTGCAGGTCCGTCCGAATTTCGACTTCAATTTCTTTTCTGTTCTTCTCATTGTTGTAGATGATAATAGTTATACACTCTACGTGAAGTGCATAGAACTGATTATCATCTTATGCAACATGTTGCTTGACATAAGTTGAGTACTTTTTGTGCTTGGTGAATAAATAGGTTCTCATAAAACAAGAGGGAGAATTTTCCGTCAATCTATCATTTTGCCCGAAAAAAATACATTTTTTTTCTGTTTGCCTTAGTCCGTAACGTACATCGCCGCTTTCCCAATGTTGATTCGGGAAAGCGGCGATATATCTTGAGTGGTATGTTGTCTACATATCGGGCCTCATCACATCGTGACATTTCACGGCATATTGTTTAGAGAGATTGTAGGGTGCTGTGGCACGGATGTCCTCCACGTTGGCTCCGAATCCGATGGTGTATTTGCCTGGGGCGGTCTCCCAAGCCTGTGTGCCTTCGTTATAGGAAGCCAAGTCGTAGAGCGAGACCTTCATGGTGAGCGTCTCACTCTGGTTGGGCTGGAGTTCGCGCGTCTTGGCAAAGGCCTTCAGTTCGCGGGCGGGTTTCTCCAGACCGCCACCGGGAGCGCTGACATAGAGCTCCACCACCTCTTTGCCTGCTCTCTTGCCAGTGTTGGTGACGGTGACAGAGGCTGTGAGACCATCCTTCGTGGCTTTGACTACGGGCTTGCTGTAAGAGAAGGTCGTATAGCTCAGACCGAAACCGAAGGGATAAGATACCGGTTTCTTGGAGGTGGTGAAATAGCGGTAGCCCACGTCGATGCCTTCCACGTGCTTGGTGTAATCCTGAAATTCCACCTTCTCGTTTCCGCGTCTGCGGCCGGCCGTAGGACGTACGTTGGGGAAGTTGGCGCTGGACGGCAGGTCGGTGAGGTTGTCGGGCCATGTCATAGTGAGCTTTCCTGAAGGATAAGCCTTGCCTGTCAGCACGTCGGCCACGGAATAGCCGCCCTCCTGACCTGGCTGCCATGCGAGGAGGATGGCGTCGGGCATCGACTTCCAGGAGGCTGTCTCGATGACATTGCCCATGTTGAGCACGACGACCACGGGCTTCTTGGCTAAATGGAAAGCATTGCATACATCGGTAATGAGTTGGCGCTCAACGTCTGTGAGGGTGAAGTCGCCATCCACCTGACGGTCGGAGCCCTCGCCGGCCTGACGGCCTATGGTGATGATGGCGAGGTCGGACTCCTGGGCCTGCACGTTGATGATGGGACGGCTGACGGCCATCTCCGGAAGGACGGCCTTGCCCCAGAACCATCCGCCTCGTGCGGGACCGGCGGCGGTCAGGCACTGCTGATAGTTCTGGTAACTCTTGTAGAGGTCGGAGAGTTTGGCATTCACTTTCAGTCCTGCTTCGCTGAGTCCCTGCATCAGGTCGATGGTGTAGGCTTTGTTCACGTCGCCGGAACCGGTGCCGCCGGCAATGAAATCGTAGGATGTGATGCCGAAGACAGAGATGGTCTTCGTGCCGTCCATCGGCAGCGCCTGCCCCTCGTTCTTTAGCAGCACCATCCCCTCGGTGGCGCTGCGGCGCGTCACTTCGGCGTGGGCCTTCAGGTCGGGCTTGTTAGTGTATTGATAGGCACGGAAGGCGGGGGTCTTGACGAGATACTGCAGGATGCGCTTCACGCAGATGTCGAGGTCGGACTCTTTCAGGACGCCACTCTTCACCTTCTCTATGATGTCTTTGATTTGTGAGTCGTTGCCTGGCTCCATCAGGTCGTTGCCGGCCTGTATCTGGGCGGCAGTGTTGCGCAGGCCTGTCCAGTCGGTCATGACGATGCCGTCGAACCCCCATTCGTCGCGCAGGATGGTGGTGAGCAACTCGCCATTCTCCTGGGTGAAAGGTCCGTTAAGGCGGTTATAAGACGACATCACTGTCCAGGGAGCCGCCTCGCGCACGGCAATCTCGAAGCCCTTCAGGTAAATCTCGCGGAGGGCACGTTGCGACATCACCTCGTCCACCCCCATGCGGTTGGTCTCCTGGGAGTTGGCGGCGAAGTGCTTGACAGAGGTTCCCACTCCCTGACTCTGCACACCCCGCACGTAGGCGGCGGCTATCTTACCCGTCACCAGCGGGTCTTCCGAATAGTATTCGAAGTTACGGCCGCAGAGCGGCGAGCGGTGGATGTTCATGCCTGGGGCCAGCAACACGTCGCAACCGTATTCCAGCACCTCGTTGCCGATGCACTTTCCTACCTCCTCCACGAGTTGGGTGTTCCAGGTGCAGGCAAGCGCGGTGCCCACCGGGAAACCTGTGCAGAAGTAGGTGTTGGTGTCGTTGTCGCGTTTCGGATTGATTCGCACACCGGCAGGGCCGTCGGTGAGCACAGTAGAGGGGATGTCGAGGCGGGGAATGGCCTGTGTGGCACCGGCGGCCCCGGGCACACGTTGGGCATGTCCGCCTATCATGCCGTTGTTGTCGCCAGCCGCCGCTATTTGGCGGTTGCCGCCCACCACGAGCATGGCTTTCTCCTCAAGCGTCATGGCTTTGAGAACCTCATCCACATTGTTTGTTTGCAGTTTCACTTGTGCAGTGACTGTGCCGACACTCCCAAGTAAGACACAGATGGTCAAAATCGCTTTTCTCATCATCATATTTTTGTTTAAGTTAGTTATTCTAATCATCCAAATATCATTGCTGTGGGTGTTTTTAGTATTTTATTGCACAAAAATACAAAGGGTTATTGAAAGACAGGCACATTCTTGGCATTTTTTTTACAAAAAATGGCGAGAATAGATACAAAGTAGAGACGGGAAGAACCCCATCTCTTCTATGCACAATAGATGTGGCATTCTGCGGGATTACTTTATGGCTTGGGGAATATCACGCTGATTTCATCTCTCAAGTAAAACAAGTTTATGGACATAGTAATAGTTTTAGTCATTTTCTCTCTAGCCATTTCGTTTGAAAAAGTGTAGAGAATTCGATTTATTCGTTTAAAAAAGTGTAATGAATTCGAATTATTCGTTTGAAAAAATGTGTCTTTGCACACTGAAACCATCATAACCATGTATCCATTGGACTATGAGGAGTTCCTCTGGGCTAATGGCATACGTCCCGAGGCCATAGATGCTGTAAGAAGGTGTTTCCAAGAGGAAAAGCCTGTTGTGTCGACGAGACCGTAGACAGTGTCCAATTCGGGGCAATTTGTCACATTTTTGATTCGACAGGCTTATCATTCGCGTATTTTTTCTAAATTTGTACATCAAACGATTTACTGTATGAAAAATATCTTACTCTTAGTAGCATTTTTTGCCGCATGGGCCACCACAGGAGAGGCTAAAAGACAGAGGCAGCCCTTGGAGAAGGACATGGGAGCATATCTCTTTACCTATTTCAATGACCCGACGCATTCGCTGTTTATGGCCATCAGCTACGACGGCTACACGTTCACCGCTGTCAACGGCAACAAACCCGTCATTGCCGGCGACTCCATCGCCGAGCAGCACGGTATTCGCGACCCGCACATCTATCGTGCACCCAACGGGAAGTTCTATATCGTCATGACCGACCTGCATGTGTTCGGCCGCCAGAAGGGACTGCGCATCTCACAATGGGAGCGGCCTCAGAAATATGACTGGGGCAACAACCGCGGACTGGTGCTGATGGCCTCTGACGACCTGATTCATTGGACGCATCATGAGGCCCGCATCGACAAGCTTTTTCCTGAGAGATTCGGTGAGTTGGGATGTGCCTGGGCGCCGCAGACCATCTGGGATCCTGCCGTCAATAAGCCGATGGTGTATTTCACCATCCGCCAGCAGCCGGGTGAGCGGACGAAGGTCTATTACAGCTATGCCGACGAGGCCTTCACCACCTTGGAGACAGAGCCGCGACTGCTCTTTGAATATCCCGACGAGAAAATCCAGACGCTCGATGCCGACATCTGCCCGATGCCCGACGGACGGTATTTCATGACTTATGTGGCGCAAGAGAGTCCGGGCGGCATCAAGTATATGATTTCCGACAAGATTAACCATTTCAACGATTATCATGCTGAGCAGATAGACACTGAGAACCGCGGTTGTGAGGCCCCTAACGTGTGGAAGCGCATCGGTGAGAACAAGTGGGTCATTATGTATGACATCTACAGTGTCAATCCTCATAACTTCGGATTTGTGGAGACCAGTGATTTCAAGACCTTCAAACCGCTCGGACGTTTTAACGAGGGGGTGATGAAGGCTGCCAATTTCGTCTCTCCCAAGCATGGGTCTGTCATCCACATCACCAAGGCAGAGGCCAAGCGGCTGGAGCGCTACTGGGCCAGCCAGCCCGAGCGCACCGACGTCAGGAGCGGTGAGTTGTGGCTCGATGACAGCGGCCGGCATATCAACGCCCATGGCGGCGGCGTCATGAAATACGGCGACACCTACTACTGGTTCGGTGAGCACAAAGCCGACACCACGTCGCAGGCGATGGTGGGCGTGATGTGCTATGCTTCGGAGGACCTTGTGAACTGGAGGAATCTGGGTGTGGCACTGTCGGTCTCCGACGAGAGGGGCAGCGACATCGAGCGCGGCTGCGTCCTGGAGCGCCCGAAGGTTATCTATAATCCGGTGACCGGCAAGTTCTGTATGTGGTTCCATCTCGAGTTGAAGGGGCGGGGCTATAATGCCGCCCGCTACGGTGTCGCCGTCAGCAACCGTCCGGAGGGACCTTATAAGTTCCTCTATTCTCAGCGTGCCAACCCGGGCACCTATCCCCTCGTGCCGGCAGCCGGCGGACAGGGGGTGGAACAATTAGGCGCGCAAGAGATGGCTGTCCTCGACACGCTCGATTTGGCGAACTTTAAGGAATGGTGGACACCCAGTTGGCGCAAGGCCATCACGCAGGGGCTCTTCCTGAAGCGTGACTTCAGGACAGGGCAGATGTCGCGCGATATGACGCTGTATGTGGATGACGACGGAAAGGCCTACCACATCTTCTCTTCCGAGGACAATCTGACCTTACATATCGCAGAGCTTACCAACGACTACCTGCATCATACGGGCCGCTACACCCGCATGGCACCAGGCGGACATAACGAGGCTCCTGCCATCTTCAAGAAAGACGGCACCTACTGGATGATCACGTCGGGCTGTACGGGCTGGGATCCCAACGAGGCCCGCATGTTTTCCGCTCCCTCTATTTGGGGACCTTGGACGCAGCATCCCAATCCTTGCCGTGGTCCGAAACAGGAAATCACCTTCGGGGGACAGTCCACCTACATCCTTCCTTTCGGCGACCGCTTTATCTTCATGGCCGACATCTGGCGCCCCCGGCATCCGAGTGATGCCCGCTACATCTGGCTCCCCATTGAGTTCGAGGAGGGAAAGCCCGTCATCCAGTGGCGCGACGCATGGAGTCTCAATGAATTGGGGAAAAAGGAATGAAGGCTTACGGCGTCTCGTGTCTCACAAACTCATAGCTGCCCTCCCATTCGTCGAAGCTGTGGGAGGTCAGGCCGTTGCGTGTGATTTCGGGATAAGAGCTCTTTCCCGGCAGGACCTTTATCCTCACAAGGCCGGTCTGTCCGGGTTTCAGCACACCGGCATGGACGGCTGCGGTGGCAATCTCCGAGTCGGAGGTGTATACACCGTCTTTGCCTCCCCAGATGGCACCTTCCTTGCTTCCTGTCGTGCGGAAGACGAAGATGATATCATACTTGCCGATAAATGCGCCCATGTTTGTAGGGGCGTTGGCAAACTCATCGAGTGGCGGCGGTAACAGTTGGTAACTGCCGTCGCTGCTGTCGGCGGCGTCGCTGACGATGCCATTACGGTTGATTGACGGATAGCTGTTTCTTGCACCCATCACCTTCACCTTGACCAACTTGGTCTCGTTGGCCTTTAAGAGTCCGGCATGAACGGCTGCTACGGCGAGAGGGGAATCATCGGTATAGATATTGTCCTCACCGCCACAACACTGGCCGCTGTCGTCGCCTGTCACATAAAAAAGGAAAGATGCGCCATCTTGTCCTCTGTAGTCGGTCATGCTGGTGGGAGTGTCCTGTGCCCTAAGGGCAGCTGCGGAACCAAACATCAATATGAGGAGGATGCAGATGTTTTTGATGAATGATGACTTTTTCATATTTTTCGTAGTTGAAAGGTTTTTTGTAAGTGAATGATTTTTGTGGTTGAGAGATTCTCTTTATTTTTCAACGCAAAGATAGATTTTTATTTTCAATCACGCAATAGATGAGTGTGGAAATATACCGCACCAATTTGTTTTTGCCAGAAAAGTGACATAGTCGCAAGGCTTGTTTCTTGTTTTTCCTTGGTCGTGTGTTTTCGTCTCGATAATTTCGCATTTGGAACAATCAAAGCCGGAAGGACCATGCCCACGAACAAGAATGCCTTGATCAGATATAAGACGATAGACAGATGCCTCAGAAACAGGCACAGAAGATGGACCCTCGATGACCTCGTGGATGCCTGCTGCGACGCACTCTACAATATGGAAGGCATCAGTGGAGTCAGTGCCAGGACCGTGCAGATGGATATACATGTGATGAGGTCGGACAAACTGGGCTACAATGCCCCGATTGTGGTGTACGACAAGATCTATTATACCTATGCCGACCCCGACTATTCCATCACTGAGATGCCGTTGTCGGCGGATGACTGTGAACTCATCCAGGAGGCCATCACCCTGCTTGCAAACAAGGAGTATGATGACATGGCAAAAATCAGGGAAGTGCTCGAAAAAGTGCTGAAGAGGTTGACGGCCATCCTCAATTTCGCATAAGAAAGCACAACCAGGGATTGCTACGCAAGAACCAACGGTCACTGTTTGCGAAGCGAGGGAAAGTAAACCCACGTGAAAATCGAATAAAAAAACTTTCAAAAATGGATGTCATCATCATCTATTTTCACAATAAGATTTTCCGCAGGATTTTTTATTTTTATTTTACATCAGATTTCTTGCGAAGCAATTACCTTTGACCGTACGGTTGGATTGGGAGCAAAAGCGGCCTGAAATCCCTACGTCTTCTGGGAACCATTTGGTTTTCGGACATGCGACTGTAAAGACTGAGCGGACATGCATAAAGCAAGTACGCATTTTTTGGGCGTTCGGACAAAGCGGACAATCACAGCAGTCGGTCGAGGTCTACAGACAGGCCGATGCTGAAGGATGTGCCGGTGGTCAGCGGAGAGCTGTAATAATAAAACTTAGGCTTGTAGTTGAAGATGTTGTCGATGGCCGTGTTCAGGTTCACGCCGCGCCAGAGATGGTGCTGGAGCATCAGTTTCCAAAGGGTGTAGCCCTGGTCGACATCGGTGCGTCCCGACTGCGGGTGGCCGAGGCTGCGGCCAGAGAGGGCAGCGTCGAGGGCATAGAATCGTGAGAAGCGGTGGGCATATCCGAGGCGCCAGGTCACGGAATGCGAGCGTGGCTGGTTGAACTGCGAGAAATACACGTTGCCCGTCTCGTGCATCCAAGAGTAGTTGATTTTGATGGTCAGTCCCCAGTCGAAATAGTGTCCGAGGCTGACATCCACTCCCCAGATGTTCACGCCGTCCTCGTTCCAGTAGAGCGCACCGGGCATTTCCTCATAGGGATGGTCGATGGTGGTGATCCGCTTGTCGAACATATTGCAATAGCCCATGAGCGTGAAGTTGTAGGCGCCGTCGAAGATACCATGATTGCTGATGCGGTTCTGCCGCTCGATGGCGACATTCACGTTGTGGCTCCTCTCCGGCTTCAGGTCGGGGTTGCCGATGATCATATACCCCATGTTGCCCATGTCGAAATGCATATACATCTCCTTGAGCGTGGGAGCCCTGAAGCCGCTGGCATAGTTGGCGCGGAGGGTGAGCCACGGGAATTTGTAGACGACGGCTAGCCGCTGGGTGAAAGCCTTCTGCGCAGAGGCGGAGAAATAGTCGTAGCGGATGCTGCCCACGACGTTGAGTCGCCGTGAGATGTTCCAGTCTATCTGGGCAAAGCCGTCGATATTGTCCTGTGAGTGGTTGGCGCCGGCGACAAACTGGTAGGTGCTGAGATAGTCGTGCATGTAGTCGGCTCCTAAGATGAGGTTGTTGTTGCCGAACGAATGGCTGAACAGCGCATGGGCGACATGCTGCCTGTTGCTGTAATCGTGGTCGTGGGTGCGTGTGCCGTCGGGCATGAAGTTGGCCTTGTCATACTGGTCGTAGGCATACGACAGTTCGAGGTGCTGTCCCCGCCGCCATGTGTACTTGCCCTTCAGTCCCGCGCCGTAGCCATGGAAATGGTAGTTGTAGGTGTCGCGCTCGCTGGTGCGGAAGAAATAGCTGCCCCGCCCTGTGAGTGAGAGCCTGTCGTTGGCGCGCCACACCAGCCGCTCCTTCACGTTGTAGGTCTTCTGTCCGAAGAGTCGGCTCAGGTTCGACTCGTCTGTCAGCACCTTCTCGTCGTAGGGCAGTCCTTGCGCCTTTTTCATCAGTTCAATGGCTATCTCCTCGGATGAATAAGGCTTCGGCAGGTCGATGGGGTCAATTTTGGTATGTTGGAAACTCGTCTGCGAGTTCCATCTCGAATTGTTGAATGAGAAATTGGCGCCGTTGCGCCACTCATTGCCGAAAGTGTTGAAGCGTGAGTTGACATTGGCTGTCCAAGGCTCAATATTCTCCCGGCTGATGATGTTGACCACTCCGCCCACGGCATTCGAGCCGTAGAGAGCCGACGAGGCCCCCTTCACAATCTCTATGCGCCCGACATTGTCGAGATTCATCCGGTTGTAGTCGACGTTGTCCACCGTCTCGCCGGCCATGCGCTCCCCGTCGACGAGGAAGAGCACAGCATTGCCGCCGAATCCGCTCATGTTGAGCGATGTCTCCTGTGTCATGGCAAAGCCGAACTCCAGTCCCGGCATCTCTTGCGTCAGCAGGTCCTGTATGTTGGTGGCGTCGGTGATTTTGATGTCGTTTCGGGTGATGAGCCGTGTGACGACGGGCGCGTCCTTCAGCGTCTTGGGCGTGTGGGAGCCTGTCACGACGAGAGGATTCAGTTCAATGGAGTCGCGGATGGCGTTGGACGGAAGCGTTTGTGCAGACAAACCATCAGCCAGCATGAGCGATATCATGCTGGCTAAGATGGAATGTGAGAGTCTGCTTGTCAGATACGCTGCCACCGCTTACTTCTTTATGCCTGTAAATTGGCCTGCAAAGGCAAAAGGCATATTGCCGTACTTCATTGTGAATGTCACAACCGCTTTGTTGTCGCTGAAAATGACAGTCACATCACTGAAGGTGAATGCCTTCTCCGAACCGTTGGAGGTGGTCACAGTGCCTTCGTATGAGGCGAGTCTGCCCGTGATGGCTTTGTCGCTCTTGGTCAGCGTGATGTTCTTCACGGTAAGAGCGGGGATTGCCATCATTCCCTCGCCGTACTCGGGAACGGTCATGTCGACAGATGTGTCGGTGGATTTGGTAAACACAAACGTCTTTGTATCCTGTTCGGGCTCTCCCATGACAGTCAAAATCTCTTCACCGGTATAGGAACCTGCCACCTGTGAGGCAACTGCCAACTCCGGCTCATCATCATCACTGCCACATGAGCAAACACCAATCATAAGGGCCACCACAGCGACCATCATAGTCTTAAAATTCTTCATCTTCATAATTATAAATGTTATAT
>CADBLU010000215.1 GCA_902795605.1 uncultured Prevotellaceae bacterium | reverse complement strand
GTCCCACGAGATGGTGAGACTTTTGCCTCTCACTGCGAGCGGCACGGTCCATTCTATCTCGGCATACACCTTGTCGGAACCGTTGAAAGCGAGGCCATAGACTCTCTCGCCGGAAGTGATGGACACTCCGTCGAAGCCTCGCAGTAGTTTCATCTCGCCGCCGGCATCTGTACTGAATCTGGCATTTACAGAAGAGGCGCTTCCACTGATATCTTCTTCGTCGCTACACCAGTAAAGCAGTTTGGTCTTAGAGCCGGAACCATTTATCTGATAATAAATTTTTCCACTGTCAATCCATTCATCGTAGCCGTCTTTATTATAGACAGGCACTTTGATCTTGACAGTGTTGGTTCCGTACTGTGTGACAGAATAACTGGACGGATCGTCCACCCAAATAGGGTCTGCATACGCTCGCAGCGATAGCATTGAGCTCAGCATAGCCAACAGCATAAGTGTCAGCAAATGACTTTGATTCTGTTTCATACGTTAATAATTTATTATGTTGATTTATTTTATGTTGCTATTTCAATGCTATTACTCTCGCTTTTTGCGATGATGTCTCATACTCACTAAAGTATGCTGCTTTTAAGTGGGTTTAATTTTGCAAAATTACAAGTTTTTGGAGATATATGCAAATTTTTGTAGACAACTTAATCGCACAAAAAATTATGATTACTTGTAAATATCATATTATCAAAGACAAAGGGTCTAAAGAAAAAAATAATATTAATCAATAGTATTAAATAATAAGGTGTATAATTGAGTACTAGTATATCAGCAAGAATCGCGTTTCAGCCACATGCTGAAACGCGATTCTTCAATGTCGTCTCTGTCATCCCATCACCACGATGACTTCGTGGCTTCCGGGTGAGTAGGGGATGAGATTGCCTTCGATGAGTGCGCCGTCGACTTCCACGCTTGTCACGCCTCGGTTGACGCCTTGCGGGTTGCTGATGCGTATGCGGTAGACCGCGTCGCGGAACTTGCGTTTCACAGAGAAGTCCTGTGCCGTGGCCGGTACGCACGGGTCGATGAGCAGTCCGTCATAGTCGGGTTTGATGCCGATGATATACTGGCTCACGGTGAGCCACATCCATGCCGCGGTGCCAGTCAGCCAACTGTTCTTGCCCTCACCTGGCCGTGCAGCATCCTTGCCAGCCACCATCTGGCAGTTGACATAAGGTTCCACCTTATGGAGTGTGCTGTATTTCTCTTCCACATAACTGGGCAGGATTTTCCGGTAGTGGCTCCATGCGTCGTCGCCCCTTCCCGCAAGGGCCTCTCCGATGATGACCCACGGATTGTTGTGGCAGAAGATGCCGGCGTTCTCCTTGTATCCTTCGGGATAGCTGCTTATCTCGCCATACTCATAGACATAGCGTGTGAAGGCGGGGTTGTTGAGCACAATGCCATGCTCGCATTCCAGATATTTCTTCACAGAGTCGAGCGATTGCTCCACCATACCCTCTTCGGCGCCGATGCCAGCCATGGTGCACCATCCTTGGCTCTCGATGAAGATCTTCGCCTCCTCGTTCTCTTTCGACCCGATTTTGCGTCCGTAGAAATCGTAGGCGCGAAGATACCACTCGCCGTCCCAACCGTGTTGCTTGACAGCCTCCACCATGTCGTCGACATGCTTTTGGGCACGTGCGGCTTCGCTGTCGTCGCCTATGCGTCGGCAGAGAGCGATATATTCTTTTCCCGTGACCACGAAGAGACCGGCAATCATAAGGCTTTCGGCCTTCGACCCCTCCGTCTTGTTCTCCGTCGTCTGGAACGACTCATTGGGGTCCCAAGAGAAGCAGTTGAGGTTGAGGCAGTCGTTCCAGTCGGCTCTGCCGATGAGGGGCAACTGGTGAGGACCGAGATTGTTGACCACATGGTCGAACGACACGCGCAGGTGCTCCATGAGCGACACCTCGCTGCCCGGCTGGTTGTCGAAGGGCACCGGCTCGTCGAGGATGGAGAAGTCGCCAGTCTCCTTGATATATGCCACTGTGCCGAAGATAAGCCAGCAGGGGTCGTCGTTGAATCCTCCGCCGATGTCGTTGTTGCCGCGCTTGGTGAGCGGTTGGTACTGATGGTAGCATCCGCCGTCGGGGAACTGTGTGGAGGCGATGTCGATGATTCGTTGCCGAGCGCGCTCAGGTATCTGGTGCACGAATCCCACGAGGTCCTGGTTGGAGTCGCGGAAGCCCATTCCCCTGCCGATGCCGCTCTCGAAGAAGGAGGCCGAGCGCGACATGTTGAAGGTCACCATGCACTGGTACTGGTTCCAGATGTTGACCATCCGGTCGAGTTTGTCGTTGCCAGTGTCAGCGACATAGATGTCGAGCAGGTCATCCCAGTATTCCTTGAGCTGCTCGAAAGCCTTATCCACCTTCTCTGTCGTGTCGAAGCGAGCGATGGTGTCGAGGGCTTTGGCCTTGTTGATGACCTGCGGTGCGATGAATTTCTCCTCCTGCGCATTCTCCACATAGCCGAGGACGAAGATGAAGTCGCGGCTCTCGCCGGCCTGGAGTGTCACCTCAATGTAGTGCGACGCGATGGGGCTCCACCCGTGGGCATGGCTGTTGCGAGGCCGTCCCTCTGCCACGGCGTCGGGGCATTCAAATCCGTTGTAGAGTCCTACGAAGGTCTCGCGGTCAGTGTCGTAGCCGTCGATGGGTGTGTTGACGCTATAGTAGGCATAGTGGTTGCGGCGCTCGCGGTATTCCGTCTTGTGGTAGATGACCGAGCCTTCGATTTCCACCTCTCCGGTGGAGAAATTGCGCTGGAAATTCTCCATATCGGTGGCGGCGTTCCAAAGGCACCACTCCTCGAAGGAGAAGAGTTTCAGCGAGCGCGGTGCGTCGGTGTTGTTGGTGAGTGTGAGTTTTTGCACCTCGCACCAGTTCTTCAGTGGCACGAAGAAGAGGGCGCTTGCCTCGATGCCGTTTTTCCTGGCGGTGAGGCGTGTGTAGCTCATGCCATGGCGGCACTCATAGAAGTCGAGTGGAGTCTTGCAAGGTTTCCATCCTGGATTCCAAACGGTGTCGCCGTCCTTGATATAGAAATACCGTCCCCCGTTGTCCATGGGCACGTTGTTGTAGCGATAGCGTGTGAGACGCCTGAATTTCGCGTCTTTATAGAAGGAGTATCCTCCTGCGGTATTGCTGATGAGCGAGAAGAAATCTTCATTGCCGAGGTAGTTGATCCAGGGCCATGGGGTTTGAGGGTCGGTGATGACATACTCTCTGTTTTCATCGTCGAAATGACCGTATTTCTTGTTTGTCATGATGATTGGTTATAGTTGTTATTTATGGGTTTGTTGCTTTTTTCCTGTTGATGTCCAAGGCAAGACAGCGCTATGCATAGCTGCCCAGCGGCCGTCTTGTCCCGAAAGTTGACTGTGCTATTCGTTGGGTGTGAGCAGCTGGCTCACCTCGGCCGGGTTGAGCGCCCACTCATAGGTGTAGGCCAGGTCGGCCTTTTCTGCATCCTCGCAAGGTGTGAGATGCTG
>CADBLU010000214.1 GCA_902795605.1 uncultured Prevotellaceae bacterium | reverse complement strand
TTCGACGATTCGTTCGCAGAGGTGCAACCCACCAGCACTTATGCGTGGTTTGCCAACTGCGCCAAACTGACGGCTATCGAAGGCTTGGAATATCTGAACACCGCCAGCGTCACCTCGATGCAGGAGATGTTCTCCAATTGCAGCCTGTTGGAGAATATCGATGTGAGCCACTTCGACACGGGCAACGTCACAACGATGAACAAGATGTTCAATGGCTGTAGCAGCCTTCAGAGCCTCAACCTTCTCGGCTTCAACATCGGCAAGGTGACCAGCATCGAGTCGATGTTCCAAAACTGCACAAGTCTGACAGAGCTTGACCTGACCTCTTTCAATGTCCAGTATACTGTCAGGCAGCACTACCTCTTCTCTGGTTGCTCTAATCTCGTCAGCGTGTATGTCGACAGATGGAGCTCATCCAACGGTGGTTGCAATGACGCATTCAAAGGCTGCACCAGCATTGTGGGAGAGTATGGCGTCACCTACGACCCCAACAAGACAGGGTTCGGCATGCTCGGCACTGTGACAGGCTATTTCAAGAACGGCAATATTCCTTGCGCTATCTGGTGCGCCGATACAGGCATGCTCTATTTCTGCAACATCAACCGCAATAAGATACCACAGGCGGGAGCCAGTTTCACGCCTGAAGATGGTGAGACGCAGACTATCACGGCGATATGGTCGGGCAGTGACGTGAGAGACTCCGGCAACGCCCTGCCTGGCTGGAACAGCATCGCCGCCGACGTGCGTCAGGTGATGATCGAATCGTCGTTCAGCCGTGTGCGCGCCACCAGTTTCTACGGCTGGTTCGAAGGCTTCACCGGCATCTCCTCCATCAGCGGGATGGAGAATCTGAAGACCTCTTCCAGCCTCGCCACCACCATGAGCCGCATGTTCAAGGACTGTTCATCCCTGACCAACCTCGACCTCATCGTGTTCAAACCCACCAACGTCACAGACATGAGCGAGATGTTCAGCGGATGTGCCGCCCTGGAAGCCGTGACCGTCGACACCGACTGGACGACAAGCGCCGTGACCGCCTCAACCGATATGTTTGCCGGCTGCACCAGCATCGTGGGACAGGACGGCACCACCTACGACGCCTCTGTGGTGGACAAGACCAAGGCCCACTATGCCACGGGAGGCTATCTGCGCGGCAACCTGCATCCTTACGTGGTGTGGATCAGCGGCAAAGGAACCCTCTATTTCACCGCCCAGCCCAGCACCTTCGACACGGCCACGACATTCACGCCCGAAGGGAGCACTGCCTCATACGAAATCACTGGCAAATGGGACGACGTAAAACCGGACCAATACAGTAAAAGTCCATTGAACAACGCAGACTTCAACAATAGTAATAACAGGAGACAAATCTATGATGTGGTGTTTGAGCCGAGTTTTTCCATCGCACGTCCCACTTGTATGGACAATTGGTTTTATGGTTGCCAGAACCTCGAGAGCGTTAAAGGCCTGGAGAATCTGAACACCAGCGAGGTGACTTCCATGCTCAGCGTCTTCGACGGCTGCAGCAGCCTTGTAAGCATCGACCTCAGTCCCTTGGACGTGAGCAACGTGAGAAGCATGTCCTCCATGTTCTCGGGATGCTTCCAACTGAAAAATGTCAATCTGGAAGGCTGGAACACGTCAAAAGTGGAGTATATGTCCAATATGTTTGCCAATATCCGATACTCAAATGCCGGTCTCGTCACACTCGACTTGAGCAGCTTCGATACCCACAACGTGACATACATGAGCAATATGTTCGCTGGATGCCATGGACTGCAGACCATCTATGTGGGCGAAGGATGGGACACCGGTAAAGTAGAATCTTCGTATGATATGTTCTATAACTGTACAGACTTGGTTGGCCAGGACGGCACAAGATTCAATTCGAATTACACAGACAAGACCCGTGCGCACTATGGCGAAGGCGGCTATCTGACTCTGAGGTCATCTGAAGCGGCTTACGCATTGTGGTGTGAAGAGGTGAATACTCTCTATTTCACATATGGTGAGCACTTCTCAGAGGGCGGCACTTTCACGCCTGCTGGCAGCGACACGCCTCTCACCATCACACAGTTATGGTACGACAAGGAGGTGACCAACTGCAAGGTCTACTCGAACGGGGCGGGAACTCCCAACTGGGGAATCTACAACAACAACGAAGAACACCAGTTGAAACACATCGTCATTGAGCCTTCGTTTGTCAATGCTGACCTTCTCAGTTTGAGATATTGGTTCTATAACATGTGGTACCTGGAGGACATCACAGGAATGGAGTACCTCAACACGACGAATGTGACCGACATGAGCTATATGTTTATGTATGGCAGAATGGAACACTATGATTTGAGCCATTTCAATACGTCCAAAGTCACCGATATGACAGGAATGTTTTTCAATTGCAATCTTCTGACCAGCCTTGACGTCTCCAATTTTGATACCAGTAATGTGACGAAAATGGGCGATATGTTTGGGCATTGCAGTCTGCTGACCAGCCTTGATGTCAGCGGTTTCGACACCTCCAACGTAACGGATTTCTTGTCCATGTTCAATGGCTGTTCTGGCTTGGAGAGTCTTGATGTCAGCGGTTTCGACACTTCCAAGGCCAATAGTTTCAGCATGATGTTCAAGGATTGCACAGGCCTGACTAGTTTGGACCTCAGCAATTTCGACACTGCCCAGGGGACGAACTTCTCCCAAATGTTCAATGGTTGTAAGAACCTGGCCAGTCTGGATATCAGCAACTTCGACACCTCCAATGCCACTGATATGTCGATGATGTTCTACAATTGCAACAATTTGGCGGATCTTGATGTTTCCGGCTTCAACACCCCAAATGTCACTCAGATGTATGCCATGTTCGCCGGATGCAGAAGTCTGCCGGTCTTGGATGTCTCAAGTTTCGACACCGGCAATGTCACCAACATGAGTGCCATGTTCAGCAATTGCCGTGGTCTGACCACCTTGGATGTCTCGAACTTCAACACCGCCAATGTCAATATCTTAAGCTCCATGTTCAGTTATTGCACGGGATTGACCACTTTGGATGTCTCTAACTTCGACACCTCCAATGCGGAAGAGATGAGTAACATGTTCTACAATTGCAGTAACTTGACAGAGCTTGACTTGACTTCATTCAATACAGAGAAGGTGGATGCCATGACAGGCATGTTCACCGGGTGTGGCAGTTTGCATTCACTTGACCTCACCAGTTTCAATACCTCTCATGTGGCATTGATGAGTGAGATGTTCAAAGACTGTACCCAACTGGAGAGGGTGTTCGTCAGCGACCTTTGGAGCACTGCTAACGTCAAGAGTTTGTATTTTGATAGTCGTACAGGAGCATTTTACAACGGCACGGTGGACGTGTTCTTGAACTGCCCTGCCATCATCGGCGAGGAAGGCACGACGTATGACGACACAAAGGTCTCGTATTCCTATGCCCATATACGTACCGACGGCTACCTCACCAGCAACAAACTCTACGACGCAGAAGACAATTCTGCGAAAATCGCCACACTCAATGGGGAGAAATTCAGTGTGCAGCTGAAGGACCGCACATTCTATAAGGATGGCACATGGAACACGCTTTGCCTGCCCTTCGCCCTTGACGCCACGCAAATCTCAACCTTGCTCGACGCTCCAGAGAAGGTCATGACGCTCGGCACTTCGGCCTATTCTGCTGCGACAGGCACGCTGACGCTAAACTTTGTGGAAGCTTCTGCTATCGAGGCAGGCAAGCCATACATCATCAGGTGGACGCCTGACGAGGCTTACGTGAACGACGACGAGCATAACCTCTGTGATCCGACGTTCACCAGTGTCACCTTGAGCAATGTCACCGCCGACATTGAGACAGACAATATCGATTTCCTCGGCACATTTGCTCCTGTCTCACTCCCCGCGGGCGACAAAGGCAAACTCTATCTCGACAACGCCAACACTCTCCATCAGTCTGGCAACGGCATGACCGTCAACGCCTTCAGAGGATGGTGGCAGTTGGCTGAGGGCCTGGAAGGCTCCGACATCGGCGATGTGAACGGTGACAAAACTGTCTCCATCACAGACGTGACTCTCCTCGTCAACTACATCCTCAACAAACAGGAAGAGGGCTTCATCGTCGCAAATGCTGATGTCAATGGCGACAGAAGCATTTCCATCACCGATGTCACTGACCTGGTGAATTTCGTGCTCAACAACGCTGGCAACAACTGGTTGAATATCATTGTCAACACCGGCGATGCTAGCATCGGATTTGTTTTGGGAGATTAGGAGATTAGTCGTTTAGTCGTTTGGGAGATTAGTCGTTTAGTCGTTTGGGAGATTAGTCGTTTAGTCGTTTGGGAGATTGGGAGATTAGGAGTTTGGGAGTTTAGGAGTTTAGACGATAGTCCGATGATGATTAAGAAACATATCAGCGAGACTATAACACTAATGGAGAAAAACCGGCGATGGCCTGTCATTCACAATAGTAATGTCTACACTCCTAAACTACCACACTCCTACACTCCTTTTACCTTGAGAATGTAGGGTCAATGATTGCTCGTTGCGCTGCTTGATTTTCTGAACAAATGGAATCCGTAGGTGTTTGCCCTTGCCATCCCATTGGCATCTACATAGAAACCATTGATGACGAGTAGGAGAGAGTCGTTGCGCCATAGGTAGAGGTTGTCGGGGTGGTCGAGCGACTGCGGGTTCTTTTGAATCCTCTCATTGAGGGGGTAGACCAATACCACCTTGTCGTCTCTCTTCACCGTGAAATTGCCATCCGCGGCGTTGATACTGTATTCTTCGTCAGACAACATGATGTTGTATTCTCCTAGGTCGACGGGGTGGCGGCGCATGTAGTCTTCGCCTTGGTACTCGCCATCCCTTTCGGGATTAAAATTGAAGTCGTACCAGTTCCATTGTCCATATTGTTCCGTGAATGCTTCGCGTCCTATGTCGCCGCGCACATAGTCGATGATGCTGCACACCTCTTTATATTGGGCGCTGAGCAGACTGTCGCTCCTGATAGCGTTCATATCAAGTTTTTCCACGAACTTGCCCGTATGGGTATCGAGTAGTTTCAATTCGCTGATGTATTGCTGCAGACGGGCATTCTGGCTGATGAAGCCGATGTTTTTGGCAGAGATGCCGGGGATGTAGGTGAACACGATGATGGCTGCGCCGAAGATGAGGGCCATCAGTTGGAACCAGCGGGTGCGGCGCCATAGCAGCATGAGGACGAAGAGCGTCATCAGCGCACCCGCCACCATCAGGTAGAAACGGCTCTCAGTGAAACTGTAGAGGCGTATGCGGTAGATAGATCCCACCCAGTACATGATGAGCGGTGGAATGGCTATCCACGTGAAGTGGCGGTAGAACCAGTCGTAGTAATGCTCTTTGAGGATATATTGCATCAGCCGGCCGGCGAGGGCTGCCGTCACGAATCCCATGACCATCCACGCCACGCCGCCTTTGGGCAAGTCCCACTCAAAGGCAATCTTGATGAAATAGACATAGAGGATGACTGTGTAGATGATGACGGCGGGCGAGAGGATGAAGTTGAGTATCAACCGCAGCACCTTGGCGGGTTCGCCGACCTCATCCTCGCCTTGTGAGATGAGTGTGCAGCATACTTGCGGGGCGATGAAGAACCAGATGAACTGCAGGATGTGCTCGTAGAGATACTTAGGTGTGTCCACGCCGAAGATATAGAGGAAGGATGCGACAATGGCCATGACGGCACCCGTGAGCAGTCCTGAGATGACGAGCCCGAAGAACAGCTGTGTCACCACATGCAGGGCGTGGGCCGCAAAGCTACGGTTGTCCATGCGCCTCACACCCACCAACAGCAAGATGGCGGCCAGGACGTAGGTGAAGCCGAAGCCGTAGGTCCATAGAAACGGTTGGAGATTGAGCGTCATCAGCGGCAGGAATAACAATCCTGAAGCGATATAGGCCCAGCGGTTCACCTTGTGCAACCAGAAGGTCAGTACCAGCAGCGGCACGAACAACCAGAGGATATCTGCGTTGATGCCACTTATATAATCGCCTGCAACCTCATCCCATGCATTATGCCGTATATGCCAGGCACTGATGCAGAAAAACACGAAGCCCATGGCAGCCTCGACAGGAAACTCCAACGGACTGTGAAGCAGATGCTTCAAAATGTCTTTTATCCTTGTTTTCATCTTTCGCTTTCTTTTGTTAAATTCTATTCTATGGTTTGGACCGGTCTTTTATCGGCTGAATCTGTTTGCTGGCCGATATCGCATGCAAAGATAACTATTTTGCAGAGATTGGCAAGGGTGCCACGGTATTTTCTGTTTTTTTAGGGTATGGGGGCTCCCCCACAGCTCTATACTCTTTCTGACATGCTGAACTTAAATAGCAGAAAGGATAGAGCCCAATTTTTGATTCTAACGTTAAAAAGTATTAGGTAATCTCGCACTTACAGATTTATTTGTATTTTTGCAAATCGTACATACAACTATGTTTCCAAACAGGATTGAACGTGCCTAACAGATATCAAATATATACAGACGATGGCCAGTCATACAGATTTTGTAGATTATATAGCCGACCAGTGTAGTGGTGCGGGTGAGATAGTGACCAAAAAGATGTTTGGTGACTATGGCATCTATTGTGACGGAAAGATTTTCGGGCTTATCTGCGACGACCGTTTCTACCTGAAACCGACGGAAGAGGGTAGAGCGCTGCTCCGGACAGAAGAGCTTCGTCCGCCATACGAAGGTGCGAAGGACTATTTCTATATCGCCGACGTGGACGACCGCGACTACCTGTCGGCGCTCGTGCGTGAGACCTGCAAAGCCCTGCCGGCTCCGAAGAAGCGGAGACGGGAATGATATGAAAACCTTATGGTGAAAAGAAACCTTTTGGTGAACATAAACCCTTTTGAATGATGACACTGCCAAAATTCATCATCACCATGGACGGCTATTTTCGTCTGGGGATGGTCAACCAGCATAAAGACCTGCTGAAGCCTGGCGACCAGTGTATCGGTGGCGGCTACTATCACTTCGACTATGTCACTAACAGACTTGTCCTCGACCGGTCTTCCTATGACTTCGGTCTTCCCAAGTGGCATCTGCTGGAGGTGCTGAGGGTGCCGTCCTATTATCGTGGACTGCGTATCGTGTACCAGTATGACGACCGGTACCACGATGATTTCGTTGTCAGCGATGAACTGATGATAGAGTATGTCGACTGATTATGCGTCATTTGTTTCGGAACACCAGCCATGGGATCATCCCCTTCCATTTCATATCAGGATGATTTTTTGGCGAGCCGATGTCGTGACGGACGCCGTAGCGCGTGCGGTAAAAACAATAGTCGCTGCCACCGGTGATATAGATGGCGTCCACAAAGCCGTATTCACGCAAAGCATCGGCAAAGTCCCATAGCGTCTCGGGATGGCGGGTGCTCACAAAATAGAGACGGCCTCCGATTCTGCCGATGGCCTTCCGCTCCACTTTCCCATGCAGATAGAATTTATTGGGAATGACACCATCGCTGACGAGGACGAACTGCCTGAAGAAACTGCCATTCCGTTCTTTCACATAATCCTTCACCTTGTCGCTCTGTGAGACACCGATGACCTGTCGGCCATCGGCCATGGCCATATATCCGAGACGGCTGAGGTCGGACGTTTTCTCCTCGCCGTCGACCACCAATGAGCCGAGATAGGTGCTGTCGACATTGATGTCGGCAGAGCGGCAATAGAGAAACACAGAGGCGTCGGCAGTGTTGGGCTCAGCCATCTCGAGGTTGGCGCGTAGGCCGTGGATGGAATAGATATCTAAGGCAACCCCGAGAATACTGTCGCTCTTCATCTTAATCTCTGCCATCTCCCTCCTTAAAGGCTGTTGCAGTTTCTTTATGTTTTCCGAAGGAGAGGTAGAGATGGGTATGCCGATGTGGAAATAGCGGTTCCAGGTGTGGTAGCCCACCACAGCTAAAAGGGCAGCCGCAAGCAGGGCGAAGGCAGCCAGAAGCCACCGCGGCCAGCGATTGCGTGGAGGAACGGTCGCTTGCCCTGTGCCAGTTTCCCCGAACTGCTCGTCGTCATCATCCTCGATGATGATTTCAGGTATTTCAGGTTCTTGATTGTCGTATCTGCCTAATTCGTCCATATCCTTTAAGGATGCTTTTGTTGTTCCAGTTGTTCTTTCAATAGCTTCAATGCGTCGCGGGAGACTTTCACCGTGTAGATGTCGTGATTGACTGGATTGCCTTCGGTCGTCCTCGGTCTCAGGTCTTCTGCCGTAGGCACCCGCTGTAAGTGCTTGCCTCCAAAGAAGATGGTTTGGTCAATCAAGTCGATGACCTCTACATACTGCTTATTCACTATTAGACTTCTTCCCACACGGATAAACGTGTCGGTTTTCTTGAGCTCCTCAAATTTTTTTTCAAAATAATGGAGTTGGAAAGTCATCTTGCGGCATCGTCCGTTGATAAGGACCAAGTCGCAATAGTTGCCGTCGGCTTTCACATAGACGATTTCGTCTAAGGCCACGCGCATCAGAAGGGAAGGTAGCTTGATAATTAACCACACCATGATTATCTTTATAACGCATATCTATCGTCTTTTATTGTGATGAATTATATATATTTATATAAGCCCATCTCTTACTTTTCTTCATTTTTATTCCTTTCTTTTGAGTCTGCCTTGACCACCGCGATTGTAGCGCAAAGCAGTACGATTTCGGCTACTGTGAGAAACATGATATACTATTGTCCGTTTATTCGTCTGCAAAACTAATCATCTTGATGTCATCTTCCAATTTTTCTGGTGTGTATTGTATGAAAGACAGGGTTTCTTGTATGAGTTGAGGCGTGTGTGTAATGGACACGCAGATCGTTCTCTAAACGATTATCGAACTATGCGTTATACCGTCAACAGCTCTTTTTCGGTAATAAATTAGCATAGTGATAGATATTTTGTAATATCTACTCTATATAATTGTTAATGCGTATTTTTTACACAATAAAAAGGGTTATGGTAATTAGAGTTTTTGAGAGTAGAGTTGAGTATGTGAAGGAAGTTTCTCTGGAGGATGAGAGAAAGGGACTTCTTGGAGCGAGTCATCTTATGTTGAGTAAGTTGATGAAAAATGAAAGGGAGAAAGTGATGTTGATGTTGATGAGTAGTTTTAAGAGGTTGAGGTATGAGGATTTGGAGGAGGTGTTTAGTGATGGATGTTTGGTGTTGTGGAATAAGATGATGGATGATGATTTTGAGTTGATGGAGAGTGGGATGGTGAATTATTTGAGAAAGATATGTTGGAATGTGGGAATGCATTATTTGAGGAAGGTGAAAGATGAGGTGGTGAGTTTGGATGTGATGATGGAGAGTGGAAGTAAGAATGTGGAAAGAGTTGGGATAGGAGAGATGTTTGACGTGTTGGAAAATGAAGAATCTGATGAGGAAGAGAAATGGAGGAAATTGGATGAGATTTGGAAGAAGTTGAGTGATGTGGATAGGATGATATTGGAGAGTTATTATTTGGATGGATGTAAGATGGAGGAGATTGCGCAGAGAGTTGGTTATAAGGATGCAAATAGTGTGAAGAGTAAGAAGTATAGGATTTTGAGAAAGATAATGCAAATGACGAGAGAGAAAAAAAGTGAAAACCGGGCCGCATAGAGGCCACGGCCACAGGCCAACAGGTTTTCCAAAAAGATTTTGGAAAAGTTCAATGAGGGGTGTGTCAAAAACGACACACCCCTCATTATGTGTTTGGGTGCCTTTTCCTTGTTATGGTAAAAAGAATAGAGAAAAAGGTGCTCGCAGATGAAAAAATGAAAGAAAAATATGTCTTTCCGCAATAAATTGTTAATTTTGTAAAAATGTAGAATAGGGTTTGTCGGAAAGACATGTTAAAATGGAGTCATTTTATGAATCTGGTCAGACCTGCACGTAAAAATATCACACATGAGAACGCTGAAAACTAAATTTCTGTTAGCACTTGCTATAGGTTGCATACTGGCCTATCTATACAGGAGGAAGGCTGACCTACTATAATAAACTCGCCGACCTGCAAGTGGAAGCCCGGAATATGATGCAGGAGATGACCGACGACAAGGTGGTGATGAGCACGGAGTTTCTCTTTTATAAGATTGTGGAGCTGCATGAGACCGATAAGACCCTCGATGCGATGGAGAAGAGTCTGGCCAATATCCATCAGGATGCCGTCAATAACTTCGACAACGGTCTGGTGAACAAAAACGATGTGCTGAGCGTGGAACTGATGCAAGATGAGTTGTCGTCGCTCAGGATCAGGACCCAAAATGCTTGCAGGCTCTTGAGGAGAGCGCTCGCCAAGCACATAGGTATGGCCGACCAGGATATCGACGTGGATATGTCGTTCGACGCCGACATCGTGGATCCGGAGACGCTGAAGATGAACACTCAGAGTGCCCTGTTCAACCGCACAGAGACCCAGCTGCTCGACATCTGGGTGGAGAAATCCGTGCTGGAGCGCAAAATCGCCAAGGCCAGTATGCTGCCTATCGTGGTGGCGGGCGGAAGGGCCGGATACAGCAAGCTGCTTTCAGAATGGAGTAGCAACGCTATCGGCTTCATTGGAGTGCAGATGCCTATCAGTGCTTTCTGGAGTGAGAAAAATGAGTATAAGCGCAAGAAGATAGAAGAGCAGAAAGCCATCGACTTCAGGAAAGACAATCTGGAGTTGATGTCTCTGGAGATACAGGATGCCTACGACAACCTTGAGAGCACCTACCGGCAGACGCAGATCGCGGAGAAAAGTGTGGCCAGGGCAGAAGAGAACTTGCGCATCTGCCGTGAGTACAACCGTGGCGGTCTGTCTACGATGACGGTGCTGCTTGATGCTCAGCGTCAGCAGCAATAGGCGCTTACCCAGCGCAATTCAGCCATCAGCGAGTATTTGCAAGCAAAAACAAGATATCTGATTGTCACCGGGCGGCGCACTTATTGAGCAAGGGCTTTCTATAGCATGACGAAATAGGTGATGGTATAGAGACCTTTGTGGTTGTCGGTGAGGGTATAGACGCTGTCGTCGCTCTCTTCTTCCCAATATTTGTCGGCGTAGGTCACTACTTTTCCCTCTTCCAATTCGCGTGTCTGGCGGGGGAAGCACCATCTGCGAGCCAGCTGAGTCTCATATTCCTTGATGAGACGCTTGTCGGAGAAAGCGATGGTGACAAAGATGTGCTCGCCGGGCTTGTTGCAAAACATGATTCCCATGGCCTCTTCGTCGCCGGAGCGCTCCAGATTGATGCCGTTGAGCTTCAGACCGCGACCCCACAACTCCACCGTGCCATACTCTTCATCCTTCACGAGGGCGATGCGCTTCATGTCTTTGCCTTCACAGAGGGTGGCCATGGCCGTGGCGTCATCCTGACGGTAGTTGAACACATCCGACATGTCCTCGATATTCAGCTCAAGCGTATTGGGGTCCACTATCTCGATGTCGCCGGCCAGATGGGCTTTCCATTCAAACTCTCCTTCGAAAAGGAAGTCGACGGAGGTGGTGGTGAGGTTGTGATAAAGGAAGCCTGTGACGTATTCACCGTTTTTGGTGAGATATTGCACTTCGCCGGAGGTGGGCGAATCTGCTTTTACACGGTATTTTTCCCCCTTTTCGAGGTAAAACACCCCTGCCTTCTGCACACCATGCGACTCCTTGATGTCTTCGGCGCTGGGCATCTGGGCTTTCTGCATGACGTCGGGGCGACTCATGTCGTAGAGCGTGAGGCCGTCTTGTTCATTACCGATGAGCCATCTTTTATTGATGGACACCTGTGCGCTGACTCCCGTGAAGAGGAGCAGGGCGATGACTGTGGCTGCCGTGCGTGCCATGTGCAAAGAGGGGGCGAGCATTTTGATTGTTTTCATTCTATATACTTTTGTTAGGGTGATGACAGGTGTTGGTTATAATCTCTGACGAGCGACTTTTCCGGTCGTTCCATGGCTATGTCGTTTCTTGAGATTGTATCTTCAAGAATGATGTATCGTCTATCAGTCGACAAAAATAGTAAAAAGAGAATGAAATACAAAATAAATGCAGAAGTTTTACCAAAACGTCCCCATAGAGATAACTTTTGAAGAAAATTTGAGGAGATTTCGTCCAAATTTTCTACTTTTGTCGTTTAAAACGGCAGCGGTGCTTTGTTTTTCTTTAAGACAACACCGTGAAAAGGAAAAGACAGACGTCATAAAACACCTAATAGCTATAACAATGAAAAGAATCGAGAGAACGGCTGTCATGGGACTGATGCTCGCCCTGATGGCCATGCCGGTGATGGCACAGAAATGGGAGCATCTGTCGGACACGCCACAGATGGGGTGGAGCACATGGAACAAGTTTCAAGGCAACATCTCTGAAGAAATCATCAAGGGAATCGCCGATGCGATGGTGGAGAGCGGTCTGCGCGACGCAGGCTATACCTACATCAATATCGACGACTGCTGGCATGGCAAGCGCGATGCCGACGGCTTCATCCAGGTAGATCCCGTGAAGTTTCCTCATGGCATGAAGGCCGTGGCTGACTATGTGCATGCGAAAGGACTCAAACTGGGTATCTACAGCGACGCCGGCACGGAGACGTGTGGCGGTATGCCTGGTTCGCTCGGCCATGAGTATCAGGATGCCCTCCAATATGCCCGCTGGGGAGTGGACTATCTGAAATATGACTGGTGCAACACGACAAACATCAATCCTCAGGGCGCCTACCAGCTCATCAGCGATGCCCTGCGCGCCGCTGGCCGTCCCATTTTCCTCAGCATGTGTGAGTGGGGCAACAGCCATCCGTGGAAATGGGCACGCTCCGTGGGACATTCCTGGCGCACGACGCCCGACATCTGGTGCAGCTTCGACTCGCTGAGGGTCTTCGATGCCGGCTACAGCCAGTTTGGTGTGATGCAGTGCATCCAGTTCAACGACACCCTCCGCCAGTATGCCGGCAAAGGCCATTGGAACGACCCCGATATGCTCGAGGTGGGCAACGGCATGAGTGAGAGTGAGGACCGCGCCCACTTCACCATGTGGTGCATGATGGCCAGCCCGCTTATCCTCGGCAACGACCTCCGCTCGATGAGCGAGGCCACCCGCAGTATCCTTATGAACAAGGAGATGATTGCCGTCGATCAGGACACTCTCGGCGTGCAGGGCCTGCACTTCTGCGACCGCGACGGTCTGCAGTTCTGGCTGAAGCCCCTCGCCGGCGGTGACTGGGCTTTCGCCATCCTCAATCCCACCCGCCAACCCGTCACCTTCGCCCTCAACTGGCAGGATTTCAACCTGACCGACAAGGAGGTGAGTGGCTTGAGCACCTCTTTCGACAATAAAGTATATAAGGTCTACAACCTCTGGTCGCACAAGATGGAGGGGAAGACGACGTTGAAGAACAAGACCGACCGTCGGCTCACCGTGGGAGCCCACGATGTGGTGGCCTATCGGCTGATTTCGCAATGATATGACCATGAAGGCAAAACTGATCTGTCTCGCCGCCCTGCTGTTGCACACATGGTGTGTGCAGGCGCAGACCTGTCCGCGTGAAAACATCCTGCTCAATGAGGGCTGGACCTTTGCCTTTGGTCATGCCGCCGACCCTGTGAAGGACTTCGGCTGCGGCACCGAATATTTCAATTATCTGACGAAGGCCAACTCGATACACAACGAGGGACCCTATTCGAAGAAGTTCGACGACTCTGCGTGGCAGCAGGTGCGCCTGCCCCACGACTGGGTGACCATGCTGCCTTATGCCGGCGAGGCAAGCCACTCGCATGGCTATAAGACCGTAGGCTACAAATATCCCACGTCCAGCGTGGGGTGGTACAGGAAAACCATCCGCATTCCCGCCGAGGACCTGGGTAAGCATATCGCCTTGCGGTTCGACGGCATTTTCCGCAACGCCAGGGTTTGGTTCAACGGGTTCTATCTCGGCTCTGAGCCCAGCGGCTACGCCACCCAGTATTACGACGTGACCGAATATGTGGACTACGGAGGCGACAATCTGATCTGTGTGCGGGCCGACGCCACATTGGAGGAAGGTTGGTTCTATGAAGGGGCAGGCATTTACCGTGATGCGTGGCTGGTGAAGACGGCGGCGGTGAGTGTGGCACCTTTCGGCACCTTCGTTCACGCTCAGGTGGCACCCGGACATCCTGCCGCCATCACCGTGGAGACCGAGGTAAGCAATCATTCGGTGATGCCCCAACGCTGTGAGGTGTCGCAGCGCATGGTCGATGCCGGGGGGCACGAGGTGGCACGCACCGGTGCAGTGACAATAGACTTGAAAGGGAAGGGCACGGGTGCCTGCCAACAGCAGATGACGCTCGAGAGTCCTCATTTGTGGAGCACCACCGACCCCTATCTGTATCGTGTGGAGACAACGGTGAGGGTGGACGGTACCGTGACCGATGTCTATGAGACCACGACAGGCCTTCGCGATATTGCCTTCGACGCCGACCGCGGGTTCCTGCTCAACGGTCAGCCGCTCAAACTCAAAGGTGTCAACTTGCATCAGGACCACGCCGGGGTGGGGGCGGCCATCCCCGACGCCCTGCAGGCATGGCGCATCAAGCGGCTGAAGGAGATTGGTTGCAATGCCTACCGCTCCTCTCACAACCCCATGACTCCCGCCTTGCTCGACATCTGCGACCGCGAGGGTATCCTCGTCATTGATGAGAACCGGCTGTCGGGCATCAATCAGGAGCACCTGAGGCTGTTGGAGAACATGATCAAGCGCGACCGCAACCATCCCTCTGTCATTCTCTGGAGCGACGGCAATGAGGAGTGGGGCATGGAAAACACCATCCAGGGCACCCGTATCGCCCGTGCTATGCGTGAGTATACGCACCTGCTCGACCCCACACGTCCGTCGACCATCGCCAATGCCGGCGGGTCGGAGATGATCAAGGGGCTCGACGTGGTGGGATTCAACTATATCGCCCAGAATGACGTGGACAACCGCAAGAAAGCCCATCCGGAATGGAAGATTGTGGGCACGGAAGAGACCACGGGCTGCGGCACACGCGGCGTCTATTTCGCCTCGCCCGACCAGCCGGGCCACATGCCTGCCATCAACCGGGGCACTGAGCCTGGCGTGGAGAACGTGATAGAGCGCGGGTGGCAGTTCTATGCCGACCGGCCATGGGCAGCCGGACTCTTCTACTGGACAGGTTTCGACTACCGTGGCGAACCCAATCCGCTGTCGTATCCTGCCCACGATTCAGAGTTCGGCATCTTCGACTATTGCGGTTTCTGGAAGGATGAGGCATGGTATCTGAAGTCGTGGTGGACCGAAGAGCCCACGCTTCACATCTTCCCGCATTGGAACCTGGCAGGACATGAAGGAGAGGAGATCTCACTCTGGGCCTACAGCAACTGCGACGAAGTGGACCTGAGCGTGAACGGAAAAAGCCTTGGACGGAAGAAAATGCCCCGCAACGGACACCTGACATGGAAGGCCGTGTATCAGCCGGGAAAGGTGGTGGCCACGGGCTATAAGAACGGTAAGCGGATCCTCACCGAGGTGATGGAGACGACGAAGCCTGCCTCACACATAGTGATGACGGCCGACCGTGAGACTCTCAAGGCCGACGGCCGCGACATGGCTGTCGTCAACATCTCGCTCCATGACAGCAAGGGGCGCTTGGTGCCCGATGCCTGCCAAGGGCTCGACATCAGTCTCTCTGGCGACGGGCGCATCCTCGGCGTCGGTAATGGCGACCCTGCCTATCCGGGCGAGGACCATCCGAAGGAGCTTGATTGCAAGTCGTTCAGCATCCCCGCTTTCAATGGCAGGGCGCAGGTGCTGATACAGGCTGGCGGCAGCGCTTCAGATCTCACGCTGAGTGTCTCGTCGCCCTCTCTCAAATCGGCGGTGATGACATTTCATGCAGGCGCACAGTGAGGGCTTCATGCGGCGGCAAGCCACATCGCCTTTTGCGGTGGCGGAGCCACCGCCTACTGAGAAAGCAAACTTAAGTTTAGAATCCGGCTCTATGGACTATATATCCCGCTATCCGTCGCCCCTTGGCGGCATCACAATGGCATCCGACGGCGAAGGCCTCGTCGGACTGTGGTTTGACGGGCAGAAATATTTTGCCGCCACGCTCGACCGTGAGCTTGAGGTGAGAGACGACCTGCCGGTCTTCGCGGAGACGAGACGATGGCTCGATATCTATTTCCGCGGGCAAGTGCCAGACTTCACTCCGGCATTGGTCATGCGGGCAAGTCCATTCAGACGACACGTGTGGAATATCCTGCTCGGCATCCCCTATGGTCAGACGATGACCTATGGCGACATTGCCAGGGTGCTTGCACGTGAGCGTATGACGCCAGGCATGTCGGCACAGGCAGTGGGAGGAGCCGTGGGGCACAACGGCATTTCGCTCATCATCCCCTGCCACCGGGTCGTCGGTGCCGGCGGTGCTCTCACAGGCTATGCCGGCGGCCTCGACCGCAAGGCATGGTTGCTGCGCATGGAGGGAGCGCTTTAGATGCCTCTGCCTCCCGGCAAGTTGAAAGAATGCACAAAAGAGAACCAACATAACAATAATGACACGTAAAGAAGAACTACGACAAAGTGCCGCTTTGCAGGATGAGCTGCGGCGGATGGCCAGCGGCCAGCCCTATGATGCCCATACGCCTGAGATGCGCGCATGGCGCGCAGAGGTGAAACTGTTGCTCAAGCGCATCAATATCACCGATTACCAGACGCCGGCCATGTTTGAGGCCATCCGTGAGTTGCTGCCCAATTCCGCTCCCGATGTCTATGTGGAGCCGCCGTTCTACTGCGACTATGGCAGCCAGATTTATGCTGGTGAAGGGGTCTATATCAACTTCGGGGCCATTATCCTCGATGGTGGTGGTGTCTACATCGGGCGCAAGACACTCATCGCCCCGGGGGTCCACATCTATACCGCAGAGCACCCCACCGATGCCGACGAGCGCGACAAATATGAGATGTGCCGGCCGGTGAAAATCGGCGAGCGTTGCTGGATAGGCGGCGACGTGACCATCTGCCCCGGAGTGACCATCGGCGACCGTACTGTCATCGGTGCCGGTGCGGTGGTGACGCACGACATCCCCGCCGACTGTGTGGCTGTCGGCAATCCCTGCAGGGTGGTCAAGCGGGTGAACGGGAAATAATCGCCTGGCTTATGATGAGCTCCCTTGCTCCTATAAAAAACGATACATCTCATAAAATGAGCAGATATTTTATCACTTTGCAATTTGACGGCTCTGCCTATCATGGTTGGCAGATACAACCCAACGGACATTCGGTGCAGGCTGAGTTGCAGCATGCCCTCGCAGTGCTGCTGCGACACCCCTGCGAGGTGGTGGGGGCCGGGCGCACTGATGCGGGAGTGCATGCCTCAAAGATGGTGGCTCATCTGGACGAGGACTCTGAGCTCGACTGCCAGGAGACCGCCTATCGGCTCAACCGCATCCTCCCTGCCGACATCTCTGTGCTGGGGATGGAAGCCGTTTCCGACGATATGCATGCCCGTTTCAGCGCAGTCTCACGTACCTATCATTATTATATACACACCCGAAAGGACCCTTTCCTCAAGGGCTACTCCTGCCTGTTGCGCTATCCGCTTGACTTCGACAAGATGAACGAGGCCGGACGGATGCTCCTCGATTATGAGGATTTCGCGGCTTTCTGCAAGAGTCATACTGATGTGAAGACGACGCTGTGTCATGTGACGGAAGCCCGTTGGGACCGCCTCGACGACCATCGTTACCGATTTACCATCACTGCCAACCGTTTTCTGCGCAACATGGTCAGGGCGGTGGTGGGCACGCTGGTAGATGTAGGTCGCGGACGTGTGTCGCTTGAGGAGTTCCGCGATATCGTGGAGAGCCGCCAGCGCACCCATGCCGGCGAGAGCATGCCTGCGCACGCACTCTTCCTCACGGATATCCGCTATTGATATCTCTTGAGAAGAAACCAACTTTTATCCAAAGATCACTATGACTTGGCTGATATTTGCATTCATCTCCGCCGCACTGCTTGGTTGTTACGACTCCTTCAAGAAAGAAGCCCTGGGCAGCAACGCAGTCATCCCCGTGCTCTTCCTCAACACACTCTTCTGCTCGTTGATTTTCCTGCCGCTGATCCTGCTGAGTTACCACAGCCATGTGCTTGACGGCTCCTCCTTCGTGGTGGCAAAGGCAGGATGGGAAGGGCACAGATATATTGTGCTGAAGAGCCTCATTGTGCTCTCTTCATGGCTGTTTGGCTATTTTGGCATGAAGTACCTGCCGCTCACCATCGTAGGCCCCATCAATGCCACGCGGCCCGTGATGGTGCTCGTGGGAGCGATGGCCGTCTTCGGCGAGCATCTCAACGGCTGGCAGTGGCTCGGTGTCGCCTTGGCCGTGCTTTCCTTCTTCCTATTGAGCCGCAGTGGCCGCAAGGAGGGAATAGACTTCCGCCACGACAAGTGGATCTACTTTGTCGTGCTGTCGGCGCTGCTCGGCGCGGTGAGCGGTCTATACGACAAATACCTCATGGCATCGCCCGCTGACGGAGGGGTAGGGCTCGACAGGATGATGGTGCAGAGCTGGTATAATATCTACCAGTGCGGGATGATGCTGGCCGTTCTGCTGTTGGTCTGGTGGCCGGTTCGTCGGCGCACCACACCTTTTCACTGGCATTGGAGCATCATCTTCGTGAGCGTGTTTCTCAGTGCGGCCGATTTCATCTATTTCTATTCACTGAGCCTTCCGGGGGCGATGATCTCCATCGTGTCGATGATACGTCGCGGCAGCGTGGTCGTCTCTTTCCTCTTCGGAGCCGTCTTCTTCCATGAGAAGAATCTCAAAAGTAAAATGGTGGACTTGGCGCTTGTACTCCTCGGCATGGTCTGCCTCTATATCGGGTCGAAATGAGCAGCCAGACTCCCTTCATAGACGCGTTCAGACGCTTCTGAGGCACCGACAATAGCGCAAAAGCAGAAATAATAGCGCATAAAAAAGAGATGGCTGCAAAAAAAGTGGAAATAAATTAAACCTTCTGGCGTGTGACACGTCAAAAAGAAAAACTAAAACAATGAAGTTCGATTTTGATAACCCTCAGCGCCCCGTAGAATCGCCTTTCAAGGTTCCAGACGGCTATTTCGACACGCTCACCGAGCGGGTGATGGCAAGGATTCCTGAGAATGAGGTGAAACTTGTGAGCAAGCCGCGGTCCAGATGGGCAACGGCATGGCGCGCCTATGCCGCCGTGGCAGCCATGGTGGCTCTTCTCTTCGGTGCCGGAATCTATTTCAACCAACAGGATGAGGAGACAGGCAAACCGGTGGCCTCAGCCACTGGCAGTTATTCCGAGGAGGCCGATTTTGATGCCGTGGCCGACTATATCATGGCCGACGAAAGTGATTTTTATGCCTATTTATCAGGAGAGTAAAACATGTTAAGACTATTGAGAACCCCACTTGTCATCCTGTTTGCCCTGATGGTGACACTCCCTGTCGCCGCGCAGAACAGGCATGGCTTCAACCCCGCCAAATTCAAGGCCGACCTCGAGCGTTTCATCACGACCGAGGCATGCCTGACTCCTTCGGAGGCAGCGCGTTTCTTCCCTCTCTACAGTGAGATGAACCAGAAACAGCGTGTGCTGTTTGACAAAGTGCGTGAACTGAAGCGTGTGCGGCCCAACGACGAGGAAGGCTGCCGCAAGGTCATCGCGGAGATCGACCGGCTGGAACTGGAAATCAAGCAGCTTCAGACCAATTACCATAGCCGCTTCCTCACCGTCATATCAGCCACGAAGCTCTATGATGTCATACAGGCCGAAGGCCGGTTCCACCGCCAGGCAATGAGAAACGCCGCCAGACCCAGACCCAGACCCAGGCCTTGAGTCTGGCGTTTTTTTCGCCATATTCCACCATTAGGTGACATTCGCATGGCTCCAGGCCTCTTTTTACGCGCCCAAAGCGCCCGCAAGTGAGGCAGAGTGGGGATGGCGGGTGTCTCAGAAAAGTGAAAACACGTGATAACTCATAATTATATTTAATTTTGTGAAGATTTTCGTCTAATTGTTTTTCCAAGTCCGAAAATAGTCGTACTTTTACACCTTGAAAAGGAGGCAAAATCGCTTAGAACGCGTTTTAAGGCCCTCTACGGCGTTTTTCACGTCGGAAATACTTATCAACTTGATATAACATAATGGACGAAAATCAGACTTACGATCAGGACAGGATCATTAAGATCAACATTGAGGAGGAGATGAAGAAATCATACATCGACTACTCCATGTCGGTCATCGTTGCACGTGCCCTGCCTGATGTCAGAGACGGCTTCAAGCCGGTGCATCGCCGTATCCTCTATGGTATGATGGGGATAGGCAATACCAGCGACAAACCTTACAAGAAATGTGCCCGCGTGGTGGGCGAGGTGCTTGGTAAGTACCACCCCCATGGCGACAGCTCGGTCTATGGCGCATTGGTGAGGATGGCGCAAAACTGGAACATGCGCTATACGCTTGTCGACGGTCAGGGTAACTTCGGTAGTGTAGACGGCGACTCGCCGGCTGCCATGCGTTATACGGAGTGCCGCCTTTCGAAGATGGGTGAGCACATCATGGACGACCTTGACAAGGACACTGTCGACATGGTGAGCAATTTTGACGACTCCCTCACAGAGCCGGCGGTGATGCCAACCAAGGTGCCCAACCTGCTTGTCAACGGCGGCAACGGTATCGCCGTGGGTATGGCCACCAATATTCCTACGCACAATTTGGGAGAAGTGATTGACGGCTGCTGTGCCTATATCGACAATCCCGACATTGACACCGAGGGCCTGATGGAATATATCAAGGCTCCCGATTTCCCCACCGGTGCCTATATCTACGGCATACAGGGTGTGAAGGACGCATATGAGACCGGTCGTGGCCGCATCGTGATGCGCGCCAAGGCTGAGATTGAGAGCGGTGACACCAACGACAAGATTGTGGTGCACGAGATTCCTTACGGAGTCAACAAGGCCCAGCTCATCGAGTACATCGCCGAACTGGTGAAGGAAGGCAAGATAGAAGGTATCTCCAACGTCAACGATGAGTCGGGCCGTCAGGGCATGCGCATCGTGGTAGACGTGAAGAAAGACGCCAACCCCAATGTCATCCTCAACAAACTCTTTAAGATGACCGCCCTGCAGAGCTCGTTCTCAGTCAATTGCATCGCACTGGTGAAGGGCCGTCCGCGCCTGCTGTCGCTGAAAGAGTGTGTGGGCTATTTCGTGGAGCACCGTCATGAGGTGACCATCCGCCGCACCAAGTTCGAGCTCCGCAAGGCACAGGAACGTGCCCATATCCTTGAGGGACTGATCATCGCTTGCGACAATATCGACGAGGTGGTGCATATCATCCGTGCCTCGAGCACTCCTTCCGACGCTCAGCGCAATCTCGAGGCCCGTTTCAATATCGATGAACTTCAGTCGAAAGCCATCGTAGACATGCGCCTCTCGCAGTTGACCAACCTCCGCGTGGAGCAGTTGCATGCCGAATATGACGAATTGCAGCGTCAGATTGCCTATCTGCAGTCCATCCTCGACGATCCTGAGCTTTGCAAGAAAGTGATGAAGGACGAACTGCTCGAGGTAAAGGCCAAATATGGCGACGAGCGCCGTACAGAGATTAAATACAGTTCGGAGGAGTTCAATCCCGAGGACTTCTATCCCAACGATCCGGTGGTCATCACCGTGAGCCATCTGGGATATATCAAGCGCACGCCGCTGAGCGAGTTCCGCTCTCAGGCACGCGGTGGCGTAGGCAGCAAGGGTGCCCGCACCCGTGAGCAGGATTTCACCGAGTTTATCTATCCTGCCACGATGCACAACACCATGCTCTTCTTCACCAAGAAGGGTCGCTGCTACTGGCTCAAGTGCTATGAGATACCGCCAGGGAACAAGGATTCCAAGGGCCGTGCCATCCAGAACATGCTCAATATCGACCCCGATGACTCGGTGAACGCTTTCTTGCGTCTCCGTGGCCTCAACGACGAGCAGTTCCTCAACAACCACTATGTGGTGTTCGCCACTAAGAAAGGTATTGTCAAGAAGACCTGCTTGAAATACTACAGCCGGCCACGCACCATCGGCTTGAACGCCATCAATATCCTCGAAGGCGACGAAGTGGTGGACGTGAGACTTACCAACGGGCGCAATGAGCTGGTGCTCGCCAACCGCAACGGCCGTGCAGTGCGCTTCTCGGAGAGTGCCGTGCGCAGTATGGGACGTGTCGCCACCGGTGTGCGAGGCATGAGACTTGACGGCGGCGATGATGAGGTGATCGGCATGATCGTGGTCAACGATGCCGAGAAAGAGACCATCATGGTGGTGAGTGAGAACGGCTACGGCAAGCGCTCGCAAGTGGAGGACTACCGCAAGACCTCTCGTGGCACCAAGGGCGTGAAGACGCTCAATATCACCGAGCGTACCGGCCGTCTGGTGGCCATCAAGAATGTCTCCGACGAGCACGACCTCATGATTATCAATAAGAGCGGTATCACCATCCGCCTGTCGGTGGCTGAATGCCGTGTGATGGGTCGCAACACGCAGGGCGTGAAACTCATCAACCTCACCAAGAAGAACGACGTGATAGCCAGCGTCTGCAAGGTGATGGGCGAGGAATTGGAAGCCGCTGTGGAGCAGATGAGCCGAGATGAATGGGCCCAGAAGAGCGAAAGCATCAGGCGTGACAATGAGCCCGACGTGACCGTGGACCATGCTGACGGCGAACCTCTGCCGGATGAGGACATCGAGGACCTGGAGTTGGATGATGACATCGAGGATGTGGAAAACATCGACGATGTGGACGATCTCGACGAACTCGACGATGCCGATGAACTCGATGAGGACACCGATGAAATCGACGAGTCTGAAGAGCCGTCTGACGATGAGAGCGACAGCGGTGACTCAGAGTCTTAAGAGATAACCGTCAAATGACATATAATCAATCAAGTGAGTGACATATTTATTAATTAACAATGAGGAAACTCTAACAACCTTTTAAAATAATGATTATGAAAAAAATGATGATTGTGGCTTTGATGGCAGTATCTGCCTCAACAGCCTTTGCGGGTGATTCGCCCACCCTCAAGTCGATTCTGAAGGCTAAGACCTATGAGGAGGCTGCAAGTCTCGTCAATTCCAGCCTCGGACAACTCGCCAGCGCAGCAGAAAAAGCCAGCGCATACAACAAGCTCGTCGACCTGGCCATGGTGAAAGTGAACAAGGAAAACGAGACCATGGGTAAGAATGATGCCAACAAGGCACTCGGCACCGGCAAGATGGAGCCTGTCGACTCTGTCGGTTTCTATCAGGCACTCGGCAATGCATTCGATGCCGCTGAAGAGTGTGAGAAATATGACCAGATGCCCAATGAGAAGGGTAAGGTGAAACCACGTTTCCACGACAACAATGTGCAGCGCCTCGTCAACATGCGTAACCATCTCATCAACGGTGGTATCTTCTTCCAGGAGAAGGGCGATATCAAGAACGCTTATAAGTATCTCGCAAGCTATGTGGACTCCCACGACAGTCCGCTGCTGGCTGCAGAGATTGCCAAGACTACCGATGAGAACCTGTACAACATCGCCTACTATGCCGGTGTCTATGCCTACCAGAACAAGGACATCAAGGGTGTGAACAAATATTGCAACATCGCAGCCAAGGATGCCAAGTTTGCCGAGCAGGCCAACAACCTGAAGCTCGCCGTGGCCGCTGAGCAGCTCAAGACCCGTCAGGACTCTGTCAACTATGTGGCTGAACTGGAGAAAGAGTTTGAGGCCGCTCCTGACAATGAGAACGTGTTTGGAACGCTCGTGAGCATGTATTCTGGTCTGAAACTCAATGACAAGCTCGATGCCCTGTTCAACAAGAAACTTGCTGCCGACCCCGACAACTTCGTGGTGTGGGCCGTGAAGGGACAGAACGCCATGATGGACCAGAAGCTTGACGAGGCTGTCGAGTTCTTCAAGAAGGCCCTGAAGACACAGCCCGAGAACTCACAGGTGCTCACCTATCTGGGCGCTTGCCAGCTCGACCGTGCCTCTGCCGCTGAGAACCGTGCCGCCGGCAAGACCGGACGCGTGCCCAAAGAGGCAATGGACCAGATCCGTCCCATCTACGAGGAGGCTCTCGGCTATCTGCAGAAAGCCAAGCAGCTCGACCCCGGAAAGGAGAAGGCCAACTGGGCTTATCCTCTCTACCGCTGCTGCTACCAGCTCTATGGTGCTGAAGACGCCCGTACACAAGCCGCTGAGGCCGATACGAAATAAGACCGTCTGAATCAACCGAAATAGGGGAGGGGCTCACATTGTGAGACCCCTCCTTTTTTTGCCTCAACTTCCTCTTTTGAATTTAATACACTCCTTTCCTCCTGCACTCCTCCTCTCGTGGAACTTGAATTGATTTGATTAATTATCATTAAAATGTAGCTGTAGGTAACAATTTTTTGCTGAAAACTTGAAATAATCTATTAACTTTGCAAATTGATTGGAATGATATCCACAAGTCATCTATTTAGCATCAGTACAAGTGAAGCCGTTTATTACTCTCATTCTCCTCTTGTTGTTGCCGTTTACGGCCGGGGCTCAGAAGAAAGTCATCGCCCAGGCGCAGACATTCATCAAGGGGGGAAAAGAACTTGCCAGAGCAGAGAAAATGATGAGCGACCTGCTCACCGACTCAGCCAACAGACATAACGAGAAAATCTGGCTTACCCTGCAAGAGGCCGTCAGGAAGCAATATGACCAAGGGAATGAGAAACTGTATCTCAAGCAGAAATATGACACTGCCACGCTCTTTTCCGCGGCAAGGAGGCTGTTTCTCATCTGCGAGGCATACGACAGCATAGAGGTACTGCCCAACAAGAAGGGCAAGGTCAATCTCCGCCACAGGGAAAAGAATGCTGCCATGCTCCAACAGTTGCGCCCCAACCTCTATAATGCAGGCACCTTCTTTTTGAGAAAACTTGACTTCGGCAATGCCTGGGCCTATTACGACACGTATATCGATTGTGCCCGGCAGCCGCTCTTCGCAGAATATCAGTATCAGTCGAAAGACTCCCTCATGCCCTCGGCGGCTTATTGGGCACTCTATGCCGGATACCGGCTGCGACAACCCGATAAAGTGATGAAATACAAGGAGATGGCCGAACTCGACACCGTCCACTTCGACAATGTGATGCAGTATGTGTCAGAGATGCACCTGCTCAATGCCGATACCGCCGCCTATGTGGGTATGTTGCGTCGCGGTTTTGCCCACTCGCCGTCTCATCCGTTTTTCTTTCCGCGTCTCATCGACTATTACAACAGCCGTGAACAGACCGACAGCGCTGCTATCATTATCGACAATGCCGTGGCGAGCGACAGCACCAACACACTCTTTGTGCTGGCCAAGAGCAATGCGTTGCTCAATGAGGGCAAGTACGACGAATGCCTGCGTGTGACGAAGAGGCTGCTCGCCCTCAACGACAGTTTGCCCGAGGCCTATTGCAACATGGGACTTGTGTATTACAATCAGGCAGTAGGACTGGAACGCACGATGCAGCGCTCCCGCAAGAAGCGGAAGGCCGTCAACGATCTCTACGCCCAAAGCCGTCCCTATATGGAGCGCTACCGCCAGATGGCTCCCGAGCAAATGGGAAAATGGGTGCCTGCATTATATGCCATCTACCTCAACCTCAATATGGGCAAGGAATTTGAGGAGATGGATGCCCTACGCGAAAAACTCAGACAATGACATTTATGGACTTACAGACAATACTCCACAAGTTAGGCATCGAGCGTCTCAGCGAGATGCAGGAAGCCACGGCCGAAGCTATCGCACACGATGACGGCGACGTGGTGGTGCTCTCTCCCACAGGTAGTGGAAAGACACTGGCTTATCTCCTCCCGCTGCTCAGGTGCCTCGATCCTGAGACCGACGCGCTGCAGATGGTGGTCATCGTGCCGGGCCGTGAACTCGCCCGCCAGTCGCAGGAGGTGCTCCGCGCCACCGGCGCAGGACTGCGCTCCATGAGCGTCTGCGGCGGACGCCCCGCCATGGATGAGCACCGTGAGATGCGCAAGGTGCGGCCACAGGTGCTCTTTGCCACTCCCGGACGCCTCAACGACCATATCGACAAGGGCAACATCGACACCGACGAGGTAGCCTATCTTGTCATCGACGAATTCGATAAATGCCTCAACATGGGGTTCCTCGATGAGATGCGCCATGCCGTCGACTCACTGCCACGGCTTCGCCGGCGTGTGCTGCTCTCGGCAACAGATGCCGACAGCATTCCCCGTTTTGTGCGCATGAGCGGAGTGAGACGTGTCGACTTCCTTAATGACGATGAGCCTCTTGGCGAGCGCGTGAGAGTTTTCACTGTGCAGAGTAGCGAGAAAGACAAATTGCACACATTGGCCCGGCTCCTGAGGATGCTCGGCCGGCAGAGCAGCATCGTCTTCCTCAACTACCGCGACAGTGTGGAGCGCACCGACGCTTTCCTGCGTGGTGAGGGATTCGTCACCAGTGCCTTCCATGGCGGTCTTGACCAGAAAAAGCGTGAGGACGCTCTCTATAGGTTCTCCAACGGCTCGTCGCTGGTGCTCGTGGCTACCGACCTGGCGTCGCGCGGCCTCGATATCCCGGAGGTCGACAACATCATTCACTACCATCTGCCCCTCGGAAACGAAGAGTATGTGCACCGTGTGGGACGTACCGCACGCTGGCATTCGGCGGGAGCCTCCTATTTCGTGCTTGGCCCGGAGGAGCACCTGCCCGAGTATGTGGGCGAGACACAGCCCTGCGAGCTTCCCGGAGAGTTGCCGCCTCCGCAGGCTCCCCGTATGGCCACCCTCTATATCGGAAAGGGAAAGAAAGACAAAATCAGCCGTGGCGACATCGTGGGGTTCCTCTGCAAGAAAGGCGGACTCGACAAGAGCGAGGTCGGGCGGGTGGATGTGACAGACCGCTATGCCTATGCTGCCGTGGCTTACGAGCGGGTGCGACAAGTGCTCCAGCTCACTCGCGGCGAGAAGATCAAAGGCATCCGCACAGTCATCGAACAGGTGAAATAGATGGTTGGGATTGGTGAAATAGATGGTTTGCCTCATGTGTGGCCGCGCACAGAGAAATGGCGCAAAATGATGTTTTTGACACCTCAAAAGTGCGCAAAATGAATAGTTTTTTCATAGAAAGCCTCTATTTCGACAAAAACAAAGCCTATAATTTGCTCCTTTCACGAAAATGGAGTAACTTCGCAGACGATTTATGATTTATCATAAAAGATATCAAAAACTTTAAACAACATTCAGATGAAGAAGTACAATTTTAACGCAGGACCTTCCATCCTCCCCCGTGAGGTGATAGAGAAGACGGCCCAGCAAATTTTAGACTTCAATGGCAGCGGGCTGTCGCTTGCTGAGATCAGCCACAGAGCAAAAGATTTCCAACCCGTAGTAGATGAGGCAGTAGCACTCATCAAGGAACTTCTCCAAATTCCAGAGGGCTATTCAGTCATCTTCCTCGGCGGCGGTGCCTCCCTCGAGTTCTGTATGGTTCCCTACAACTTCCTTATCAACAAGGCTGCTTACCTCAATACCGGTACATGGGCCAAGAAGGCGATGAAAGAAGCCAAACTCTTCGGCGAAGTAGTGGAAGTGGCCTCATCTGCCGATGCCAACTATACATTCATCCCCAAGGACTGGACCTGTCCTTCGGATGCCGACTATCTGCATATCACTACCAACAATACTATCTACGGCACAGAGATCCGCAAAGACCTCGACGTGAACGTACGCCTCATCGCCGACATGTCGTCGGATATCTTCAGCCGTCCCATCGACGTGTCGAAATATGACTGCATCTACGGCGGTGCGCAGAAGAACCTCGCCATGGCCGGTGTGACACTGGTCATCGTCAAGGACGACGCCCTGGGCAAGGCTCCCCGTGCCATCCCCACGATGCTCGACTACCGCACTCATGTGGAGAAAGGCTCTATGTTCAACACTCCTCCCGTGGTGCCCATCTACAGCGCTCTCGAAACCCTCCGTTGGGTCAAGGCCAATGGTGGCGTAGAGGCTATGGACAAACTGGCCAAGGAGCGTGCCGAAATCGTGTATGGCGAGATTGACCGCAACAAACTGTTCCGCGGCACCGTCGTGTCGGAGGAAGACCGCTCGCTGATGAACATCTGCTTCGTGATGGCCGACGAGTACAAGGAGCTGGAGAAGCCCTTCCTCGAGTTCGCCACCGCCCAGGGCATGGTTGGCATCAAGGGCCACCGCTCGGTAGGCGGCTTCCGCGCCAGCTGCTACAATGCCCAGACCATCGAGGGTGTGCAGGCACTTGTGAGTTGCATGAAAGAGTTTGAGGCAAAGAATTAATTGACTGCCATGAAAGTATTAGTAGCCACAGAGAAACCCTTCGCTCCCGTAGCCATTGAGGGCATCAGAAAAGAAGTGGAAGGTGCCGGCCATGAGTTGGTGCTTCTTGAGAAATATACAGAAAAGGCACAGCTTCTCGCTGCCGTCGCCGACGCCGACGCGATGATTATCCGTTCGGACAAGGTGGACGCCGAGGTGCTCGATGCCGCCAAGCAACTGAAAATCGTCGTGCGTGCCGGTGCCGGTTACGACAACATCGACCTCGCAGCTGCCACTGCCCATCAGGTGGTGGCCGAGAATACTCCGGGTCAGAATGCCAATGCCGTGGCTGAACTCGTGTTCGGACTCCTCGTCTATGCTGTCCGCAGTTTCTACAACGGCAAGGCAGGCAGTGAACTCCTCGGTAAGAAACTGGGCATCCTCGCCTTTGGAAACGTCGGCCGCAACGTGGCACGCATCGCCAAGGGCTTCGGAATGGACATCTATGCCTATGACGCCTACTGCCCCGCAGAGGTCATCGAGGCTGCCGGTGTGCACGCCGTGGAGAACCAGGAGGTGCTGTTCCAGACCTGCGACGTGGTGAGCCTGCATATCCCTGCCACTGCAGAGACCAAGCAAAGCATCAACCGCGCCCTGGTGAGCCAGATGAAGAAAGGCGCTATCCTCGTCAATACCGCACGTAAAGAGGTCATCAACGAGCCTGAGCTCATCCAACTGATGGCCGAGCGCACCGACCTCAAGTTCGTCACCGACATCAAGCCTGACGCCGATGCCGAGTTCGCCGCTTTCGAGGGCCGCTATTTCAGCACCCCGAAGAAGATGGGCGCCCAGACAGCTGAGGCCAACATCAACGCCGGCATCGCTGCGGCAAGGCAGATCAATGCCTATTTCGCCGACGGATGCACTAAATTCCAGGTGAACAAATAATTTTTCTCTGAGAGGCGCACCAGAGCAGGTGCGCCTCTCTATTCTTTACTGCCGCCCCCATGGGTGGCAGCGTGTCAACCAACGTTAACTGAATCAACCTATGGCAACAGTTAAACCATTCAAGGGCATCCGCCCGCCTCGCGACCTCGTGGAGAAAGTGGAGTCGCGTCCCTATGACGTACTCAACTCCGAAGAAGCTCGCGCAGAGGCCGGCGACAATGAGATGAGCCTTTACCACATCATCAAACCCGAAATCGATTTCGAACCAGGCACCAGCGAGTACGACCCGCGGGTCTATGAGCGTGCCGCAGAGAATTTCAAGAAATTCCAGGAGCGTGGATGGCTCGTGCAGGACAGCGAAGAGCATTACTACATCTATGCGCAGACAATGAACGGCAAGACACAGTATGGACTTGTCGTGGCGGCATACGTGGATGACTACATGCAAGGGCGCATCAAGAAACATGAACTCACGCGTCGCGACAAGGAAGAGGACCGCATGAAGCATGTGCGTGTCAACAATGCCAATATCGAGCCTGTGTTTTTCGCCTATCCCGACAACGACGTGCTCGACCGCCTCATCAGCCGTTACGCCGACACCGAACCGGAGTATGATTTCATCGCCCCCATCGACGGGTTCCGTCACCGCTTCTGGGTGATATCCGACTCTGACGACATGGGGGTTATCACACGGGAGTTCGCACACATGCCTTATCTCTATATCGCCGATGGGCACCACCGCTCGGCTGCCGCCGCCCTTGTTGGCGCAGAGAAGCAGAAACAGAACCCCAGCCACACGGGCAAGGAGGAATACAACTATTTCATGGCTGTCTGCTTCCAGGCATCCCAACTCACCATCCTCGACTACAACCGTGTGGTGACCGATCTCAACGGACTCACCTCAGCCCAGTTCGTGGCTGCTTTGCGCGAGAATTTCACCGTGGAGGACATGGGCACGGACATCTATAAGCCGCAACAGCTGCATGAGTTCTCGCTCTATCTCGACAACCATTGGTACCGCCTCAGGGCTCTCTCCGGCTCCTACGACAACAGCGATCCCATCGGAGTGCTCGACGTGGATATCTCGTCGCGGCTCATTCTCGACAAAATCCTCGACATCAAAGACCTCCGCGGTTCTAAACGCATCGATTTCGTCGGCGGACTGCGTGGATTGGGCGAACTGAAGCGTCGTGTCGACAGTGGAGAGATGCGGGCGGCTCTCGCGCTCTATCCTGTCTCGATGAAACAGATCATGGACATCGCCGACAGCGGCAACATCATGCCTCCGAAGGCCACATGGTTTGAGCCGAAGCTCCGCTCCGGACTTGTCATTCACAGCCTGTCATGAGCAGCGATGAGTTTCTTACCATCACCGATAGCGTAGGCGAGGGATTCTACTCTGAGAAGAGGAGCAAGTTTCTCGCCTATGCTCACCATGTCTGCACTATTGACGAGGTGAAGCGAATCGTGGCTGACTACCGCTCCAAATATTACGACGCACGCCATGTGTGCTATGCCTATATGCTCGGCGCTGAGCGGAAGGAATTCCGCGCCAATGATGACGGAGAACCGAGCAGCACGGCTGGAAAACCCATATTAGGGCAGATCAACTCGCGTGAGCTGACGGATGTGCTCATTGTCGTCGTCCGCTATTATGGCGGTGTCAACCTCGGTACCGGCGGACTTATCGTGGCCTATCGCTCGGCGGCCGCCGATGCCTTGGAGCATTGCGAGGTGGTCACGCGGCAGGTGGAAGAGACCATCGTCTATGAATATCCCTATGTGATGACCAATGATGTGATGCGGGTGGTGAAGGAACTGTCGCCACGTATCCTCTCTCAGTCGTTTGACAATACATGCACCATTACACTCTCCATCCGGAAGTCGGAGGCGGACAGACTCAGAAACCGCCTCGCCAAACTGTCTTTTGAATAAAGTCAGGTGCGCCACAAGGATTGTGCGTCACTCTATCGCACCATTCGAGAGAGATTCAACCTAACAAACTACTAACAATATAAGATGAAAAAACACATTCTCATAGCCTCGCTGTTAGCAATGGCGACGGCTATGCATGCCCAGCAGGATATGGAACTGACAGCGATGGAGGTCGCGCAGTGTATGATGCCCGGTTGGAACCTGGGGAATACGATGGAGGCTGCCGTCTCGTGGGGGAATAACCCGACACAGTTGTTCAAGAACAATGGAGGATTGGCATGTGAGACGGCATGGCAAGGAACAAAGACCACTCAGCGCGTCATCGACTATGTCAGAGACCAGGGCTTCCGCTCTGTGCGAATCCCTTGCGCATGGGTGTGGGGACATATCGCTGATGCCGAAAACTATACCATTGACGCAGCCTGGATGGCACGTGTGAAGCAGATTGTGGACTACTGCATCAACGATGGCCTCTATGTCATGCTCAACGACCATTGGGACGGCGGGTGGCTTGACAGCAACCTCACTGCCACTGGGGCACAGAAAGAGAAGAACAAGGCTGTGCTGGCGGCCATCTGGACACAGATAGCCCAGACTTTCAAGGACTATGACGACCATCTGGTGTTTGCTGGGCTCAACGAGCCGCCTGTAGAGAAGCAGTCTGATCTCAATGCCCTCTTGGAGTATCATCAGACGTTCATCGATGCTGTCCGTGCCACCGGCGGCAACAATGCCAAGCGGCTGCTGGTGGTGCAAGGACCAAGCACCGACGTGGAGAAGACCTGCAACTGGATGGCAGGGAAAATGCCCTCAGACCCTATCGGCAACAAGTTGGCCGTGGAGATACATTTCTATTATCCCTGGAATTTCTGGGGGATGGAGAAAGACGAGTCGTGGGGCAATATGTTCTACTATTGGGGTAGCGGAAATCATGTCAGCGGCTCGAAGCACAATGCCACCTATGGTGAGGAGGCACAGATGAAAGCCATGGCCGACCAGCTCAAGACGAAATTTGTTGACAAAGGCATTCCTGTCATCAACGGCGAATACGGTGTCATCTGGCGCACCGTCTCGGGGAGTAACGAGAGTCAGGAGAAGCACAATGCCTCTATCAAGCATTATTATCGGACGATGAACCAACTCTGTATGGAGCGGGGCATCGTGCCTATGGCATGGGACACCAACAGCACGGGAGCCAACCAGATGACCATCATCAACCGTGCCAATCTCAGCATCTACAATCAATTGATGCTCGATGGTATCCATGAGGCGATGGAAGCCGTGGGCATCCCTGTCTCGGCAGTAGATGCAGTGCGAAGCGATGAACATGAGGGGGAAAAGACCATCTACGACCTTCAGGGAAGACGCCTTGTCTCGCCGCCCGCCAGAGGTTTCTACATTCAAGGAGGAAAAAAGTTTATAGTGAAGTAGTCGTCGGATTGAAAGTAAGATAAAAAATTATAGGAGAAAAAAAGTTATGAAAAAAGTTTTATTATTCTTTATTGTCATTACGACATCGCTATTTTCGTGTGGCTCCAGTGACGATGACAATCAATCGGAAGTTTCATACCTGTTTCAGGATATGGAGCTGATGGATGAGCATCTGTTTGACTATGATGTGCCCGTAGACTTGGTGTCACCTGATAAAATGCCGAAGTTCATCATTCAGATGATGATTTCTGAGGATTACTCTGCCAAGCATGTTATTCAGCGCAATGAATCCAACCGTAAGAAGATGGATGCTGTATGGAGAGGTGAGTATGAGGGAAAGACCATCTATCTCGTCCATAGTCTTTTGAGTTACAGTTCACGTTTACTCAACATTTACCTCTCGGACGGGACTGCTTTTTATCCGGATGAAGAGATGGAGACTTTGCTTAGCCCGAAACATCAGTGGGTGAGGATTTACTGATGAGCATCGATTGATTGCCAGGTGTCAACATCTTGCGATTGATGAAGTGTGCAGGGAGAAAAATGTAGGCAGAATTAAACTTTTTTTTTCAGTGAACGTCAAAAGTGAGAAAATCATAGCCGCAGGATTCCGGTTCTGCGGCTATTGAACCACTTTACCTAACTTTATTATTAACTTTAACTGTTATCAAAATGAAGAAACTATTTATGATGCTGGCACTGATGGCCATGCCTTTCGCCATGCAGGCCCAGACGAAGTATCACGACGTGGAAGCCAATGACGCCAAGGGTGCCGTGAAGTCGATTACCGTCTCGATGATGGGGCAGGAGCGCAAGACCACCTTCGATGAGAACGGCAAGATGCAGCAGGAAGGCCTGAAGAATGCCGTCTATGACGACAACGGCTATATCAAGTCGGCTGAGATGGAGGCACAAGGTATGTCTATCAAGGTCACCTACGCATGGGAGAACGGAAAACTGAAGTCGCAGACCATGGACGTGATGGGACAGTCAATGCCGACGGTCAACGTCTACAACGAGAAGGGTGAGGTCGTGAAGCAGACCATGAACATGGGTGGCCAGGAGATGACCATCGAGTATTCCGATTATAAATATGACGACAACGGCAACTGGATCAGCCGCAAGGTCAATATGATGGGACAGTCGATGGATGCTCCCCGTACAATCGAATATTATTAAATCAAATAAATAGCTCAGAAAATCTAGAGAATCTAGGAAGTCTAGGAAAACTAGGAAAACTAGGAAAACTAGAAAATCTAGAAGCTCAATAAAAGGCGGGCAGCGTATTTTCACGCTGCCCGCTTTTTATTGTCAGTGTCTAATAATTCTTCCCTGCCATGGCAGAGTAGGCTGATGCCTCACTCTGCCCAAGGCAATTAGGAATGCTTATTTTTTCACCACTTTCTCCACCTTGATGGTGCCGTCGCTCATATACTTCCTCACGATCATCACACCCTTCTGGGCATTGAGGATGCGGCGTCCGTTGAGGTCATAGAGTTCCACTGCACGTACTGCGGCCGGTTTGACAGCTGTCAGTTCGATGCCATCGAGGGCCTCTTGGTATGCTCCGGCGTAGTCATAGCCTGCTGCAGGACCTGCGAGCAAGAGTCTGACATCATTGAAGAAGGTGTGTGAGTTCGGACCGCCATTAGCACCGATGGTGATGACGCCGTCGAGCACCACGATATTCTCAATAGTCGCGTTGGCATAGGGGAACGACTGTCCGATGCCCGGGCACTCGCCAGTCTGGCCGTCCTCGAACTCAGGAGTCTGAGAAGTCTTGGCGTAGATGTAGCTGTCCACGAAGTTGTTCTCGTCCTCGTTCATACGCTCGCCGAAACCAATCTTCAGTGTGTAGACACCCACAGGTGCGTTGGTGATGGTCTGCTCCACTCTGTAGCTGCTGCCCCATGTCTGGAACATGCAGTCCTCGGCAATCTCATTGGTGCCTCTGGGCTGGCCCCAACCCACGCTCAGTCCGGGAGTGCTGTAGCCCTCGGGAGTGCTCCAGCCGGGAACGTTCTCAGAGTTGAAGTTCATGTTGTCCTGCTGCTTGTAGATGTTAGGATTCTTCACAAACACAGTCATGTCATAGGTCGGAGTGGTGTTCTGGAGAGTAGCCTCGTCAACAGTCTCGGCAAAGAGCTGGCTGTTGGGGTCTTTCATCTGCTCATAGAGGATCACCTTCAGACGCTTTTGGATAGCCTCGGCCAGGTCGTCGTCGTCGAAGAGAGCGTTGTAAGCTCCGGTGACGAGGTCGTCGTTCTCAGCCACGCCCAGAGTCTTGAGGGCCTCAGCACCCAGGCGGAGACGCTCGGTGAGCACCTTCACACCAGTGTCGGAGGTCTTCGACTCACCCTCAGTGAAGAGCAGGCCAGTGGTGTTGACCAGTG
>CADBLU010000213.1 GCA_902795605.1 uncultured Prevotellaceae bacterium | reverse complement strand
CTCCGACCCTGATGCCGACCGTCTGGCCATCGTCTGCCGCAATCCGAAAGGCGAGTGGGAGATTCTCAACGGCAACCAGACCTGCATGATGTTCTGCTGGTATATCATCGCCAACAAGAAGAAACTGGGTCAGCTCAAGGGCAATGAGTTCTTGGTGAAGACCATCGTGACCACCGAGGTCATCAAGAAGATTGCCGACAAGAATGGTGTGGAGCTCCGCGACTGCTACACAGGATTCAAATGGATTGCCAATGAAATCCGCGTCTCCGAGGGTGTCAACAAGTACATCGGCGGTGGCGAGGAAAGCTTCGGATTCCTGCCGTTTGACAAGGTGCGCGACAAGGACTCCCCAGCATCTATCTGCCTCATCTGCGAGATTGCCGCATGGGCAAAAGACAATGGTAAGACGCTCTACGACCTGCTCATGGACATCTATGCCGAGTATGGCTTCTCACGCGAGTTTACCGTGAACGTGGTGCGTCCCGGCAAGACTGGCGCCGACGAGATCAAGCAGATGATGACCAACTTCCGCAACAATCCGCCTAAGACCCTCGCTGGGGCCAATATTGTGCTGTGGAAGGACTTCCAGACCCTGGAGGCCTGCGACGCTGAGGGCAATGTGACCAAACTGGATATGCCCGACACGTCGAATGTGCTGCAGTGGTTCTGCGACGACGACACCAAGGTGAGTGTCCGTCCGTCGGGCACAGAGCCGAAGATCAAGTTCTATATCGAGGTGAAAGACCCGTCGTTCAAGTGCGCCGGTTGCTACGAGCGCTGCATGGCTGCCGCTGAGGACCGCATCGCCGAGATCAAGAAGGACTTAGGTCTCGATTGATTGTTGGCATGAATCTACGCTAAACATTTAGCGACAACGCAAGCGCAAGTCGGACTCCGACTTGCGCTTGACTTTTTAGAATAGAAGAACTTGCACAGAAAATAGCCATCAGATGGTGATAAACAGGCAGTCGCCGGGTGAAACCCATGAAGAAATTAACCCCCAATTCGCTCAATCTTGCATTCATGAGCCTTAGCCGCCCGGTCGTAATTGATGCCTACGAGAAGCAAGTCGCTGGTATATTGCACCACCTTGTCGGGATATTGTCTGCGGTGAATCTGTTCAATGGCACCGTCGGCATTTTTGTCGTACTTCAATTCCAGGACGATGGCTGGCGAATTCACGTTCTTGCGAGGGATGAGCACCAAGTCGGCAAATCCTTTACCTGTAGCTAATTCCCTATGGATGATATAGTCGTTGCGGGCGTAATAGTAGGCAATGGAGAGCACGCAAGCCAACGAGTTCTCATTGTTGTAAGAAAGAATACTCGTGTTTTCGTCATGGGCTGCATCCACACCTCGTGCCACCGCCTCTGCATCGCCGTCAAGGGTGGCTTGCAACAATTGCTCCGATTGCTTCAAGGTGTTGATGAGATTCGTCCAGTTAGTTTCCTCCACGGCATTCCGCATTTCACCTGCCACCTCGTAGTTGGGAATGTAGCATTCGCTCTTGACCCAATTATAGGACAGGTATCCCAGGTGGATGAGCACAGTGAGAACATCGTCCCGGTTACGTATAACCGATATGTCGTTTTGAAATTTCGTGGTGTTCACCTTTACCCTTTCTCCCGCCACCATTTTGATAATGTCGTCTTTCAAGCCATCGAAATTCATTTGGATGTAATGTGCCACGGCGTCAAAAGCTCCCGTACTGGCCCAATAGCTTTTGCAGCGACGGCGGGTAACGGCCTGCATCACAGAGTTGGGGTTGAACATTGACGGCTCGTCGCCAATCTGGTATCCGTCATACCACTTCTCCAGTTCTTCGAAATCAGCACCATGTCTTTGGGCCAACATCCGTACCTCGTTTTTTGTAAATCCGAAAAAAGCCCCCATGTCGCCGGGTTCGACCATAGAATATTCCTGAAAGTTGTTCAGCGCCGACTCTGTCTTGTATTTCTTGATGGGAAGGATGCCTGTCATGTAGGTGCCTGCAAAGACACGTGTGGCACTGACATCTTTGAACATGCGGCGCAGCCAGTTGACATAACGGTCCATTGCGGGTGTATTAGGTTTGAATTCACGGCAGATGGCATCCCATTCGTCAATGATAAATATAAATCTTTGTCCGGTCTTCTCGGCGATGCCAATGAGACAATCCATCAGGTCATCGTCTTCATTTGCTTTGTGCTCAGGATATGCCAACAACACATCTGCAAGCAACTTTCTGTCAATGATTTTCACAATATCTTCTTCGTGGAATCGTGACACGAATGATGTCATGTCGAGATAGATGACAGGATACTTGTTCAGGTGTTGCTCAAACGACGGATGGTGGGCAATCTCCAGGTCTTGAAACAAACCGCGTGAATCACAGGAGTGGTCGTAGTAGGCACAAAGCATCTCCGCTGCCATCGACTTGCCGAAACGGCGGCAACGGGTGATGCAGCTGAAACTCTGTCGTGTGAAGAGTGTCTTGTTGACGATGGCAATGAGTCCCGACTTGTCGACGTATTCACTATTGCGTATTCGCTGAAAGGCCTCATTTCCCAAATTGATGAATGTTCCCATAATGGCGGCTGTTAGATTACATCTGCGAAGATAGGTAATTTTCTGCAATCTGCAAAATTTTGCCCCAATGAATGAACAGTCAGGGTGAGGAGGAAATCAACAGTCTTCTTTAGCCGCATACACCTCATCGAGGGTCATGGGTTTGCGCAGAGTGCCTAAACGCTTTGCGCCTTCGTTGGTGATGACGTAGTTGAGTTCATTGCGAAGTCCGGTGAAGGTGCGCCAGGCGTGCAGTTTCTCGTAGCAGATGAAATCAGCGAAGCGTCGCTCTGCCTCCCATTGGTCCATGAGTTCGGGGATGAAATAGATGCCTGGCTCTATGGTGAAGACAAATCCCGGCTCGAGAGGACGTGCAAGCCTTAGGGATTTAAATCCGAACTGTGTGCTCTTCTTCTCTCCATCGGCATACCCCACATATTGTTCTCCTAAATTCTCCATGTCATGGACATCAAGTCCCATCATGTGGCCTACACCACAGGGGAAAAAGAGGGCGTAGGCGCCGATGGCGGCAGCCTCTGCCGGGTCGCCTTTCATCAGGCCGAGGCCTTTCATCCCCTCAGCAATCTTGGTGGCTGCGGCGAGGTGTACGTCGCGGAAGGGGATATTCGGACGCAGCATGTCTACCGCGGCGCGGAAACTTTCCAGATGGATGGAATAGACGTCTTCCTGCTGACTGGTGAAGCGGTGCCCCACAGGCATAGACGAGGAGAGGTCGCCGGCGTAGTGGCCAGGTCCCTCGGCGCCGGCATCGAGTAGGAAGATGTCACCTTCGGCCATGGTGTGGATAAATCCGTGGTTGTGCAGCACCTGACCACGTACGGTGGCGATAGTGGGGAAGGCAAGTGGATAGCCTTGTCGTGCGGCCACCTCTGCCACGGTGGCCGCCACCTCCGCCTCATGCATGCCGGGGCGTACGGTGCGGTATGCGGCCAAATGCATCTCCGTGGAGAGGTCTACGGCTTTCTCAATGCATGCCAGTTCCTCGGTGTCTTTGTGGTTGCGCTGGTTCACCACAGCGCGAATAAAGGGCAGTGAGGCACACTTTTCCTGTGCCGCAAGCTCCACATGGAGCAGTTCCCACAGCCAGATGCGGTGGTCGCTCCTGTAGGGTGGCAGGAAATGGATGGTCTGGCCTTTTGCCCTGCATAGGTCCAGGTAAGTGGCAAGTTGCCTCAAAGGCAATGTCTCCTGAACTCCTACGGCACCGCTCATCTCGCTCACGGAGGGCACCGCGCCAGTCCACACGATGTCGTCAATGGTCAGTTCATTGCCGAAGACGATCTCACGGTCTTCGTCGATATTGATGACAGCGGCCAGTCCCGGCTGTAAGATACCGAAGAAATAGAGGAACGTGCTGTCTTGGCGGAACGGGTAGGTGTTGTCGGCATAATTGATACCCACCTCGTTGTTGCCGAGGAAGAGGAGCAGTCCGCTGCCCACTTCTTTTTTCAGACATTCACGCCGGCGCTTGTAGGTGGATAAAGAGATATTCATGGCTTATCAGGATGGCTGTTGTTGACTTTGTGATAATGCTCCTCTTGGTCGGTGGAGCAATAGGTGTCGCCGAGGATGCGAATGGGGATTACTCTCTCTTCTCCCGTTCTTTGATGATACCGTGGCGATAGGCGTAGAGCAGTTTTTCCAGTTCTTTTATCTGTCGCCGGATATCAGCACCTTTGTCCGTATCCGCGACACGCATGCGGTGAGTGGACATCTCCACAATCTGCGTGGTGCCCAAAATGTCCGTCCCACGGAGGATGGCGTCACGGGAAGATGTGAAAGGCTCGTGCTGCACCAACTCAAAACCGCGGCTGTGATAGACCAAGGTGTATCCCGCAATGCCGGTTTCCTTATGATAGGCCTCAGAGAATCCGCCGTCGATGACCATCAGCTTGCCGTCGGCCTTGATGGGGTTCTCGCCCGTTTTCACATGGACGGGGACATGTCCGTTGATGATATGGCGGTTGTCGCCTTCCACACCAAACGCGTCCATGATGCGGTCGCATATCTCGGCATTGTCGCGCAGTTTGAAATAATAGCCTTTCTCTTCTTTGTGCGTCTCTTTCTCATTGATGAAATAACGCTCAAAAGTGGCCATCTTCGATTTGTCGAACAATGGGGAGTCCTTGCCGCACCACAGGTAGAGGAAATAATCGATGGCGAAATCTTTCTCCTTGGGGTCTGTGTCGTTCTGGAAGGCCGCGCGGATGATCATGCCGATATTGTGGAGCAAGTCCATTCCTTTGTATTTCCTTCCGTCATAGAGTTCCACTTCCTTCAGCGAACCGTCCTCGTTGAGGGGAACGGAGGCGTGAAACAGCAGATTGTTATTGAAAACGGCATACATGCAGCCATGACGGAGGAGAAGTTTGATATGGCGGTGGAGTTTCTCGCTCACCGTAAACGAACGGCGCAGACGGTCGAGCAGGTTACGCTCCTCTGGAGTCAGTTCGTTGGGATTGCTCGTGTTGACCGTGGGGAACCTATTGCTGGTCAACTGGTATTCCTTACCGTCAATCATGACAGTACCCTTGTCGTAGTCGACAAAACTGAGGACGGCACGGTTGTCCATGTTCCACTCGGGATGCTTGGCGGCCATCTGCGCCTCCAATTTGAACTGTATGACCGAGATGGCCTTGTGCATACGCGCGGTAAGGTGGCGGGTCTTCTCGTCCATATTGCTGTCGTCACCCAACACACGGGGCAGGAATTCCTCACAAGGGTCGTCGCTGTAAGTGTCGAGGGCGAAGGTGGCCAGGGGGATGAGGTTGATGCCATAGCCCTCCTCAAGAGTGGCCAGATTGGCATAGCGCAGCGACAGTCGGATGACGTTGCAGATGCAAGCCTCATTGCCGGCACAGGCTCCCATCCAGAGAATGTCGTGATTGCCCCATTGGATATCCCAGTTGTGATAGTCGGCCATCGTGTCCAGAATGAGGTGGGCACCGGGACCGCGGTCGTAGATGTCACCCAGGATGTGCAGTTGGTCGACTGCCAATCGGTGGATCACATTCGACAGGGCGGTGATGAAGTCATCTGCGCTGCCTGTGGAGATGATGGTGTCGATGATGGCGCTCACGTAGGCGGTCTTGTCCGCATCTTCCGTACGCTCATGGAGCAATTCCTGAATGATGTAACTGAACTCTGGCGGCAGGTTCTTGCGCACTTTCGAGCGCGTGTATTTGCTCGACACCTCACGGCAGACTTTTACCAGATGGTGGATGGTGATGTGATACCAGTCATTGATGTCCTCTTCCTTCTCTTTCACCAGTTCGAGTTTCTCACGGGGATAGTAGATGAGCGTGCATAGTTCCTTTTTTTCCGACTCCCTGATCTGGTTGCCGAAAATCTCGTTGACCTTGCGCTTGATGTTGCCGGAGGCATTTTTGAGCACATGCTGGAAGGCTTCGAATTCTCCATGGATGTCAGCCAGGAAATGCTCCGTGCCTTTGGGGAGGTTGAGGATGGCCTGCAGGTTGATGATCTCCGTGCTGGCTTCCACAATGGTGGGAAAGGAATGTGATAGCAATTCCAGGTATCGCATGTCCTGAATGGTGTCTTGTGTTTTGGATGTCATTGTGTTGGGTCTTTCATGAGTTGGGTTCGGATGTGGGCTGTACCGCGGTCGTCAAGAGCGGGCACAGGCATGAAGCCTTCGTCGAGATAGGCGATTTCCGACAGCACCTGACTGATGCGGCAGGCAAAATCATAAATGCCTAAGGAGTGAAGAAACTGAGCCAGCGATTCCTCGTTGAGGTCTTCATAGCGGTAGGTTTCATAGAGGTCGCACAATTGGCGAAGTGTCAGCGTATGGTCGCGAAGCATCTTGCGAAGGTTGAGAAGCATGAGGCACACCTTCTTGACCGAGGGGTCTGCCTCTCT
>CADBLU010000212.1 GCA_902795605.1 uncultured Prevotellaceae bacterium | reverse complement strand
CCGGCGGAGAGTCCGCCTAATGGCTTTCGATGAGAGTCATGCTGCCGGTCATGCCCGAGGGCACAAGTCCGTCGTCGGGTTTGGCCAGCGGGTGGTTTTGCCGGATGACGCGCCCTGGCTCGGGCAGGAGGGCATCGCCCACCAACCGGTTCCAGAGACAGTTGGCCATGCGCAGTTCGATGTGGTTGGTGCCCCGGCGGAGCAGGCGGCCCACGTCGACGGTCCAGGGCGAGCACCACACGACGCCTGCCGACCGACCGTTAATGATGACCTCGGCGGCGGTGTTGAGCAGCGGAAGATGCAGACGGTAACTGTGGCGGCGGTGGTAGCGGGCCATTTTGAAGGATGCCTTGCAGATGGCCGTTCCCGAGAAATATTTGATGCGCGGGTCATCGCTCTGCGTCCAGTCGCCGAGTGTCTGCATGCGGATAGTTTCCGCAGGTCCTCCCGTCTTGGCGTCGAAAGTAATCAGCCATTCGGTTGGCGCCACCGGTATCACCAGTGTGTCGACTGCCTGACTGTCTGCCCGACTGTCAAGTTGCTGACTTCCGTGGCCGAAGACGATGAAGAATGACTCGCGCGGCGCCATGTGGAGCGGCACGCTACTGCGCCCGTCGGCACTGGTTGCCGCCAAGCGGTGTCTCTCGCCGCTGACGGGGTCCCACAGTTCTACCGCATCGGCTGTCGTGGCAAAGGTGAAAGTCCCATGGATGGACTGGTCGCCGTGGTTGTTGAGGAAATAGATGTCCTCGCTGGCTGTTCGGCGGTGCGCGAAATAGAGCGGTTCGCCGTGGGGGGTCTCCACGTCGGGCAGGATGCCTGCGGCGCGGAGTGCCTCGGCCGGTGTCCGACTGTCGGTCTGCGGGTCATAGACGACGGCACCCTGTTGGCGCAGGAGGTCTGTCTGCCGGCGGGCTGGGGCGGTCAGCTGTCCCTCCGACGGCAGAATCATCATGCGATAACTGACGCCGTCAGGCAGGCAGATACGGCCATCCTTTGCGCTCATACGGTGCAGCAGGGCGTCGGTCGTGAAGGCGTCGAAGTCGTAGCCTTGCGGCAGGTCGGGCAACCGATGGCTCAAGGTACGCATGGGGACGTCGTCGCCCAGATAGAGGCAGATGTCGCTCACGGGCTGCCCCTGGCGCATCATCCACGAGCAGCGGGCCTGATAGTCCCAGAAGGGGCGGCTCATGGGCCACAGCGTGTTCTTGCGGTTGAGCACATACTGCCGGCCGTGGGCCGTGTTCAGACGGTTGTCGAGCCAGGGCTGGTAGGCCACGGCGCACACCACGAGTTCGTTGATGCCGAAACTGTAGGCGTAGTCGGCCAGGTTCTTGATATCGGCCAAGGTGTGCTTGTAGGTGGCGTCGGTGAAGGCTTCGCCCGAGGCGATAGGCTTGCCGTAGAGGTGGGCCGACGACGAGCAGTCCTTGATGTCGTAGTTGCCTTCGGTCTGATAGGCCCAGAACTCGCCCTGCGGCTTGTCCACCAGTTTTTTTACCTCAATAGCGTCGCCGGCCATGCAGAGCGCACCGCCGACGGCCTGGGCGGTGAGCGTCAGGCATGCTCCCGGCGTGTCGCCGCCCACCTGCCGCTCTGTATGGCAGAGGCGGTTCATCTCACCATAATACCGGTCGGTGATCAGGTCGCTGATAGTGCGGCGCAGGTCGTACAGGAAGCGGTCGGACTCCTCGGCCGAACCAACGACAAAGCCCGCCATCACGGGCAGATATTTCCGCATGTCGTAGCCACGGAGCCGGCGGAACTCGTCCTCAAAGCCTACGGTCCAGTTCTGCGGACCGGCCTCATGGCTGTCCATGCAGATGCCCTGAAGCACTCCCCCACGGGCGCGGATGCTGTCGATGACGGGTTTGATATAACTCTGCCATTGCAGGCGCGCTCCCTCCACAGACAGTTTGTCGCATTCCAGACCGAGGGCCTCCTTGCGGCCGTGCTTGGTATGACCACCGTTGGACACGGAGAGGAAGCGCAGCACGAGCCACTTGCCCTGAGGCGCTTTCTGCCATGTGACCATGCCGTCGGCAGCGAGCATGGGTGTGAGGTCGATGGCTCGTGAGAAGTCGGCCAACTCTCCTGACGCATACCGTGGCGTCTGGTCGGCCTCGATGAACTCAGAAATCAGACTGGCCTTCTGCTGCCAGGCATCGACGGAGGCCCGGGCGGAGAGGGTGACGTGGCTGAACTTGACGGTGCTGTCTGTCGGGACGATGCGGAACCGGCGGGCCGTCACCTTCGGGAAGGCGACCGTCTGCAGCCGGATGCCGCCGAGGTTGCGGTAGCGGGGACGGAGGTCGCACACCTTATAAAAAGACACTCCATCCTCTGAGGCCTGCAGTTCTGCTACGGGTGGAAGCGGTGTGAAACCGCATCCGAAGAACTCATTCGGACGGGCATCGAGATTGAAATGCGAAGGGGGCACCTGCATCGATGAGGTGCGGGCCTTGCCTTGTGCCGACACCTCATAGGTGATGCTGCGGGCAGTGAAGGGTCGCTGAAAATGGATGACTAATTCCGGCATTGGAACTTGGCCTGTCAACTCCTCCTGATATGGCAGGGCGACGACGGCCACATCGTGATGCCACCCGCCGGGCATCTTTTCCGGCAATGGCATTTGAAAAGTCAGGTCACGGCCTCCCTCCACGTTTTTCTCCGTACAAGCCAGCGACTGCATGCTCCGTTCAGGGGTTATCCACTTGCCGCCAGCCACATAACCGTTGCCGCAGTTGACCTCGAAACTGAGACCGAGCCGCCGCGCTTCTTGAGAGGAGAACAGCAACTCGTCCCACCATTCTGGCGAAAACACCTTGAAAGCTCCTTCACCATCGCCATGCACCTGGTCGTAAAAGACGACACCGCCCACGCCCTGCTGCTTGAAGGCCTCAAGGTCGGCAGTGATGCCCTCATGGGTGCCGACGGTCTCACCATGAAACCACCATACCTTCGTGCGCGCCGTGTCCTGCGGGTGGTCGAAACCGTAGGCGAGCGGCATCTGTGCGACGCTGGGGATAATCGTAGCCCAGAACAAAAGGAATGTGATGGCTTGTCTCATGAATGACGTGTGTGATGATGTCGCTGCAAAAATATAAAGGAAATGGCAGATAAGCGATGTAAGAATGCACAAAAATTGTTTTTTTCTCCATTTTACACAAAAAAGCATGGAATCAGGTCTGCGAATGTCATAAAACATATAATTGCCATACAATTATTCAAAAATTTTTACTTTATTGACATACAAAACCTGGGGGAATTATACTTAGCCCTATACAGACGATGAATAATCAGTTCTATTGGCTTCGCCAAACTCCTATACTCCAAATCTCCTAAACTCCTAAACTCCAAAATTTAGGCCTTTTCGTTTCTCCAAGTCAGACTCTTTTTGTATATTTGCAAAAATAAATACCTTTTTGCAAAAACAATCACCAAACAACATCATTATGGAAAAAACTCTTGTATTACTGAAACCCAGCTGCGTACAGCGCCAGCTGATAGGTGAGATAGTGAACCGTTTCGAGCGTCGCGGACTTCGCGTGGCAGGCATGAAGATGATGCAGCTCTCCGACGAGATCCTGCGCGAGCACTACGCTCACCTTGTCGACAGGCCTTTCTTCCCCTCATTGGCGGCGTCGATGCAGGCTTCACCCGTGGTGGCACTCGCCCTCGAGGGCGTGGATGCCGTGCAGGTGGTGCGCACCATGACTGGCTCCACCAACGGGCGTGAGGCCGCGCCGGGAACCATCCGCGGCGACTACTCGATGAGCAACCAGCAGAACATCGTACATGCCAGCGACTCCACCTCAAACGCCGCAATAGAACTGAAGCGCTTCTTCCGCGACGAGGAAATCTTCGATTATCCCGGCTGCACCTTCGGCTTCATCTACGGCGAAGGAGAGGCGAAGTAAAGACCGGACAAAGGCTCCAAACACCATGACAAACAGAGGCGAGGATGCACTTCCCACAGGTGTGTCCCTGCCTCTTTTTTGATGAACTCCGGTTGTACGGATGGCGGTGACGAGCGCCGACGAGGAAGCCTGCGACGGTTAGGCAAGCGGACCTACCCCTTTGCGCTTATACCATGATTCGTCCATGAGCCATTAAACCAAAGCAGCCAAACTTCATCTAATCAGTAATGTAGTTTTCCTAATTAACCCATTCAACAAATGAAAAAAGTCTATTTAGCAGCATTGCTCTCCCTCTCTTTGACGGCGGCCAATGCACAGGAGCCAAATATTCCTATGTTTGGCGCTCCGCAAAACCACAACGTGAAATTCGATGAGTACAAAGAAGCCCCGAAGGGATTCGACCAAGAGCGTGCGGGAATTCCTCACGGCACCGTGGAACTCATTGAGTACCAGTCTGAATCGGTAGGTACAACCCGCAAGGCAAATGTCTATCTGCCTCCTAAGTACAATAAAAAGAAGAAGTACAGCGTGCTCTACCTGCTCCATGGCATCGGTGGCGACGAGAACGAGTGGTACAAAGACGGTGGCGTGCCCAACATCATCATGGACAATCTCTATGCCGACGGGAAGGTGGCCGACATGATTGTGGTGATGCCTAACGGACGCGCGCAAAAGGACGACTCACGGGCCGGTGGCATGGGATCGTTCAGGGCATTCGGAGATTTCGACAAAGACCTCATCGGAAGCCTCATCCCTTATATCGAGAAGAACTACAGTGTGTATACCGACAAGGACCACCGTGCCATCGCAGGCCTGTCAATGGGTGGCGGACAGTCGCTCAACTTCGGACTCGGACACATGGATGTGTTTGCATACGTGGGTGGCTTCTCATCAGCACCAAACACAAAGCGTGCCGCACAACTCATTCCTGATGTGGACAAGGTGAAGAAAGAGAACAAACTCCTCTGGATGGTTTGCGGCGGCGCCGACGGACTGTTGGGTCACAGCGTACAACTCAAGGCTTTCTGCGATGAGAACGGCATCCCCTGCACACTCATCAACTATCCCGATGGACAGCACAACTTCGTCGTCTGGAAATACGGCCTCTACAACTTCGCCCAACTGATTTTCAAATAATCATCCAGACAATCTGTTGATGAGGGTGTGTCAAAATGAAATGACTTGAAGATACAACTTTCAGATTGTAAGGAAGGAGAACGCCCCGAAGGGGCAACATCTGTTAGCCCAGGGCAATCGCCCTGGGTATAAGGCAGAGTAATAAAGT
>CADBLU010000211.1 GCA_902795605.1 uncultured Prevotellaceae bacterium | reverse complement strand
GGACAGGTTTTTGATAGTGAATTTTTCAAATTCAATCAAAAACCTGTCCCCTTGATTGGTGGTGCAAGCATGGCGGTGCAAAAATCCAACAAGCATGGCGGTGCAAAAATCCAACAAACATGGCGGTGCAAAATCCGAATTTGATTGCTAACGCAAGAACCAACGGTCGCAGATGTGGAGCATACGCATCCTCACTAAACTGTTCGCCAAGCAATTACCTCATTCAAACTCAGCAGAGACTATTTGATATGAAACCTTCTTTTTATCTCATTGGTAAAGGTGACCGCACCGTTGTCATTCAGGTGATGGGTATCATATCTCTCTTCGTCAGCGATGGGGAAATGACTGTAATCCAAAAGCTCGACATCGCTGAAATGCTTTTGATAAGCATCATAATAATACTCCTGGTCGTATAAGTACTCCGGTTTGTAAACAGGAGTATAAAGAAGATACAATTTGACGTGCTTGTCTTTGCACAACTGGATGATTTTTCTCAAATACTCATAATTGATTTCATTTCCATATTCGCCATCCATCAGTTCCTTGTGGACGGCCTCCTTTTTCATAATTCGCGTGTGCGGCGGAAAATCACTGATGAAGTATCTGTAATCTATTCCCTTTATATAATCCCATATCGTCTCTCTGTATATCAGGCTGAAAGCATCAGGTATATTCTTCTTATAGAGTTTCCATTGCTCAAAGCCGAACAGAGGATAAAACTTGGCATAGAACTCAGACATCTCATTGTTCCTGAAATACTTGTCGTCAGCGTGTTCAAACATATCGGTCGGGGCGCATTCGAGGAAGACAGTATCTATCTGAGCATTATTTTCCAATATTTTCCGCAATTTCAGGAAAGTAAACATATATCTTTCACCACCATTGGCAAGGTTAATGGCTGATTCTGTCATGGAATCATCTATTCCATAAGCCACCAATGAGGCTCCTATGAAAACAATATGTTTCTGAGCAGGCAGTCTCCAGTCTATTCTCGAAGCCAAATGATGATTCATCAGAATGATCAATGGCGCCGGGAGCAGAGCAAGAAATGCGAAGAAAAGGAATCTTGTGATAAATGATTTCATAATAACGCCCTATTAATCCCTAAAACTGGAAATAGATAAAAGTCTGACTGCTTCCCTTGCTGTATAAGATAACAAGGACAATCACATAGTAGACGGACCACCTGACCCATCTTTTCGAGAAATAACGGTTGGACGAGAACTCCAAGGCGTGCTGCTTGTCACGCTGCATCCACTCCACCAGCAAAAGCAATATCCCATAACAAAGGGGCACCCTGCCGTGAATGGAAGACGCGTCATAAAACGGATGGGTGAACATGGCTGTCATGAACTCCATCAACTGTGACAATGACTCCGAACGGAAGATGATCCATCCGAAGACCGTCAAGACAAAGGTGAAAGACAATTGCAGCCATTCCTTCAACGAGGGAAGCATGCGGCCATGCGCCACCTCATGGGGGTATTTTGTGTTGACACCAAGAAGGATATAGGCCACCAGCAATGTGGCATGGAATACTCCCCAGGAAATGAATGTCCAGTTGGCCCCGTGCCACAATCCGCTGATTATCCAAACGATAAAAATGTTGCGCACAACCTTTCCCCTACTGCACCTGCTCCCTCCCAAGGGGAAGTAAATATAGTCGCGAAACCATGTCATCAGCGAGATATGCCACCGGCGCCAGAATTCCGGGATACTGCGTGAGAAATAGGGGAAGTTGAAATTGCGCATCAGATTGAATCCAAACAGTCTTGAGCAACCGATAGCGATGTCTGAATAGCCTGAGAAGTCACAGTAAATCTGGAAGGTGAACAAGACGCCCAACAGGAAGAGCGACACTCCCGGCAATGTGTCATAATGTGTCCACTGCTCATTGACCACGCTGCCACAGGTGTCTGCCACAACAAGTTTTTTGAGAAATCCCCACAACATCTGCCTTAATCCGTCAGCGGCTTTCTCTTTGTCAAAAAATCTGCTTTTTTGAAATTGGGGAAGCAGGTTTGTGGCCCTCTCTATAGGACCGGCGACCAACTGAGGGAAAAAACTGATATAGGCAAAAAACTCTATGATGTCACGGGTAGCGGGAAGTTTCTTTTGATATACATCGATGGAATAGCTCAGTGCCTGAAAGGTATAGAAACTGATTCCTACAGGCAGGATGACATTCACCGTCACCCAGTCTAAATGGTAGCCGAACAGGGAGTTAATTAATAAGTCAAGATTCTCGACAAAGAAATTATAGTACTTGAAAAAACCAAGTATCAGAAGATTCAGCACAATATTTGCAGCACTGATGGTCCGTCGCAACTTCCGATGCCCCTCATAATGCTCAAGAAGCAGACCAAATCCGTAACTGCAAAATGAGGTAAAGACAATCAGCAATAAAAACCGCCAATCCCACCAACCATAGAAGATATAGCTTGCTATTAATATCAACAGATTCTGCAATCGTCGTCCTCGGAATACAAACCAGTATAGCAAAAAGACTGATGGCAGAAAAACAAGAAACTCAATGGAATTAAACAGCATACAATATCGAAATTAACCACTGTTCAGAAAACAAGAGATGTCTATTGAGTTGCAAAAGTATTAAAAAAAAACTGATGCCCAAAATATGAGTGAAAAAATGTGATTGGCAAGAGGAACATCTTTGAAAGCCGGCAATATGTTTGGTGATGACAGAAGAAAGCCGTACTTTTGCAGTCTCATTGCCCGGCTGCCCTCCGTCGGCAGGGCTGAAACCATCCAAAGAACAGCGACAGTGACAGCCACTGCCGAAAAGACAACAACATAATGCTCCACACCTGCCAGAACCTGAGCCGATGGCTCGCCGCTCATGCCTCCCTGTTCGTCACGGCCATCGCCGTACTCACATTTTTCGTGCCCGACCTCTTCATGTGGGTCCGCGGCACCACGCAGACGGTCATCCTCGGCATCATCATGCTCACGATGGGACTCACACTCACCACAGAGGATTTCCGCATCCTCGCACGCAGGCCGTTAGACATCTTCATCGGTGCCTGCGCGCAGTTTCTCATCATGCCTTGCGTGGCATACCTGTTGGTGAATGTGTTCCGTCTCGAACCGGCGCTGGCGCTCGGCATCCTGCTCGTCGGCTGCTGCCCCGGTGGAGTGTCGAGCAACATCATGTCGTATCTCTGCCACGGCGACGTGGCCTTCTCGGTGGGTATGACCTGCGCCTCCACGCTTCTCGCTCCGGTGATGACTCCACTGCTGATGCAACTCACGGCGGGAGAGATTATCGAGATCGACACCATCGGCATGTTTCTCAACATCCTGATAGTGACCATCATCCCCGTAGGCATCGGATGTTTCCTCAACTACACTTACTCGAAGCGCAAGGCTTTCCCCACCATACAGTCGCTCATGCCGGGACTCAGCGTCACCTGCCTGGCATGCATCGTGGGAGGCGTCATCAGTACGGTGCACGACACGCTCGTGGAACGGGGACTGATGCTCTTCCTCTGGACCTTCGCCGTGGTTTTCTGCCACAACTCACTGGGCTATCTGCTGGGTTGGATGACGGGAAAGGCAGCACGTTTCAACAAGGCAAAGAAACGCACGCTCTCCATTGAGGTAGGCATGCAGAATGCCGGTCTGGCCACCGTCCTCGCCGGCACCTTCTTCGCCGCACAGCCTCTCTCTGTTCTGCCATGCGCCATCTCCTGCGCCTGGCACAGCATCAGCGGCACCATCCTCGCAGGACTGTTCCTGAGGGCCGACCGTGCCCAGTCCTCGCAGTAGAGACTTCTATGACATTTTCACACACGCCAAAGGGCCTGTTGCAACTGTAGGGACATACTTTGTATGTCCGCTTATTCCCAACAACTTGTCCGTATAAAAGACAAAATGAATGTAGTTACTATGTTTGCAAGTGCTAACACCCCGCCTCTTGGCGATACCATTCAAATATGGCGGAAAATGCAGCAAGGCATGGCCG
>CADBLU010000210.1 GCA_902795605.1 uncultured Prevotellaceae bacterium | reverse complement strand
AGACTTATGCAACCCCAATTCGGAGGGATTTATTTCCTTTTTTATCTCAACTGGCTTAAAATATCGGATTTTTTATCTAAATTTGCAAAATGGATATGTTGCTGTAGGGTTAGCAATATCGAGTTGAAACAAATCAGAGTAGAATATAATCATTGATCATCATGAAAAAACAGGTTGTCTTTTTTGTTTTGGGCGCATGCGCCCTCAGTTGCACCATGTTTCCGTCGTGCAGCGGTGAGTCGGGAGATATGCAAAAGAAATTAGACTCTCTTGAGACATTATACAGTCAGCGCGATGGAGACTATAACAGGTTGAATGAATACCTGACGGTCATCGCCGACGGACTTGACAGTATCTCAGAGCAGGAAAATCTGTTGCTGTCGAACAATATCCCCGGCGAGAGCCCTTACCCAAACCGTGAGGCCATCCGCCAAAACCTTGATGTCTTGAAACAGTTGCTCAGCAGGCAGAAAGCCCGCTTGGCAGAACTGGAGTCGTCGCTGGAGAACGAGAAAGGCGATGTCAAGAGACTGAAGGGAATCATCTACACTTTGAGACTGCAACTTGAAGAGAAGGATGCGGAGATTGCCCAGATGAGGATAGACATCGACAACAAGAACAAGAGCATTGAGCAATTTGTGGCTCAGACAAAGGAACTGAAACAACAGAACAGGGAGCAAGAGTGGGTGATAGAGTCGCAGGGAGAGACCGTGAGGCAACAGGAAGAAATCATCGAGACTCAGGACAATATGCTCAACGAAGGCTTTATCAAGATAGGGACGAAGAAGGAACTGTCGGCCGCCGGCTTGCTGGACAAGGGCAACCTGTTCAAGAAGAAGAAAGTCAACTATTCCGGTGTGGATCCGAGACTCTTCCAGGCGGTGGACATACGCCACGCGACAGAGATTCCTTTGCCCACGACGAAAGTGAAAATCCTCACGCCCATGCCGAAGGAGTCTTATGTGGTCACTTCAGAGGGAGGAAGTCCTGTGCTGAGGATTATCGACCCGCCGAAATTCTGGGGTGTGTCGTCTTACCTGATTGTCCAAACCAACTGACGTAAGAGATTATAAAACAATAAGTTGGGACGATTTTTAACATAAAATTGCCATGTAATGAGTCATCAATTGCTGCTTCTTAGTATTCTAATGGCACATTCATGACAATTCGCGTGAAATAAAAAACAAGTTATTATTCTGCTGTTACTAAATGATGAAACCGACGAAGACAATAGAAAAGGCGATACTGCTGTCTCTCCTGCTTTTGTCGTCTCTCAACCTGGCCATCGCACAGACCGTGCATGTGGTGCAGCGCGGTGAGACCATGGAGAGCATATGCGGAAGGTATGGGATTACGGCCGACGAATTGAAGTCGGCCAACCCCAATCTCGGGATGATATTCACCGGGGTAAAAGTCAATATCCCTGAGTCGACTGCGCAAACTGACTCCAAAGCGACCGCAAAATCTGCCTCCAAAGCGACCGCGAAGGCAGGCTCTAAAGCGACCGCGAAGGCAGACTCTAAAGCGACCGCCAAGACTGACACAAAAGATGCCAAGAAAGCCAAGGCAAATGAGGCTTCGACGGAGAGCGAGGTCACTGCGGACAAAAGCCCGTCTTCCTCTGTGGGCAATAGCGGCGGTGAGTTGGCGTTGGTCTCCGACCATCCCGACGACAATGCCGAAAAGGACAAGAAAATCGTCATCTTCAAGAAAAAGGAGAAACGTGAACTCACTGAGGCAGAGCAGATAGAGAAACAACTGAAGAAAGAACGCAGGAAAGAGAGATGGAGAAAAGCGGGCAAAATCGTGGGCGGCGTATTCGCTGTTCTCGGCATTGTGGCGACGGGTGTCCTGGCCTACCATGAAAGTATGAATGGCGTTCAACCCTCCACTGGACTGACAAGCGACTATGCCGGCAGCCTCTACGGCGGGGCTTTAGGCGGCAATTCTTCAGGCGGCAATTCTTCTGGGGGCAAGTCTTCTGGCGGCTCATCGCTCCCCACTCACACCTGCTCCATGTGCAACGGGTATGGCAAGGTGTTCAATCTGACAGGCACTGCACGGACGACTCATAACACGTATCACCATGAGTCGGCTATCAAGGTCATCAATTGTAATATATGCGGTGGGACACATTGCGCACAATGCAACACAAGCAGCGTGCACAAAAAATGCCCGAAGTGCGGCGGGAAAGGGGTGAGTACTCACTGACCTCCAGTGCCCCTCCAAACGTACCTTCGAATATAGTCACCCTGATTCAGGCTTGCAACCGTTGGCGGATGGCCTCCTTTACCTGGTCGGCCATCTCGTCATAGGAACGGTCGTGGTCGGGAAGGATGGGCTTGAGAAACTCCACCTCTATCTTATGGGGCGTGATGAAACGCTTCGACCGTGGCAGCGCCTCATAAGCCCCCTTGATACATACGGGCACGATAGGCACCTGCAACTCACTGCTCAGTATGGCGAAGGTCTTCTTGAAATCGGTGAGCCGACCATTGCGCGTGCGTGACCCCTCAGGGAAGATGATGACATTCTTGCCCCGCTTGAGCACCTCAGCTAATTTCAGGATAGACTCGCGCAGGTTGCCACGTTCCATCACGATGATGTTGCTGTGGCGCGCGTAGGCCTTGCGCAAAGAGCCTTTCAAATGCTCTTCCGTGGCATAGTAGTAGCTGTCTTTGAGCGTCTTTGCAGGCATGCCGGCAGCCACTAATGCCCCGTCCAGGAAACTCTGGTGGTTGGGGGCGATGATGAAGGGACCATTGCCGGGGATATTCTCCTTGCCTTTGACTTGAAGGCCGTTGTAAAGCTTGAAAAACAGATAGGAGCATTTGGAGAGCAAGGTCAGGGAGAGGCCGCCGTGAGGAAGTTCCAGGTCGGAGGAGTTGGAGTGGAGAAACTCATTCCAGTCCTCGTCTCTCACCTCCATGCGTGTCTTGCTGCCGGCAATGTGCTCCGCCAATGCCTGGATGCTCTTAAAGCCCGGCATGTCGGCGGCATTGACGTCGGTGCCGAAGGTCTGCTGGATGAACCCCTGAAGGGCCACCATGTCGAGCGAGTCGAAGGCCAGGTCGGTCTCGATGTGGTCGGTGGGCCGCAACTTGATTCCCTTCTCCTCCTCGATGTATGTCTTCAGAATCTGGTATTCCTCAAAGGTGGGCTCTTCCACCGGCTCCTCCTGCTTGCTGACGGGGGCGTTCGCCGCAAGGATGTCTTTCAGTTTATAGCGCTGCAGTTTCTCCAGTTTGGTGCGGGGGAGTTCGCCACGATAGACAAAAAGGCTCATCAGTTTCTTGTAGTTGGTCACCGTGAGGTTGTAGGGCTCCAGCACCTCACGCTTCAGCACCTCTTCCACCTCCTCGTCCGACAGATGGCGTGCCCAGTCCTCTTGGGGGACGATGATGGCGCGGAGCATGTCGCCGTCCTGCACCACCGCGGCCTCCTTCACACGCGCGGTGTATTTCTCCAGTTTGTACTCTATCTCGTTGGGCTGCACGTTCTTGCCGTTTGAGAGCACGATAATCTCCTTGCTGCGCCCGGTGATATACACACGACCTTTGTCGTCGAGGTGCCCCAGGTCGCCGGTGTGCAGAAATCCCTTCTTGTCGATGACCGCCGCCGTCTCTTCGGGACGGTTGTAGTAGCCCTGCATGATGTTGGGACCTTTGGCACACACCTCACCGTTCACAATCTTGCACTCCATCGCCGGGAGGGGGATGCCCACACAGTTGGGCACCAGGTCGCCGGGGCGGGTGAAGGCAATCATGGGGGCGGCCTCGGTCATGCCGTAGCCCTCAAGCAGCTCGAGGCCCAAGGTCTGCAGTCCCAAGGCAATCTCCCGCTCCAGGGCGGCTCCTCCGCTCACCAGATACTTGATGTGGCCTCCCATCTTCTGATGCACAGACTTGAAGATGAAGCGGGAGAAAGCCACGCTCTTGACAAGGGCACAGAGGCGGAAAAGGGTCCGCGCGAGGAAGCTCGCGTCGATCTTCTTCTTGATGCCTCCATAGAGGGTCTGCCACAGACGGGGCACGCCTATCATGATGGCGATCTGGCCTCGCTGCAGGGTGTCCATGATGTCGGGGCCGGACATCGTGGGACAGATGGCCACACCGCCGCCGATATATAATGGCATCACGACGGTTCCCACCAGGGGCAGCACGTGATGGAGGGGCAGCAAGATGAGCGTGCGGCGGTCGGGGGTGAAGATGGGCACCTCCTCGGAGACGGCGCGCACATTGACAAGGATATTGAGAAACGAGAGCATCACACCCTTCGGTGAGCCTGTCGTGCCGGAGGTATAGATGATGAGGGCCGTGTCTTCCTCTTTGTATGTGATCTGTGCCTTCTCCTCGTTCTGCTCTATGGTCTCGTAGTCGTCTATCAGACGGATGTCCAACTGCTGGCCGGCCTCTTTCATGGCGGCCTCCACCACCTCCAGTCTCTGCCGGGTGGTCCAGACGCATACGGGCTTGCAGTCGTTGATGATATATGCCACGTCGCTTGCCGTCGAGGAGGCATCCACAGGAACGGCGATGCCACGGTTGGCCCACACCGAATAGAAAGCGTAGATCCAGCCTTCGCGGTTTTCTGCAAAAATGAGGGTCCTCTCACCGGCTTTCCCGGGTGTGTGGCGACTGTATAACTTGATACGCTGAAGTAGTTCGGAGTAGGTGACTTTGTGCTCTCCAGCGATGATTGCAACGTTTGTTGAATCTTTAATCATATAGTTGTGGACGTTTTACGGTTGCAAAGTTAAACCAAAATTCTCTATAAAGTGATAAATTCCAACAAAAACCTGTCACAAAATGACAATGTCCTCCCTTCTTCCCCTCACCACCAGCGATTTCCTTTATGAATGGCCCGTGTGCGTTGTAGGAACATCCTTCAGTCGGCCGAAGTTCGTCCCAAAATGCCCGTGCCCGCTGTAGGGACATACTTTATGTATGTCCGCAGAGTCAGCAGGGCAACGAATGGTCCGTGCCCGTTGTAGGGACATCTTTCAGGCGCCCGAAGTTCGTAATTGCTTCGCAAGAAATCTATAGGAAAATCATAAAATCAAAAATCTCACGAAAAATCTGATTTGTCAAGTCTGACAAATCAAACGCTAACAACTATTTTTGGAAGATTTTCTCATTAGATTTTGAGTTGATTTTTTGCGGAGCAATCCATTTGTGCCAAGCTTTCGGACATACTTTATGTATGTCCGCAGAGTCAGCAGGGCAACGAATGGTCCGTGCCCGCAGTAGGGGCATCCTTCAGTCGGCCGAAGTTCGTAATTGCTTCGCAAGAACCAACGGTCACTGTTCGCGAAGCGAGGTAAAGTAAATCTATAGGAAAATCAAAAAACAAAAAATACTGCGGAAAATCTTTATTGTCGAAACAGTTCGTTGATAACAACCATTTTTGGAAGATTTTTATTGTTCGATTTTGAGTTGATTTTTTGCGGAGCAATCACCAATGCATTTGAATAAGCAGAGGCTTTTTCTGCCTTTTTGTGAACGCCTTTAGGCGTTTTTTCTTGAGCGTCAGCGATTTACGGATGTTTGCCAAATGTGTGTTTTTTTTCGAAGCGGAGCGGTTTTTGATGATCTCTTCATAATGGGGGAGACGCCAAGAATGGACATCTCTACTGCATTCCAAAGGAGCTTTCGGACATACATAAAAGTATGTCCCTACAGTTGCAAAAGGCCCTTTGGTGTGTGCAAAAATGTCATATAAGTCGTAGGGACATACTTTATGTATGTCCGCAGAGTCAGCAGGGCAATGAATGGTCCGTGTGCGTTGCAGGGACACCCTTCAGTCGTCCGAAGTTCGTAATTGCTTCGCAAGAAATCGGATGGAAAATCATAAAATCAAAAAATACTGCGGAAAATCTTTATTGTCGAAACAGTTCGTTGGTAAGTAAGCGTCTCTGATTTTCCGCATTGCAAGTGCAATGGCGATTGCTTATGTTTTTGCCCACCTGT
>CADBLU010000209.1 GCA_902795605.1 uncultured Prevotellaceae bacterium | reverse complement strand
AAGAACGTCTGCTTACCGGTTTTGCCCGAAAGCGGATGCAAAGGTAGGAACTTTATCCGGACCACCAAAACTTTTCTGCACTTTTTTCATTGAAATGCAGAAAAAATACGAGATTCTTGACAAATATCAAGTCATCACTTCACAATTGTGGCCTTTATGATGCGCACATCCTCCTTCGGACGATTGGCCGCATCGGTTTCCACAACCTGGATGCGCTCCACGACATCCATGCCTGCCACCACCTCGCCAAAGACAGTATACCCGCCGTCGAGATGCGGGGTTCCGCCTTTCTCGAGATACGCCTGACGCACCTCGGGGGTCATTTTGATCTTTCCACCGGAGACAGAGTCGAGTTTGTGCTCGACGATATCCAGCTCGGCTGAATTGAAATTATATCCGTAGACGATATAAAACTGTGAAGCGGAAGACTCGCGCTTGGGGTTCACCCTGTCGCTCTCACGGGCGGCGGCCACTGCCCCACGGTGATGGAAGAGGCGCGGGAAGCAGATCTCGGCAGGCACCTTGTGCTTCTCGGGCGTGCCTCCGAGCAACTTGCCTTTCTTCGCGTCCTTAGACCCCAGGTCGCCCGTCTGAATCATGAAATCCTTAATGACACGGTGGAAGAGGACGCCGTCATAGGCCCCCTCCCCCACCAGTCGCAGGAAATTATCGCGGTGCTGCGGTGTCTCGTTGGCCAGGGCAATACGTATGTCGCCCATCGAGGTCGACAGCATCACTTCCCGGCGCACGGTGTCGGACGGCTGCACCTGTGCCACGGCGCAGAGGCATAGCGCCATCATCCATGCGAGAACAAATGTCGTTTTCTTCATAGCCGTTCAATAGACATGGTCGTTGGACTTCATCTCCTCGCGGTCGATCTTCTTGCTGTCGATGGCTCTCCAGGCATAGACGATATAGGCCAGCACAAAGGGGATGATGAGACTGACATAAGTCATCGTAGTGAGCGTGAACTCACTGCTGCAACTGTTGGCTATCGTCAGGCTGTCCTGAAGGTCGACGTTGGAAGGATAATAGGCAGTGTGGTTCCAGCCCGCGCACAGCAACAGGCTGAGCACGACGAGCACCGTCCCCACTCCACCAGGCCAGATGCCTGAGACATACGACTCTTCGCGCACACTGCGCCAGAGGGCATAGAGCACCAGCGCCACACCGGCGAGCAGTAGCAGCAGCACATACCACATCTGCAGCAGGTTGTGAAGATACTTCATCGGTTCGGTGGCAATCACTCCCGTGAAAGGGTCGTAGGCAAAGCCGTCCTTGATGAGGACATGAACGAGGAACGCGAGGAAGAAAGCCAGGAACACTGCCGACTCCCACACCAGCCGGCTACGGCTCTTCGAGCGCAATGGGGTGTCGGCCACATTATTTATAATATATAAGATGCCGAGCACGCGCGCCAGGAAGAACACGGCCAGGCCGAGGCACAAGTTCCAAAAGTCTTTATAAATCGCATCGAGTCCATGGCTGCCGTTGGCCCATCTGCTGATGATTGGCCTCACATCGCCCGAGAGGTCGGTGAGCCTTGCCTTGTCGACGATGAACTCAGACCCGTTGAAGAATGTCGCCACGGCGACACCGATGAGCACGGGCCCCACGATGCCATTGATGACGAGGAAAATCTGGAAAAGTCTCGGTCCGAAGATGTTGCCGAGTTTGTTCTGGAACTCATAGCTCACCGCCTGCACCACAAAGGAGAACAGAATGATCATCCACAACCAGTAGGCACCGCCGAAACTGGTGCTATAGAAAAGCGGGAAGGAGGCGAAGAAGGCACCGCCGAAAGTGACCAGCGTGGTGAAGGTGAACTCCCACTTGCGGCCGGTGGAGTTGATGACCATCTTGCGCTCTACCTCGTCAGAGCCGAGGGTGAAGATCAAGGAGTTGGCACCTTGGACGAACATCAGGAACACCAACAGGGCTCCGAGCAGTGACACCAGGAACCACCAATATTGTTGCATAAACTCGTAAGTCATTGTTGTCTGTCGCTTAAAAGGTTATTTACTGTATTCGGGGCCTTTCTTGATCTGATTGCACAGGATATTGATTTCCACAGCAAGAAGCACCGTGAAGAGGACGAGGAAGAGGAAGAAGGTGAACATGACACTCGTAGACTGCAGGTCGCTGACACCCACGCTGGTGGGCATCATGTCCTGAATAGTCCATGGCTGACGGCCGAACTCTGCCACGAGCCACCCCGACTCACTGGCCACATAGCCCAGGGGAAGGAGCACCAGCGCCAACCACATCCACCACTTGACAGCAGAGATGTCCTTGCGATAGAGGAGGAAGAGCGTGAAGGCGAAAAAGAGGATGAAGAGACACCCCAGCCCCACCATGATACGGAACGAATAGAAGCACACGGGAATGAAAGGCACCACCTCGTCATTGGAACGGATGTAGCCGTAGCCGAAATAGCGCATGTCGCGCTTGATGGTCTCCGACATCTCCTTCAACCGCGCCTCCTGCAGGGCGGTGGGTTCTCCCTTGACCGACTCCTTCAGCATCCGATATTCATGCAGGGTCGCGATGACTTTCTTTCCCCGACCCATCTTTTCTTCCAGCGAGGGTTCTATCTCGCCCTTGGCGTTCTCATAGCCGCCAGAGATGATGTCGTTGACACCGGGCACATAGCCATGGAAGTCGTGCGTGGCCATGAAAGAGAGCATGTTGGGGACGGCGATGCGCAACGGGGCCTCCTTGCCGCTCTCATAGTCAGGCTGGTTGAAGGGATTGACCCAGGAGATGACCGTCAGGCTCTGGTCATGGCCACCATTGTAGAGGGCCTCCATGGCAGCCAGTTTCATCGGCTGTACCTTCGCCACGGTATAGGCAGAGTGGTCGCCGGTGATGGCGGCAAGCAGCGAGGCGACGAGTCCCACGATGGCTCCGATACGGATACTTTCGATGGCCAGCCGACGCTCACGGTTGCGGAGAAGATAATAGGCACTCACAGCCACGGTGAAGAGCGCGCCAATAATCCATGCCGACGTGACGGTGTGGCAGAACTTGTCGACAGCGAAGGGCGAGAAGGCCACCTCGGCAAACGACACCATCTCATTGCGCATCGTGTCGGGATTGAACTCACACCCGACAGGATCCTGCATCCACGAGTTGGCCACGAGTATCCACCATGCCGAGATGGTGGCTCCCAGTCCCGTCAGCCACGTGGAGGCGAGGTGGAATCCCGCCGACACTTTCTTCCAGCCGAAGAACATGACAGCCACGAACGTCGACTCCATGAAGAATGCCACGATGCCCTCTATGGCCAAAGGGGCACCGAAGATGTCGCCCACGAACCACGAATAGTTGCTCCAGTTGGTGCCGAATTCGAACTCCAGGATAATACCTGTAGCCACGCCCATGGCGAAGTTGATGCCGAAGAGTTTCTGCCAGAACTTCGCCGTGTCTTTCCAAAACACATTCTTCGTGCGGTAGTAGCAGGTCTCCATGATGCCCATGATCAATGCCAGACCCAGCGTGAGAGGCACGAAGAGCCAATGGTAGATAGCTGTGATAGCGAATTGAGCCCTTGCCCAATCTACCATGCCTGAATCGATTTCTAATAGAATGTTTTGCATGTCAGTATTTTTTTATGGATGATTCTGCTGCGTGTCATCGCTCCTGCCCAGCACCTGCTCGCTCACAAACTGGGCCTCCTCTCCCTCTTTGGCATTCTGCTTGATGAAATTGGGAAAGAAGAACAGTTTGAGGATGACGAATATGATGAAAAGTTTGATCAAGATGACCGCCCACAACGTCTTCCCCAGCGTCATGCTCCGGAATCCATCATAATAAAGATGGTAGACTTTGTAGAAAAAACCTGTCTTTTTCATCGTCATGTAGAGGTTGCAAAATAAAGGTGAGCAATTCATGGCAAAGATAATAATTATTTTTTATTCACTACAGATTTTGTCAAAAAATCATTCAAAAAAGATAAAAAAAGCAAATATGGTTTTTTCCCGCTAAAAAATTTGGGGAAGGGATAGTTTTGCCGTATTTTTGCAAAGAAGACGCCCGGCCTTCATCTGCCCGACAAGTCACTGCAGGGAAATGAAGACAATACGGGCATCCTACGACTAAATCACATAGACTACAGACAACCATGTCAGCAAAAAAACAACGGAGCAGCATCCTAACAGCCATTTTGGGCTTTGTGGCCGTCATCGTCATCGTCGCAGCCATCGGCTATTTCACAGCTTTCGGCGGAGATAACATCATGGGAGAGGTGGAGGCCGCCGAATACCGTGTCACGGGCAAAGCCCCCGGGCGCATCCTCGATCTGAGAGTCGAGGAGGGCGACGTCGTACACAAAGGCGACACGCTCGCCATCCTCGGCACTCCTGAAGAAAGTGCCAAGAAGGTGGACTCTGAGAGCACGCCCGCCATCACTTCTGTCATCAGCGAGAATGACGGCGAGGTGAGCGAGGTTCTCACCAGAGTGGGCGAACAGGTGGACGAAGGCTCACCTATCATGACCGTGGCCATCACCGACGACCTTTGGGGAATTTTCGACGTGCGCGAGGACATGCTCCAAGGCATGAAGGTGGGCGACGAGATAACCGTTTATTCGCCCGCCTTCGACAAGGACATCCGAATGAAGGTGTCCGATATCAACAATTTGGATTCTCTCCCCGCGGGGAAAGAATCCAAACAGACCGGCCGAAACGGCCAGAAGAAATATGAAATGAAGGCACGGCCCGTAGACACTGCCGAAGGGCTCCGCCCCGGTATGTCGCTCATCATCCGTCGCTGACCGCCGCCTTCTCCTGAAGACGGCGATGTCACTCCGTCGACACAATATGTGTGGGCGGCTGCTCGCGGTTGCGGCGCCGGGTGACGGAGGCCACCGCCTGGGCAAGGTTGATGAAGGCCTGGCCGGTGGCGGTGTCGACACGGGTGGCGGCAGGCGCACCCTCGTCGCCGCTCTCACGGATACTCTGCACCAGAGGGATCTGCGCCAGCAGCGGCAGATGCATCTCCTCGGCCAACCGCTTGCAGCCCTCATGGCCGAAGATATAATAGCGGTTCTCGGGCAGTTCGGCAGGCGTAAACCATGCCATGTTCTCCACAAGTCCTAAAATGGGCACGTTCACCTTCGCGTTCTGATACATGTCGATGCCCTTGCGGGCGTCGGCCAGCGCCACCTCCTGAGGGGTGCTGACGATGACGGCGCCGGTGATGGCCAGCGTCTGCAGGAGCGTGAGATGGATGTCGCTCGTGCCCGGCGGTGTGTCGAGAATGAAGAAGTCGAGGTCGCCCCAGTGGGCGTCACCTATCAACTGCTTCAGCGCGTTCGACGCCATGCCGCCGCGCCACAGTGTGGCTGTCTCTGGACTGACGAAGAAACCGATGCTGAGCAACTTGACGCCATATTTCTCTATCGGTTCGATAAGGTCGCGGCCGTCGATGTTGACAGCATAGGGGCGGGCATCCTCCACGCCCAGCATCTTGGGTACCGAGGGTCCGAAGATGTCGGTGTCGAGCAGTCCCACCTTGTAGCCGAGGCGGGCCAGCGCGATGGCCAGGTTGACGGCCACGGTGCTCTTGCCCACGCCGCCCTTGCCCGAACTCACGGCAATGACGTTCTTCACCTCTGGCAGCATCTTTCCCGGTTCCGGCCGTTGCTTCGACAGGAACTCCGGAGTGATGGTCACATTCACATCAGCACTCACATGGAAGTGGATGGCAGCCTCAGCGGCCTTCAGGGTAGACTTGAGAAAAGGGTCGGTCTCACGTGGGAAAATGAGTGAGAACGACACCGACATCCCGTCGATACGGAGGTTGTCGGCCAGCATCTCGCCCTCTATCAGGTTCTTCTTCGTACCGGGGTAGATGACCGTAGAGAGGGCATCAGTAATCAAACGTGGATAGAGTGTCATTCTCCGCAATCTCCATCTGCCTTTTTCTCCTTGCACTCGTGGGCTTCCTTCACCACACGCTCACCATCAGCCAGCCGGCGGGCCTTGTAGCCCTTGCTGTCCATGAGCTGGATGAGCTCCTCTTCCGAGGTCTTCTTGGCATTGTAGACGATGGTCACCGTCTGGTCGGCCACACTCGTGTCTACTGTCTTGATGCCTTTCACATCCTTGAAGCATAGTTTCACACGGTTCTCGCAGTTCTTGCAGTGCATCTGGGGGGTAGTGGTCACCACCAGTGTGCGGATGTCTTTGGCTGTCATCACGGTAGCGGTGAGCAACAGCACCATCATCATCAAAAACTTTCTCATTTCTTTAGGATTTTAATGGGTTGATTTGATTATTAGTGCAAAATTAAATAAAAAAAATGAGATTTGCCTCCGCTTGGCTGAGAATTGCCGTTTTTTATCTAAATTTGCAGAAACTACTCAAAACAAACGCTATGAACCGACAATTATCTCTTCTCATCATCTGCGCACTGGCCTGTGCGCTGACAGCAAAAGCAGAAAACTATCCCTACCGCAGCGACTGCCTGTGGGTGACCGTGCCCGACCATGCCGACTGGGTCTACAAGACCGGAGAGAAGGCACGGGTGGAGGTGCAGTTCTACCTCTACGGCATCCCTCGGGAGACGGTGGTGGACTACAGCATCGGGGGCGACCTGCTGCCCGGAGACAAAAGCGGGAAGGTGACGCTGAAAAACGGGCGCGCCGTCATCGACATGGGCACAAGCGCCACACCAGGCTTCCGCGACCTGCGGCTCAGCACCACCATCGGCGGCACCACCTACCGCCATCATGTCAAAGTGGCCTTCTCGCCCGAGCGCATCGTGCCGTTCACCAAAGAGCCGGCAGACTTCACCGACTACTGGCGGAAAGCCGTGGCCGACAACCAGAAGACGCCGATGAACTATCAGATGGAGAAAGTGGATGAGATGTGCGACGACGTGCAGGACACCTATTTAGTGAAACTGCAGGTGGACCGCCGCCACTGGCTCTACGGATACCTGCTCTGTCCCAAAGGTGCACAGAGAGGCGCGTGCCCCGTGGTGCTGACACCTCCGGGCGCCGGCGTGAAGACCATCAAGGAGGTCACCACACGCACCTATTATCAGCAGGAGGGGATGATACGCTTCGTCACCGACATCCACGGCATCCGCCCCACGCTGCCCGAGAAAGACTTCGACGACATCCGCTCCGCTTTCAGCAACTACCTGGAAATGGGCCTCGACTCTCCCGACCGCTATTACATGCGCCACGTGTATCTGGGACTGGTGCGATGCATCGACTTCCTCACCTCGCTGCCCGAATGGGACGGACGCAACGTGGCCGTGGTGGGCGGCAGCCAGGGCGGTGCCCTTGCCATCATCACCGCCGCACTCGACAAGCGCGTCACGCTGTGTGTGGCCAATCACCCCGCGCTGAGCGACATGGCGGCGGGCAGCGCCGGACTCACCAGCGGCTACCCTCATTTCAAGGCTGAGGAGGGGATGTACAGCGAGGCCAACCTGCGCACCATGGCCTACTATGATGTGGTGTGTTTCGCGCGCCATGTGGCATGCCCCACGTTTCTCACCTGGGGCTACAACGACGACACCTGCCCGCCCACCACGTCGTATGCCGTGTGGAACACGCTGCGCTGCGAGAAGGAGAGCCTCATCACACCCATCAACGAGCACTGGACCTCGGATGCCACCAACAGGCGGCAGATGGAATGGATCAAGGCGCGGTTGAGATAAAGGGGTAGCGGCGGCCCTCAGCACGCCTTGTCGCGCGTGCTGCGCTTGTCGCGCCTGTAGCTGCGGTATTCGTCGAGCGGAATCTCCTCGCCCGACTCCTCGAGCACGCCCTCATGAGGCAGACGGAATTTCAGATACTTGATGCTCAGTCCGCGCTCTATCCACATATTCTCATAATAGGTATGGATAGAGAGTATCTGGGTCGTCGCCTCGTCGATACCCTCCGCATGGTAGAGGTCGTCGGTGGAAAACAGCACAGGCAACTGGTTTTTCTCCACCATCAACCGCGTATAAGTGTAAAGGAACGGGGAGTCTGTCTTCAGGTGGACGATTCCGCCGTCGAGCAGGAACCTGCGGTAGCGCTCCATAAAATAGGTGCTCGTGAGCCGCTTGCGCGGATTCTTCATCTGCGGGTCGCTGAAAGTGAGCCAGATTTCCTGCACCTCACCTGGAGCGAAGAAACGGTCGATGATTTCGATGTGGGTGCGCAGGAAAGCCACATTATGCAAGCCCTCGTTGAGTGCCTGCGTCGCCCCTGTCCACATGCGGGCACCCTTGATGTCGACCCCGATGAAGTTGATGTCGGGAAACATACGCGCCAGCCCCACCGTATACTCACCCTTGCCGCAGCCCAGTTCGAGCACGATGGGGTGGTCGTTGTGGAAATAGCGCTCATGCCAGTGTCCTTGCATATCAAATGGAACGTGTTCCATGACCGAATAGGGGTACTGGAACACGTTCTCATATCTTTCCATGTCGGCGAACTTCGCCAGTTTGCCTTTTCCCATGTTGCTAAAGGTATGTTCTTAAGCTTATTCCTCTCAAGTTTCTGGTTCACTCAAGGTGGGTTCTATTAATTATGAGAACACACCTTAACTGTCGGGAACTGAGAATTTGAGAAAACGGAATTATTCAATCACGACCGTCGTCCAGCCATGCTTGTCTTCGATAGTGCCATACTGGATGCCGCGGAGGGTGTCGTAGAGTTTGCGCGACACAGGGCCGGGCTGGCCGTCGGCGCTGAAAGTGAAGCGCTCGCCGGTGTCGAGGTCGTCGATATAAGAGATGGGGCTGATGACAGCGGCAGTGCCACAGGCGCCGGCCTCCTCAAAGGTGGACAACTCCTCCTCGGGGATGGGTCTGCGCTCCACCTTCATGCCGAAGTCCTCGGCGAGCTGCATGAGGCTCTTGTTGGTGATGCTGGGGAGGATGGAGCTCGACTTGGGAGTCACATAGGTGTTGTCCTTGATGCCGAAGAAGTTGGCAGCGCCGCACTCATCCATGTACTTCTTCTCCTTGGCGTCGAGATAGAACTCGCAGGCGTAGCCCTTCTCGTGGGCCAGGTTGTTGGCGAAAAGCGACGCGGCATAGTTGCCACCCACCTTGTAGCGGCCGGTGCCGAGGGGTGCCGAGCGGTCGTAGTCACGGATGATGACATAGGGATTGGTGGAGAAACCGCCTTTGAAGTAGGGACCCACGGGGGTGACGAAAATCAGGAAGAGATACTCTTTCGACGGATGGACTCCCACCTGAGCCGACGTGCCGATGAGCAACGGGCGGATGTAGAGGGTGGCGCCGCTCTCATAGGTGGGGATATACTCCTGGTTGAGCCTCACCACCTTTTTCACCATCTCCTCGAAGAGTTCTGTGGGCACCTCGGGCATCATGATGCCACGGCAAGTGCTCTGCAGGCGGGCAGCATTCTCGTCCATACGGAATACTCTCACCTTGCCGTCGGGGCAACGATAGGCCTTGAGGCCCTCGAAAGCCTCCTGCCCGTAGTGGAGACAGGTGGCGGCCATGTGCAGTTTCAGGAACTCATCGGAGCAGATTTCTATCTCACCCCATTTGCCGTCGCGATAGTAGCAACGCACGTTGTAGTCTGTCGGCAGATAGCCGAACGACAAGTTTGCCCAGTCTAATTGTTTCATTTTTCTTTGATATATGATTTGAATGAAGTCTCTTCTTCCGCGACAGTCATTAAACCTTTTTGGCGCTTTTGCGTCATAAGATTATATGATTCACGTCCGCATTTATGCAAAGGTAAGGATTTATTCGGAAAGAATGAAATAAAGCGCGGATTTTTATCGTATTTTAGCAAAACAAGCATAACTGACATATTTATGAGAATAGGTATTATCATTGCCATGGACAAGGAATTGGCACAATTGCGCACACTCCTCTCCCACCCCGGTACAGAGTGCGTCGCAAGGCGCGAGTTCATCACAGGTAAGATTGACAGTCACGACATCATCATGCAAAAATGCGGCATAGGAAAGGTGAACGCCGCGGTGGGAGCCGTGGAGATGCTCACCCACTATCACCCCGACATCCTCCTCTCTACCGGATGCGCCGGTGGTGCCGACACCAGTCTCGAAGTGACTCAGGTGGTGGCAGGCTCACACTACACCTACCACGATGTCTACTGCGGCAATGAGGTCAGCTACGGACAGTTCGTGGGCATGCCGGCGGTGTATGAGGCCGACAGCCGCCTGCTCGACAAGGCTCTCCACCTGCCCGGCACCCCGGTGCGCGGAGGACTCATGGTGAGCGGCGACTGGTTTGTCGACTCCCGCGAGAAGATGCGCGACATCCTCGGCCATTTCCCCGACGCCCTGGCGGTAGACATGGAGAGTTGCGCCATCGCGCAGACGTGTCATCTCTACCACACCCCCTTCCTCTCACTGCGTGTCATCAGCGACGTGCCGCTGAGCGACCACAAAGCCTCGCAGTATTTCGACTTCTGGAGCCGCATGGCACAGGGATCGTTCGAGGCCACACGCTCCTTCATCCAATCATTATAGCGCATCCGCCGGCACCTGCCCCACCCTACCCTCTGACCACATCTCACCAAGAAATATCCATCACACTCCTCACACACCCATCCCATGACCCTACGACACACCGCCTCCGTCATCCTCCTCATGATGAGCCTGATGACCGCCCATGCCCAACAGACCGCTTTGCTCACCGGACGAGTCGTCGACAAGGAAAGCCGTGAGGCCCTTGAGAAAGCCACCATCCAACTCTACCGCATCACCACTAATGGCAACCGCAGCGACACCACGTTCGTCGAAGGCTCCTACACCGACGAACTGGGGCATTTCGCGCTCAAGTCGCCCACCACAGGCGTCTATCTGCTGCGCATCACCAACCTGGGCTATAAACTGGGCCAAAAGACGGTGACGTCGACCGGACGGACGCAGGCGCTGGGCGACATCACCATGCAGCCCGACGCTATCCTGCTCGACGAGGCCACTGTCATCGCCAACCTGCCCAAGATGGTCATCAAGGACGACACGGTGGTCTACAACGCCGACGCGTTCAGGGTGCCCGAGGGGTCGGTCATCGAGTCGCTTATCGAGATGCTCCCGGGCGCGAAGGTCGACGACAACGGCAGCGTGACCATCAACGGGAAGAGCGTGAGGAAATTCAAGATGGACGGCCGCGACTTCATGACCGGCAACAACGACGCCGTGATGAAAAACCTGCCCTCCTACGTGGTGGACCAAGTGAAAGCCTACGACGAGAAGAGCGACCTCTCAAGACTCACCGGCATCGACGACGGCAACGACGACTTCGTCCTCGAGTTCGTCACCAAGAGAAGCGTGAGAAAAGGACTGCAGATGAACCCCGACGTGGGTGTGGGCACCAAGCACCGCTACGGCATCCGCCTGACGGCCATGAAGCCCTTCGGTGACATGCGCTACACCTTCATGGGCAACGCCAACAACGTCAACGACCGCAATTTCTCCGGCCGTGGCGGAAGGGGACGGGGCAACAACGACGGACAGCGCCACAATAAGACGGCAGCCCTCGACATAAGCTACGAGAACGGCCCCGAACTGAGGGTGAGCGGCCGTGTCACCTGGAACCACAGCAATGCCGACAACTGGAACCGCACAGGGTCGGAGAGCTTCGTCGTCACCCGGGGCGGCGCCTTCTCCAACAGCATCAGCCAGAGCTACTCACGCTCCAACAGCTGGACGGGCAACGCCAACCTGCAGTGGCGCATCGACTCGCTCACCAACCTCTCGCTGCGCCCCAACCTCAGTTTCTCGACCAACGACAACCGGCGGCTCAACACATCGGCCTCTTTCAACGTCGACCCCTTCGAATACATCGACGACCCCATGGACGATGAGCAGCAGGAGTATATGGATGAGCAGGGACTCATCGTCAACAGCCGCGACAACAACTCCTTAGGATACAGCAGCAACAAGAACCTGAGCACACAGGCACAGCTCTACAGACGGCTCAACCGCAAAGGGCGCAACGTCACCATCAACACCAACATCAACTATCGCGACGGCTCCAGCCGCAACGCCAACCTCACCGCCGTGCATCTCTACCAGGTGGCCAACAGGGCCGGCAGCGACTCTCTCTACCAGACCAACCGCTACACCACGTCGCCCTCTGACAACTTCAGCTATAGCCTCGGCGCCAGCTACACCGAACCGCTGTTCATCTTCAAGGAGAAGCCACAGGAGCCACAGGAGCAAGAGCAGGCGGGCGAACGCCAGGGCGGACCACGCGGCGGCGGACCGTGGGGCGGAGGACGGGGAGGCAACCAAGGGCGCCGGGCAGGACTGCAAGGCCTCTTCCTGCAACTCAACTACCGCTACAATTACAGCCACCAGAAAAGCGACCCTTCGACCTACGACTTCCCCGACTTCAGCGACGAGGCGCTGAAGCAGGTGGTCTCAGGCTACCGCGAGTGGACACGCCTCTTCGGATACCTCGACAACCCCTATGAGAGTTATCTCTCCGACAGCCTCAGCCGCTACTCCAACCGCACGGAGTACACGCACAACGCCGACGTGCAACTGCGTTTCGTCAGGGAGAAATACAACATGAACGTGGGTGTCTCCGTGCAGCCTGAACGCTCGCACTTCATCCAGCAATATCTCGGAAGGCCCATCGACACCATCCGCACTGTGACCAACGTATCGCCCACCCTCAACATGCGATACCGGTTCAACCAGCAGACCAACCTGCAGGTCACCTTCCGAGGGTCGTCGTCGCAACCCTCCATCACCCAACTGCTCGACATCTACGACAACACCAACCCGCTGTCAATCACCATGGGTAACCCGGGACTGAAACCCTCGTTCACCAGCAACCTCAACGCCAACTTCCAGATGCAGCGCCGGCCCACCTTTGTGACCGACAGCATGGGCATGCAGATTCCCAAACAGCAGAGCCACTGGAGTTTCAACACCAACGCCTCGCTGCGACGCACCTCCAACTCTATCGGCAACGTGGTGACCTACAACGAGGAGACCGGCGGGCGCATCACCCGGCCCGAGAACATCAACGGCAACTGGGGCGTCAGCGGCGGCCTGACCTTCAACCTGGGACTCGACACGCTCAACCGCTGGGATGTCAGCGGTTCGGTGAGGGGCAACTACGACCACCATGTGAGTTACGTCAACCTCAACCGCACGGCCATCCCCGACCGCAACGTCACCCACACCAGCAGCATCTCGCCCTCCACCTCGCTCAGCTACCGCGACCGGGCGGTGAGCGTCTCGCTCAATGCCAACGTCACCTACGCCCATACCGAAAACGAGTTGCAGGCCTCCAACAACCTCTCTACCTGGAACTTCTCCTACGGCGGCAACACCCGTATCAACTTCCCCTGGGGCTCCGTGCTGTCGACCGACATCCACATGTTCAGCAAGCGGGGCTACAGCGACAAGACACTCAACACCAATGAGCTGATATGGAACGCCCAACTCTCCCACAGTTTCCTGCGCGGCAAGAAACTCACCGTGATGCTGCAATGGTATGACATCCTCAACAAGCAGTCGAACTTCACTCGCACAGTGAATGCCAACGGATGGACCGACCGCGAGGTGAACTCCATCACCTCTTATGCCATGCTCCATGTGAGCTACCGACTCAACATGTTCGGCAACGGCGGACGCGGCGGATTCGAGCGAGGACAATGGGATACAGACGACCGTCGGCCCTCAGGAAGACCTGAAGGCCGGGGCGGTAGAGGCGGATTCGGAGGCCGCGGTGGCGGCGGCGGATTCGGAGGAGGAGGCTTTGGCGGCGGTCAGTTCTGACGCCTGCTGCCCTCACTCTTTCATGCTCCGCTTGCGGTCGTTGTGGTCGAGGATGGTCTTGCGCATGCGCATGCTCTTCGGCGTCACCTCCACCAGTTCGTCGGCCTTGATATATTCCAGGCACTCCTCCAGACTCATGACGACTTTCGGGATGATGCGTGCCTTCTCATCACTGCCGCTGGCACGCACGTTGGTGAGCTGCTTGGCCTTCGTCACATTGATCACCAGGTCGTTGTCGTGCACATGCTCGCCCACGACCTGACCGGCATAGACTTCCTCACCGGGATCGATGAAAAATTTTCCGCGGTCCTGCAACTTGTCAATGGAATAGGCAAAGGCGGTGCCTGTCTCCATGGCCACCATCGACCCGTTGACACGGCGCGATATCTCTCCCTTAAACGGCTGGTATTCCTTATAGCGGTGAGCCATGATGGCCTCGCCCTGACTGGCGGTGAGCACGTTGGTGCGCAGGCCGATGATACCTCGCGAGGGGATGTCGAAGGCGATGTTGGTGCGCTCACCCTGCGACTCCATCGAGGTCACCTCTCCCTTGCGGCGGGTCACCATGTCGATCATCTTGCTCGCGAACTCGTCGGGCACGTTGATGGTGAGCTCCTCGATAGGCTCGCATTTCACACCGTCAATCTCCTTGAAAATCACCTGCGGCTGTCCCACCTGCAACTCATAGCCTTCGCGACGCATCGTCTCGATGAGCACTGAGAGGTGAAGCACGCCACGGCCGCTCACGATCCAGCGGTCTGTATAGCCCTCCATCTCCTCCACCTTCAAGGCGAGGTTCTTTTCCAGTTCTTTCTGCAGACGCTCATAGATATGGCGCGAGGTGCACCACTTTCCCTCACGGCCGAAGAAAGGCGAGTCGTTGATGGTGAAGAGCATGCTCATCGTGGGCTCGTCGATGCTGATGGGAGGCAGCGGCTCGGGCGACTCGAAGTCGCAGATGGTGTCGCCAATCTCGAAATGCTCCAGGCCGATGATGGCACAGATGTCGCCACTGCTCACCTCTTGGGTGCGCACATGCCCCATGCCCTCGAAAGTGTGCAACTCCTTGATTTTCGTTTTCTCGCGGCTGCCGTCGCGGTGCACCACGGTGATGTTCATGCCCTCGGTGAGCGTGCCCCTGTGCACACGGCCCACGGCGATGCGGCCCGTATAATTGGAGTAGTCGAGCGAGGTAATCAGCATCTGGGGGGTGCCCTCGAGTTTCTCCGGGGCTGGAATCACGTCGACAATCTGGTCGAGCAGATAGGTGATGTCGCCCGTAGGCGTATTGTAGTCCTCGCCCATCCAGCCGTTCTTGGCACTGCCGTAGACCACGGGGAAGTCCAGTTGGTCTTCGGTGGCGTTGAGGGCGAACATCAGGTCGAACACCATCTCATACACTTCTTCCGGACGGCAGTTGGGCTTGTCCACCTTGTTCACCACCACGATGGGCTTGAGGCCGATCTCCAAAGCTTTCTGCAAGACGAAGCGTGTCTGGGGCATCGGACCCTCGAAAGCGTCGACGAGCAGCAGACAGCCATCGGCCATGTTGAGCACACGCTCCACCTCGCCGCCGAAGTCGGAGTGTCCCGGAGTGTCGATGATATTGATCTTCACCCCTTTATATACGATAGATACGTTCTTGGAGAGGATGGTGATGCCGCGCTCGCGCTCCAAGTCGTTGCTGTCGAGCACTTGGTTGCCTATCTCTTTTCCCTCACGGAAGAGGTTGCCGGCCAGCATCATCTTGTCGACGAGAGTGGTCTTCCCATGGTCCACATGGGCGATGATGGCGATGTTCCTGATGTCTTGCATTGTCGTTTACCTTAAAGGTGTGTTCTATTAATTCTGATTATCATGAAGGCAGTATTCTATAAATCTCATTTCGGTCGCTTTTTGTTTTTATTCTGTGCAAAGTGTCAAGTTTCATCGGTCCTGTAGCCCGCTACACTTCCTCTTCAACTTATACTTTGCCCTCGACTAAAAGGCAAAAATCGCCTCGACATAATTAATCGAACCCACCTTAAAAAATTGTCTTCTGAGCAACTGCGGGGCAGCATCAAGCAGCAGCCCTGTCTTGAAATCGGCTGCAAAATTACAAATAATCAGCGTAATAAAAGAAAAAATTGCCATTATTCTGTCTCACAGGCCCACACTTTCCCATCATAATTCTTGCTGCTTTCCCGCAGCCAAGAAAGGCCCCTGCCCTTTAAAAAGATTGATACCCCACGAAGGATGCAGGTGAAGAACATAAGACAAATATTATTAACTTTTTCGAGGAGATGGCTATTATCTCCAATAAAAGTACTACTTTTGCAAAAAAGGACACTCTGATGGCAAATAATCATCATCGTATAAAATTAACTCTTGTCTGATGTTTCCAAAATGTCTTCAACCTATATGCAAAAACTATTATACACCTTCGTTGCGATTATCATTCTTGCAGCCTGTGTAGGCAACAGGAAAGAGCATGCCAAACTAGACGTGGCGCAGTCTATCATCAACGAACGCCCCGACTCTGCTCTCGCCATCCTCGATTCTCTGGAGGCATCATCCCCTCAATTCTCGCAAAGGACACTCCGTCGGTGGCAACTCCTGCGTCTGATGGCACAAAACAAATGCGACACAGTATTCCATTCCGACAGTCTCCAGCTTATCCTCACCGATTATTACGACCGCCATGGTACTCCCAATGAGAGAATGATGACGTACTACCTTCTTGGAAGATCCCATTATGACATGGGAGAACCTTTTTCTGCATTGTCCGACTATGACAATGCTGCATTGTGCGCCGACACTTTCTCTGCAGATTGTGACTATAAGAACTTGTGTAGGGTTTATTTGAACAAATCCCTCTTGCTTTATTACCAAAATATGCCGGGAGAAGTTCTGCATACCCTTGACGAAGCGCGTCAGGCCGCCATTAAAGCACACGACACGCTTGCCTCCATACAATGCTACGAAAAGAAAGCGATGGCATACGAAAGGCTGGAAATGCTGGACTCCATGGCCGCCGTGGGATTTGTTGCATCATGCATGTACAGGGATTATGGGCGTAACGATATGGCAGCCATGTCACTTGCGTGGGTCATCCCGTTCAATGTCGAGAATGGAGATTACCCTATGGCTGCACAAAACATCAAGGAATACGAAAGTCATTCTGGATATTTTGACGAAAACAACGAGATTGTCCGAGGAAAGGAACATTATTATTATGTCAAAGGAAGATATCACCTTGGAATAGGGGATGACGAAACCGCCGAGGCCTTGTTCAGAAAATGCATGCGGTCGGCATTCTTGGAAAAGACTGAAAAGTTGGACAAGGAAAACTACAATTGTTTGCATGCAGCCAGCAAGGGTCTTTATGAATTGTATAAGAAAACCTGCAATCCTGACTCCATGGCAAAATACGCATCACTCGCGGAAGAATACAACGACTCCTTACATGCCAGGAGCTACTTTGAAAACGCACAGCAGTTGGAAAAGATGTATGATTTCAGCCAAAAAGAAGAGAGGGTCAGGAAGGCGGAGATCGACTACATCAAAATGAAAAGCCATCTCAAGTCTGTATTGTTATGCCTTGTCCTCATACTCATCTCAGGAAGTTTTGCCATCTCTTTTCTTCGGAAAAACTTGCGTCGCAAGCAAGAGGAATTGGAAAGTAAGGACATAAAACAAAAATACACCTTGGAAGAAAAGGACCATCAGATAAAGCAACTCAACGACGAAATCAAGCACCTGAATGACAAGAGGGAGGAACAGGAGAAGGCTGATTCTTTGAAAAAAGTCAACGAGAGTCTTTTT
>CADBLU010000208.1 GCA_902795605.1 uncultured Prevotellaceae bacterium | reverse complement strand
AGCCAACTCAAGTTTTTTTCTGTAAGGAGCCACCTGCTCTTCTGTCACATGCATCTCTTCCATCAGCACATCCACTGTCTCCTTGAAAGTGATGTCGTGTGTGGAGAGGATGGACTCGAGCACCTGATAGGGCTCTGCCTTGAGATGTTCTTCGTCGGGCTGGCCCCCCCCCATGATTATCGCGCACGATATCCCTATCAGGCAAGTCACGGTGTATACGAAAGTTTTTCGTCTTTTTATGGCACTCATCGGGTGAGGGTAAATGGTTGCTTCACTTGCAAAAATAAGCGAAAAAAAATGCCTTCCGCACACTTCGCCTGAAGAACTTTCACCGCACAACTTTTTTTTAACTATTTGACTTCAAAAAGCAGGTCGGCACCGGGACGCGCCCGATGCCGACATAAGAGTCATCTCCTACGCTCCTATACTCACAAAAAGAATTTCAATGCTGATTGTATGAATCGCCTACGGTCTCAGTTCCGGCCATCCGTCGGCCGTCCAACTGATGGGGCGCTGGATGAGCATGGCAGCACCGTTCTGCGTGGCACTGTAGCCGTGACAGATGAAGATGTCCTCACCGTCGAAGTTGTAGGCCGCGCAGTGGCCGGCAGCCTCCCATTCTTTCTTGTCGCCCTCGATGAAGAGAGTGCCGCCACCCTCGGCCATATCCTTACCTTTTCGGTCGAGGTAGGGGCCGTCGACGGTCTTGCTGCGTCCCACAGCCACGCGGTAGTTGCTTTGTGCGCCACGGCAGCAGTAGTCCCACGAGACGAAGAGGTAGTAGTAGCCTCCGTGCTTGAAAATGAACGGTGCCTCGATGGCGTTCGTCCCGGCAAATTTCGAAGTGGGGTTCGGCTCCGTGGGTTTGAAATTGGGATCATAGCGGCGGGCGATGGTGCGCGGCTTTTCACCTTTGGCGATGTGCATGGTGGTGTCGAGACGGGCCAGTTGGATGCCATCCCAGAACGACCCCCAGACGAGCCAAGGCGTGTCGTTGTCGTCGATGACGAAATTGGGGTCGATGGCGTTCCAGTTGTCGCCTGTCATCCGCCCGTCGGCACCGCGTTTCCGCTCATGCGAGGTGACGATACACCCCTCGTCCTTCCAGAGATTCGCCCACAGCGAGCGGCTGCTCAAGAGGCCGATGGCCGAACCGTTCTTGCCGAAGGTGGAGCAACTGTAGGCCATCCACCAGCGGCCATGCCACTTGATGACATCGGGAGCCCACACGTGACTGCCGAAACCCGGCACGCTGTCGGTGGTCCATCCGGGGATGACGGTCATCACGGGCTGAGGCAGCACCGTCCATGTCTTGCGGTCTTTCGACGTCATCTGCTGGATGCCCATGCCCGTGGCAAAGATGTAATACATTTCTCCGTCTTTGGCCATCACGGGGTCGTGCACCATGGGTGTCTCAGTGGTGAAGGCTTCGCGCGGGAAACCGCGGCGGCGCTCCTGAGCGGCACCCGTCAGGCATATTGTCGCGAGTGCCAGAGTGATAAGCAATTTGTGTGTCATGTCTATCAAATTAGGGTTCTGACGATTATTATACTGATGTTTATTTTTCCACTTTCACGCGCATAATGGTGAACGACATCGGGGCGAACTGATAGTCGAACTGCTTGCCGAACTTGCCGAAAAGGGAGGTTTGTGGCGCTAATTTCGTGGGTTGGTCGAAGGTATTCTCATCGTTGGCATTGCCGCTGAGGGTGATGACGCGGCCCGTAGGCATCACGTTCCTGGCACCGTCGATGACAAACGAGCGGCGGTAGGGCTGCTCAGTGCCGTTGACCACCTTGATGACCAACTCGCCGGTGGCCTCGTCGTAGCCCGTCTGGCAGAAGTGACGGGTCTGGGCGGCGGGCTTGGCAGAGAGGATCTCCTTGCCGTCCATAAAGAGGGTGACGAGCTGCGGTGTGACGGAGATTTTCACATCATACCACTTGTTGCTCTCCACCGTCTGCGGCACCTGCCGGCCCAGCACGTCGTTGGTACGTCCGCGGCGGATGGGCTGGATGGCCGATGTGTGGTTGTTCCAGCCGCCGATGTTCACGGAATAACCATTACGGCCTCGCTCGTCCATGCCGTAGTAGATAAAGAAGCCCTCCATGCCGCCCGTCTTGCGGGCTTGCAGCTCCAGGGTGTATTCGTTGCTGCTGAAGGACGGGAGCAGCGACATCGTGAGCTGCTCGTTGCTGGTCTGGGCGAGGACGTCGCCTGTCACCGCCCACTCACCACGTTGTTTCTGGAACTGTGCCGGACTGAAGGTCGTTGTTTTCCCGTCGGCAGTGGTCACCTTGACATTGCGGTACTCGCACTGTGTGGCATAACTGCCCAGTCCGATAGTGCCCGCAGCGAAAGGCTGGGCCTCTCCGGCGGTCGACGGCTCGCTGACAGAGACGTTATACGTCGGGCGGTTCTCGGCGGCCATCTGCTGCACATAGTAAGAGGCACGGCCATAGACCTCAGAGCTGTTGATATGGATGAGGTTGCAGGGCCAGTCGCGACGGTTCTCGTTCTCGAAGAGCGGTGCATACGAAGTCATCTTCACCACGTCGCTGTTGCGCTCCATACCCATGATGAAAACGGCCTCGCTGATGGCAGCTAACAGGTTGCCAGCCCCCACGCCACCGTTGCAGGCATACTCGCCCACGTAGATATCGTGTGTGCGTGGCGCATCGTCGAAGAGGTGGTTGTTGTTGAAGAAGAAATCGGGATTGCGATACCAGTGGGGATCCACCATATAGTCACCGGGAATCTGGTCCAACAGGCGGTCGGTGTGGCCGAGCGTGTTGATGAACGTAATCTGCGGATATTCCGTCTTCAGTTTCTTGAAGATATAGTTGAAATGGGTGACGTACTCGGGACCGACATTCTCATTGCCTATCTCCACGTATTTCAGCGGGAAGGGCTTCGGGTGTCCGGCCTCGGCGCGCATCTTCGCCCAACGGTTCTTGGCAGGGTCGGCCAGGGCATAGTCAATGGCATCACGGAAATCCTGGACGACAGCGTCCATATCGGCTTCGCTGCTCACGAAATCGCCGTTGCGCACAGAGCATGACATACCGGCATTGTTCACGAACATAGCGTCCATACCGAGGTCCTCGCAGAACAGCAGAAACTCATGGTAGCCCATGCCCCATGTGGCACGGTAGCCCCACACGTCCCACTCGCCACGGCGTGTCATCGGGTCGCCGAGCGTCTCCTTCCATTTCACGCGGTTCTCATACGTGGCTCCCTCGACGATGCAGCCGCCGGGCCAGCGCATGAATTTCGGATGGAGGTCCACCAGCATCTGCGCCACATCGGCCCGCTGGCCGTTCTTGCGTCCCTTGAACGTGGCCTGCGGGAAGAGCGACACATAGTCGACGAGCACCGTGCCCGGTTTGTCAAACTCCAGCGAGAGTTCGCCTTTGACTGCCGTTGCCTCTGCTTTCAGCGTGGCCGTCAGTTCTGTCCAGTCTTTCAGTTGCCGGCTGGAGAAGGATGCGGTGCCGAGCGACGCCCCCGTCTCGCCATTCACCAGACGGGCGGTGATGCCTCCTTTGTAGTTGGCCGACTTCACATAGAAGCGCAGGTCGTATTGCTCACCGGCCTTCAGGCCCATGCCCCAATAGCCCGTGTTTGTCAGCACAGCCTTGCCGCCCTTCTGCACTTTTTTGATATTGAGTTGCATGGCGTGCGGCGTGTTCTCGTGCAGCGGTGCCGGAGTCTCGACCACCTCGCCCGTGACGGAGGCTTTCTCGCCTGTCACGCGCCACCCCGTCATCTTTTTCTCCTCCAGGTTCCAGGGGATGTTCCAGTTGCGGTGATTACGGTGCTCATAGTTCATGGCATCAGGCGCATAGGCCTTGCCGTCACGATATGTCATGCTCGAAGGCAGCACGTGCTCCTCAAAACCACGGTTCTGCACCAGTTCGGCATAGAGGCCGCCGTCGCCGGCATGACTGATT
>CADBLU010000207.1 GCA_902795605.1 uncultured Prevotellaceae bacterium | reverse complement strand
GCCGATGCGGTCGCTCACATGCTCAATGGGAATGGCCTTGCGATAGGGCGGGTCGAGCGGCTCATACACGTCGTGGATGAACTTCGCGTTGGGGTTGTGGAAGGAGTTGAGCTCCAGGATGACATGCTTGGCCAGACGGGCAGCCGTGGGGCTGATGCCGCCGGCAGCGGTGAGGTAGACCTTGTAGTAGCCGTCGGCTTCCTCGATGTCGCAGACCTCGAGGATGGCCCAGTCCACCTGTCCGTAGAATCCATAGCGCAACTCTTGAGCCATGTGGCTCAGGTGGAGGTCGTTGTAGGGGATTTCGCCTGCATTGACATGCTTGCGGAAGTCGTTGTTGGTGGTGTAGGGAGCGCGATACTTGATGGCGTTGGCGTTGGCCAGGTCGCCGTCGGTGCTCTGTCCTGTCGATGCACCTGTGAAGATGCCCACTTTGAATTCACGTCCAGCCTCGTGCTCGGCGAGCGCGATTTTGGCAAGTTCCTTTGTCACAGCCTTGGCCACGCCTGCGGGTGTGAATCCGCTCAGGGCCAGGTTTTCTCCATTCTTGATGAGCGACGCTGCTTCCACAGCGGTCAGTCGTGTATAAGCCATATTCGATGTTGGTTTTTTTATTGAATTAATTCGCAAAGTTAGTTTAATTCGTCCAAAATGGCAAATTATTGGCACTTTATTTTGATTTTTGGGCAGAGGTACGTTTTTTTTTGATAATTTTGCGCCTTGAATAAGTGATTTCTTACGATAATGAACAAACGTATTGTGACTTTTGGCGAACTGCTTCTGCGTTTCTCTAAGCAGGGGCACCGCCGCTTTGCCCAAGGCGAGGAACTGCTGGGCAATTTCGGAGGCAGCGAGGCCAATGTGGGCATCTCGCTGGCTACCCTTGGTGACGAGGTGGAGTATGTCACCCGTCTGCCCCGTGGGCAGATAGGTCAGGCGGCCCACATGATGCTCCGGCAGTATGGCCTGCTTACCGACCATCTGCTCATCGACGGCGACCGCATGGGCACCTACTATTTCGAGGGGGCTGCCGCCCTGCGCAACTCATCCGTCACCTACGACCGTGCCGAGTCGGCTTTCGCACAGTTGCAGCCGGGCATGTTCGACTGGCACAAGATTCTCGAGAATGCCGCCGTCTACCACACCTCGGGCATCGCTGCCGCTCTCACCGAGAATGCCTATCTCTCCACCATCGAGTCGATGGAGGTGGCCGACGAGATGGGACTCACCATCTCTTTCGACATCAATCACCGCAAGAACCTGTGGCGCTATCCCGGCGCACAGCCGCGCGAGGCATTGAGCCGCCTGCTGGAGTTTGCCGACATCATGTTCGGCGACGTCATAGAGTTTGAGTTCCTCACCCAGCATCCCAAGATTCCCTTCAAGGCCCTCACTCCCGACTATGAGATGGACCTGGCGCCCTATGAGGAGTGGTTCGACCAGCTCCACGCGCGCTTCCCCCGCTGCCGCAAGTGGCTCATGGGCATGCGCAACCAGGTGAATGCCAGTCACCATCTGCTCACCGCCCTCCTTTGGAGCGACGGCAAGCTCTATTCCACCCGCATCTACGACATCCAGGACATGGTAGACCCCATGGGCGTGGGCGATGCCTTCACCGCGGGCCTGATACATGGCATGATGGCCTTCCCCGACGACGACCAGCGCATCCTCGACTACTCGCTGGCAGCCTCCACGCTGAAATACACCTTCCCCGGCGACTTCAACCTCGCCACCGACGAGGAAATCCAGTGCCTGATGAAAAGCTGAGGCAGTGTTGTCACGAAACTCACTTTTTCGGCAAATTTGACATGACAATCAATAATTTGCACTATCTTTGCAGATTATATCATCAGTAATATCGCAGTTTTTATTCCTATCATGGAGCAGACACTTTACATCTACAATACCCTCACAAGGAGAAAAGAAGCTTTCCAACCCCTGCATGCCCCACATGTAGGCATGTATGTTTGCGGTCCCACCGTCTATGGCGATCCCCACCTGGGCCATGCGCGGCCGGCCATCACCTTCGACGTGGTGTTCCGCTATCTGCGGCACCTCGGCTACAAGGTGCGCTATGTGCGCAACATCACCGACGTGGGACATCTGGAGAACGATGCCGACGAGGGCGATGACAAGATAGCCAAGAAAGCCCGCCTGGAGCAGTTGGAGCCGATGGAGATAGCGCAATACTACACCAACCGCTACCATCAGGCCATGGAGGCTCTCAATGTGCTGCCGCCCAGCATCGAGCCCCACGCCACGGGCCATATCATCGAGCAGCAGCAGCTTGTCAGGGAAATCCTTGCCAACGGCTTCGCCTACGAGAGCAACGGCAGCATCTATTTCGATGTGACTAAATACAATGAGCGCTACGGCTACGGCATTCTCTCCGGCCGCAACCTCGACAATGTGATCAATGCCAGCCGCGAGCTCGACGGGGTGGGGGAGAAGCACAACCAGGCCGACTTCGCCCTGTGGAAGAAGGCCCAGCCCGAGCACATCATGCGGTGGCCCAGCGAGTGGAGCGACGGCTTCCCCGGCTGGCACTGCGAGTGCACCGCCATGGGCCGCAAATACCTCGGTGCCCATTTCGACATCCACGGCGGCGGCATGGATCTCATCTTCCCACACCATGAGTGCGAGATCGCCCAGGCTGTGGCCAGCCAGGGCGACCAGATGGTGAAATACTGGATGCACAACAACATGATCACCATCAACGGGCAGAAGATGGGCAAGAGTCTCGGCAATTTCATCACGCTCGAGCAGTTCTTCACCGGCAACGCGCCGGCCCTCACCCAGGCTTTCAGCCCGATGACCATCCGCTTCTTTATCCTCTCTGCCCACTATCGCGGCACCGTCGACTTCTCCAACGAGGCCCTCAAGGCCAGCGAGAAGGGACTCGAGCGGTTGCTCAGCGCCATCGCCGACCTCGGCCGCGTCACTGCCGCCAAGGAGTCGGACGCCGACACTCACAAGTTGGTGAGCGAACTGCGCGAGAAGTGCTACGAGGCGATGAACGACGACTTCCAGACACCTGTGGTCATCAGCCACCTCTTCGAGGCTTGCCATCAGGTGAACATCCTGCTCGACCATAAAGGCACCATCAGTGCCGACGACCTCGCCCTGCTCGGCGAGACGATGCGTCTCTTCGCCTTCGACCTCCTCGGGCTGCGCCCCGAGCAAGGCCAGTCGGGCAGTGCCCGTGAGGAGGCTTTCGGCCGTGTTGTCGACATGGTGCTTGAACTGCGCGCCAAGGCCAAGGCCGCCAAGGACTGGGCCACCAGCGACCAGATACGTGATGCTCTCAGTGCCGCCGGCTTCGAGGTGAAGGACACGAAGGACGGTGTCACTTGGAAACTCAACAAGTAAGACCTCTATCCCCCGGCTTATGAAGAAATTGAAGAAATGCCCGTCCTGCGGCAAACCCATCTACCGGTATGCGCAGGTATGTCCCTACTGCAAAAGTGAGACACACTTCTCCTCTGTCGATGAGGAGACGCCCCTCAACAGCGACATCCCTGAGCCAGCACCAGAGGAGCCTGTCGGTGAGGGCGGCGGGGACGCCACGCCCCCTGCCGAAGAAAACGGCGGTCACCACGGCCGTCTGGGCGCGTATGTGCGGCATCTCAAGGAGGACACAGAGAAGGTGCGTCATGAATACGACGAGAAGATAGGCAGCAGGTATTCCGCCTCTACCATCATCATCGGTACGGTCATCGTCATCCTCTCGCTCATCGTTCTCGGTTTCTTCATTGCCGTGCAGATGAAGGAGAAAAAGACCTTCAGCATCACCTCCACCGTCGACAACAGCCTCAAGGAGGTCATCGACAGCGTGGAGACAGAGCTTTATCAGAGCAGCACCATCGTGGCCAAGTTCCCCGACCGCCAGCGCCACAGCATGGTCTATCTGCGCGACGGCCACCTCCATATCTTCGATGCCGCCAACCTGAGTGACAGCACGCTCGACCTGGAGAAACTCAACGCCAAGGCCATCGTCGACTACAGCGGCTCCGGCGTGCTCAATGCCTATCTCAGCACCAACGAGAAATATATCATCATCATCGCCTCGCGCAATGCCGGCAACACAGAGTTCGGCTTCTACCGACTTTCCACCTCACCCGAGAACCAGCAGCTCGAGATGCTCGACCGCGGACGTGTGGTGGTGGAGAAAGACGGCTATAAGGTGAGCACCGATGCGCGCACTGCCTCCTACGACTCCAACGGCGACCGTGTGAGCGGTCTCAGCAGTGCTGAGTGGGAGAAGGTGGCGCCCAAGGTGGAGAAGCCCAAGAAGCAGGAGACGGTGAAGGAGAAGCCTGTGGAGCGCGAGCCGTCGCAGGTCTCGGTGACGGAGCATATCAAGCCCTCTGTCGACATTGTCTCCAAGCCTGCCGTGCCCGCCGTGCCCGAGAAAATCACTATCCAACCGGTGAAAACCGGTGAGTAAAGCAGTGGCCGGCTACCGATGAGACGTTTTCTCCATACCCTCGCCTTTCTGGTGAGTGCCCACGTCTTCGTACTGGCACTCATGACACTCTTCAGGGGGGTGCAGTGGATCGTCCTCCACGGCATGATGGCACACGGGGGCAGCGCATCCGTGGCCACGGCCTTTGTCAAAGGGGTGTGGTTCGACAATGTGGTGGCCTGCTATCTGATGATACCGCCGCTCATCGTCCTTCTTTTGGCGGCAGCCTTCGGCTATTGCCCGCGGTGGTTGCGCAGGGTCGTCTCGCTCTGGCTGTGCGTGGGCTATACGCTCGTCGTGGCGGTGTCGGCGGCCAACATCCCCTATTTCGCCTATTTCTTCAAAAACATCGATGCCTCCATATTCGGATGGATGGGCTATACCGGCACCACCGCCGGCATGCTCGTGGGCGAGACCTCCTATATCGGCTATTTCGTCCTCTTCATCATCGCCGTGGCCCTCGTGTGGTGGGGCATGCGACGGCTGCGCCGGCGGGCCGATCGCCGGGTGGAGGCAGCGCCGCCCCTCAGAGGATGGCTCACCGCCGTGGGCTGCCTGTGCCTTACTGCCGTCATGGCGGGTCTGTGCATCTTCGGCATCCGCGGGCGCATGGGCTACAACCCCATCAAAATCAGTCAGGCCTACTATTGCGACGACCCTTTCCTCAACCAGTTGGGCATCTCGCCCTCATTCAACCTCATCACAAGCACGCTCGACGGCATGCGGCGTGAGAATGCCGAACTGCAGCTCATGCCCTATGGCGAGGCCGTCGCCTTCGCCCGCCACGAATTAGGCATCACCGGGGCCGTCGACAGCACCGCCGTGCTCCACCGCCATGTGGCAGCCGACACGGTGATGACGGCTACGTCTGCCACCCGGCCCAATGTGGTGATTATCCTCATGGAGTCGATGTCGGCCAGTCTGATGCAGACCTTCGGCCAGAAGGAGCGCCTCACGCCCACCCTCGACAGCCTCTACCGCTGTTCGCTGGCTTTCACCCGCTTCTATTCGGCCGGCATCCACACCAACCACGGCCTCACCGCCACCCTCTACTCCTTCCCGGCACTCATGATGCGCAACCTGATGAAGGGTACGGTGACGCCCCACCGCAGCGGCATCGCCACGGTGCTCAAGGGCGAGGGCTACCACAATCTCTTCTTCATGACTCATGAGTCGCAGTACGACAATATGAACGCGTTCCTGCGCACCAATGGCTACGACGACATCTATTCGCAGGAGTCGTATCCCGCCGGCGAGGTGGTCAACAGCTTCGGCGTGCCCGACAAGTACCTCTTCGACTATGCGCTGCCCGTCATCAACGAGGCGGCCGCCGGCAGCGCACCCTTCATGGCCACCCTGCTCACCATCAGCAACCATCCGCCCTATATCGTGCCGCAGTGGATGAAGACGTCCACCAATGAGCCCGAGACGCAGATTGTGGAGTATGCCGACTGGTGCGTCGGCCATTTCCTGGAGCAGGCACGCCGGCAACCGTGGTATGACAACACCGTCTTCGTCATCTTGGCCGACCATGGCAAACTCGTGGGAGAGATGGACAGCGAACTGCCGCAGTCCTACAACCATATCCCCTGCATCATCTTCGGACCGGGCGTGCAACCGGGCATCTACGACGGACTGGGCACGCAGGTCGACGTCATGCCCACCCTGCTCGGACTCCTCCATATCGGCTACGACGCCGACGGCTTCGGTGTCGACCTCCTCAAGGAGCGGCGCCAGCGTGTCTTCTACACCTCCGACACGCAGATTGTGGCACGCGACAGCGCCTCGTGCGTCATCTATCATCCGCAGATGCAGAAAACCTTCCTCTACGACGTGGCCGCCGACGGGCAGTTGCGCCCCACGACCGTCGCCCGTGCCGCTTTCGACTCGCTCCGCCACTATTCCTTCTCCATGGTGCAGACAGCGGAGTTTATGTACCGCCATGGCAGATAGCACACATATCCGTCAACCGATAATAACCCTTTCTCTATGAACAACAACTTACGAAAAATGCTGCTTCTCGCAGCACTCACCCTCTGTCTCAGCGCAGGGGCTCAGGCCGTCATCCAGCACCCGTGGCAGGGCAAGCGCGTGGCCTATTTCGGCGACAGTATCACCGACCCCCGCAACAGCGGCTCAAAGCGCAAATGGTGGAACTTCCTGCAGGACTGGCTCAGCATAGAGCCTTTCGTCTATGGCATCAGCGGCAGGCAGTGGAACGACATCCCCAACCAGACCGACAAACTCAAGGCTGAGCATGGCGACGACTTCGACGCCATCCTCATCTTCATCGGCACCAACGACTTCAATGCCGCCGTGCCCATCGGCGAGTGGTACACCATCACCGAAGACTCCGTCGAGGCCGCCGTCCACCGCCCCAGGGCCACCGTGCTGCGCCGCCACCGCACGCCGTCGATGAACAAAGACACCTACCGCGGGCGCATCAATATCGCGATGAAGCATATCAAGGAGACTTTCCCCACCAAGCAGGTGGTGCTCCTCACACCTATCCACCGCGGCTATTTCTATGGCAATGAGAAGAACATCCAGCCCGACGAGTCCTACACCAACGAGATCGGCGAGTGGGTTGACGCCTATGTGGAGAGCGTCAAGGAGGCCGGCAACATCTGGGCGGTGCCCGTCATCGACCTCAATGCCACCTGTGGCTTCTTCCCCCTCGTGGGCGAGCATATCGTCTATTGCCACAACGCCACCGACCAGCTCCATCCCAACGATGCCGGACAGCAGCGCATGGCCCGCACCGTGATGTATCAGCTGTTGGCCCTGCCCTGCACCTTCGAGTAGCGGAGGCGGAGTATGAAACCGCCAAAGAGGCTTTAAGGACCTTAAGGACCCTAAGGACTTTAAGGACCTTAAAGCCCCTAAAGCCCTTAAAGACCAAAAATTATAGGTGTTTTATCAAGATGATAAAAGGGCGGTTGGAGATAATTTGCTATTTTTGCATGCCGCTTCTCTCTTCGTGCCACTCCGCGAGAGGGAGACGGGAAGCATCCCGTCTCTATAGCGCATGAGGCAGGCGGAGCCTCTTTTCAGAATCTGAGAACATACAAATCACCTAATAGCCAATCAATCATCAGATGATTAAGAAAGCGACAGCCATGATGGTGCTGATGCTCCTCGCCGTGGGAGCCAGCGCACAGGTATCACGCCTCCAGGGTATGGAGGATGTCAACAAAGTGACCGACCTCACCCTCGACAGCCTCGATAAGGTGAGGCAGGCGCGTGTGAAACCCGGCAGCAGCCGGCGCGGCAACAACCCCGTGCTCTTCCTCGTGGGCAACAGCACGATGCGCAACGGCACCCTCGGCAACGGCAACAACGGACAGTGGGGCTGGGGCTACTATGCCGAGGATTTCTTCGACAAGGAGAAGATCACCGTCGAGAACCAGGCGCTCGGCGGCACGAGCAGCCGCACCTTCTACCGCATGCTGTGGCCCGACATCCGCCAGGCCCTCCGTCCAGGCGACTGGGTGATCATCAGCATCGGCCACAACGACAACGGCCCCTACGACACCGGGCGGGCGCGTGCCAGCATCCCCGGCATCGACAAGGACACGGTGCTCCATGTCAACGTGCAGGAGATTCACAAGAACGACACCACCTACCGTGCGGAGGATGTCTACAGCTACGGTGGCTACCTGAGGCGGTTCATCAACGAGACGCGTGCCGCCGGTGCCTTCCCCGTGCTCATGTCGCTCACGCCGCGCAACGCTTGGGAGAACGGGCGTGTGGTGCGCAAGGTGCACAGTGAGTGGTGCCGCCAGGTGGCTGAGGAGGAGATGGTGCCCTATATCGACCTCAACGACCGGTCGGCCACCAAACTCGAGGGCTTCGGTCCTGAGAAGATGAACTACTATTTCTTCGGCGACAAGATACACACCAGTAAGTTTGGCGCGATGATGAACGCCCGCAGCGCCGCCGAGGGCATCGCCGAATGCCAGCATCCGTGGATGGCTTTCCTGAAGTCGTGCTTGGTGAATGTCGACCTGCCCGTGGTCAACGTGCAGCGCGAGGAGGGCAAGCCGGTGGTGTTCACCACGGGCGACAGTACGGTGAAAAACAACGACAAGGACAAGGACGGTATGTGGGGATGGGGAGCCGTGGCTTCCGACATCTTCGACACGCGCAAGATCACCGTGGCCAACTGTGCCAAGGCGGGCCGCTCCTGCCGCACCTATCTCAACGAGGGCCGCTGGGATGAGGTCTACAACAGCATCCGGCCGGGCGACTATGTGCTGATACAATTCGGCCACAACGACGTGGGGGCCATCGACAGCCTCAAGGAGCGTGCCGCCATCACCGGCACGGCCGACAGCTGCCATGTCTATAAGTTGAAGTCGAATGGCAAGTATGAGGTGGTCTATACCTTCGGATGGTATTTGCGCAAGTTCATCAACGACGTGCGCGAGAAGGGAGGCACACCCATCCTCGTCTCGCTCACCCCTCGCAACATCTGGCGCGACGGCCACATCGAGCGCCGCAACGACAGTTATGGGAAATGGTACCGCGAGGTGGTGGAGCAGACGGGCGTGGCGTTTGTCGACGTTCACAACATCACCGCCGACAAATACGATAAGTTGGGTGAGAAGCGCGTGGCCGCCTATTTCAACCACGACCACACCCACTCATCGCTCAAAGGGGCCAAGGCCAACGCCCAGAGCGTGGCCACGGGACTGAAGCAAATCCACTCCCCGCTGGCCGACTATCTGAAATAGAAAGCTGAAGAGCTAAAAGTTATGTCACCGGCGATAGGTTATGTCACTGGTTATTTCCCTTTCAGGAGTCTGTAGTATTCTACGGCGCCGAGGAGGAAGCAGCCGGTGCCGTAGTCCTCGAAGTCGGGCACTTTGGTATAGGTGACAGGCTGGCCGGCCGAGGGGTCTTTGCCGGTGCCCTGCACATAACCTAAGAAGCCGTCGGGGTGGACGCAGTCGCGCACCAGGGCGGTCCAAGCGCGGTCGCAGGCGCTGCGGAATTTCTTCGCCTTGAGCACCTTGTTGTTGATGCCCCAACTCATGCCGTAGAGGAAGAGGGCGGTGCCGGTGAGCTCCTTGCCGCCGTAGGTGACGGGCGAGACGAGTGAGGGATTCCACAGACCGTCTTCGCGCTGGCATTTCAGCAGCGCCTCACTCATGAGGATGAAGTCTTTGCGCAGTTGTTTGTAGTATTTGTCTTTGCGGCCGATGTCGGTCATCACCTTCACCAGGGCGGCGTATACCCATCCGCTGCCACGGCTCCAGTAGCAGTTCTGGCCGTCGCTCTCTTTGTAGGGCGGCACGTAGTCGGCGTCGCGCCACCACAGTCCCTCGGCGGTGTTGAAGAGTCCGCCGCCGCAGGTGTCGCGGCTCCAGGTATACATCTTCATGGCATGGTCGAGGTAGCGCCGCTCGCCGGTGGCGCGGTACATCTTGCTGTAGACGGGCATGGCCATCTGTATGGCGTCTATCCATGTCCAGTAGCCTATCTTTCCCGTGCTCATCTGGTAGTCGAGGTTTTCTCTCACGTGGGTGATCATGCGCTCATCGTGGGTCGTCATGTAGCGGTCGAGATAGGTCTGTCCGCAGCACTGGTCGTCGGCGTCGGTGGTCTTGATGCCGTTGCGCGGCGTCCACTGGTGGAAGTTGGCCCAGCGGTCGGTATAGTCGATATACTTCTGGTCGGGGTCAATCTCATAGAGTGCCATGAGTCCCTCATAGTAGACGGCGCGTGTCCACAGGTTGCTGGGGCGGATGCGGTTGACATTGGTGGGGATGGTGGGGTCGGCGTATTTCGTCATGAAATACTTGTTCGCCTTCTGTGCTGTCGCCAGCACGTCTGCGGCGCTGTAGTCCTGTGCTGTGGCCATGACGCTTGTGGCCAGCACCATTAAGATAAGAATGCTTTTTCTCATGATTATGTTGTTAAGTAGTGGTTCGTTGTCCGCAATTCGGTCGCAAATATACAAAAAAAGCAGTAGAAACGCACCTTGTGCCGCCATTTTGTTGGTGATTTTCTCTTTTTCTCTCTAACATTTGAGGGCAAAGGGTATGCTCTATATAGTAATATGGGTGAAACGCAAAATCTGCCGCATGATTTCTTCATAAAACAGGGGGCATGGAGATTTGCGAAAAATTGGTTTTTCGTAATCGACTGATAATCAGTATAAAGCAAAATTCTTTACAAATTTTAAATCTCCTCTTTTTTCGCAAATGCCGAAAAAGTGACTTTTTCTTGCTTCATTTGCGAAAAAATGCTATTTTTGCAGTTCGGAAGTGCTTGATAATCAG
>CADBLU010000206.1 GCA_902795605.1 uncultured Prevotellaceae bacterium | reverse complement strand
ATCGATTCTTTACGCAAGGATTTGAGCTGCAAGTACTTTGCAAACAGTACAAAAACACCTCAATTTCCAATTACCTGATAGTAAAAGCGTTGTAGAAGCCTGCCGTTGGGGCGGGTATAACAACTTACGCTTGTAGTCCTCTCGTAAATTCAACTCAGTTGTAGAAGCCTGCCGTTGGGGCGGGTATAACAACTTTAAGAACTTAAACAGCATGGTATCTTTTTCCCTGTTGTAGAAGCCTGCCGTTGGGGCGGGTATAACAACGTCTTTCATGCCAAGATTTGCAAAGTGCCACTCATAAAGTTGTAGAAGCCTGCCGTTGGGGCGGGTATAACAACTTCCATTATCGATATAACTACTGCAGCTTGCCACGAGTTGTAGAAGCCTGCCGTTGGGGCGGGTATAACAACTTAAATCTAGATTCCGAGGATTGTTTGAGCTAAGTTGTAGAAGCCTGCCGTTGGGGCGGGTATAACAACTTTACCATATACTATGACCGAACAGAATTTGCAATAAAAGTTGTAGAAGCCTGCCGTTGGGGTGGGTATAACAACTTTGAAAATTCTGTTTGATCCATATCCATCCATCTGGGTTGTAGAAGCCTGCCGTTGGGGTGGGTATAACAACTTCTTTTTTCCCAGTTACAGCCTTCCTAAAAAGAAGTTGTGTAGGGCGATTAAAAAAAGGATGAATAAAGTTTGTTGGAATGAAATAAATGAGTATCTTTGCATGTATTTGTTCTCCAAGAAGAAAGACACATAGTACCATGAATCTTTCTGGAGTCTACAGAAAAAACACAACATTGATCAACATTAACTCATACAGTTATGACAGAATTAGGACAATCTATATCCTTTTTTATGTTTCCTTTCACACTTGAGCGCGAAGGTGTTTCTGCCAGTCTTGGCATTGATAATTTCCAACTACCTAATGAGTCAAGTTGGAAACCACTTAACATGAAGATAGAGAGTGATGTTTTTTTCAATCATATTCAGTCTTTTCTGCAGAAGTCAGTGACAGGCGCAGAAGGAGAACTGAATCAGATGAAGTCCTGTGATTTGTTCATCTACTCCCTTGTCGACAAAGGTTGGGATAGATTTTTTGGTGGACAATCCACCTTCGAGATGGATTTGGATGGGGGAAAAACGGCTTTCTTTATTCCCAACAACAAGAATTCTTTTGAGTCGCCCAAACTCATTGTCTATCCTGACGCCTCCGTGGGCATCATCATCATTCCTATAGAGATAAAGAGAGATGATAATAAAAGGAGAAAAAGCAGCGAAGCACAAGAGGGAGTTCCTGCCCCTACAATGGATACTCTGATGACTCTCAACTATCGTTTGCACAAGATGGACAATCAGGCTCCGACCATCAGATGCCAGAAGCCGACAGGTCTGAAAGAAGAGTTCAAGTCGTATTTTTTCGCTAAAATGAACTTGTTTGCCAATCTTCTTGGCGTCGACTATGACGTGGATTCAGAGAAGCCCATCGCTTTCCAGTTGTCGCTGCTTGTCGAAAGACTCCTTTCCATGATGCATGTCAATTATATAATGACCAACAAGAAAAGGTGTCATGTATTTACCTATTTGCATATAGATGAAGACAAAGACTTGACAGAAGACGAGCAAGACAATCTTCTGAGAATTTCGCGGTGTGAAAACGAGAAATATCAAATCATCAGGAAGAATGAGACCATTAAGCAGACTTTCAAAAATATCTATTTGATTGTCAGTGTGGAGGGTGGTGCGATGATGACTTGCGGAAACGCGGATTTCTTCAAAAGTTTCAAGACAGACTCCTTGCAGCAGCGTTATATATGGCTATATCTGTTGGCTCTCATTCAGCGCTATTCTCTTATCAACATGTCGAAGGTCATCGGTGATATCGATGACACCAATGACAAGCAAAAGATCGTTTCATTAAAGAGGCTGAGGGACTTATCTGACCGGCTGACCCGTATCAAGGTGAATACCTATTACTCAGATATCTCCGATTATAAACAGCACAACGAGTTTTACCGATTTTGTACAGAGGAACTTGGAGTTGTCAGGCTTCTTTCCGACATGGGACAGAAGATGGATGACCTCGACGACTGCCTGAAGCAAAAAGCAGATAAGAACAGCGAAAACATACAATTGCTCTTAGCTATCTTTGTGGCTTTCCTCACCGTCTTTTCCGGATGTAACGATGGCTTTGAGTTTTTCAAGAATGTCTTCAATATCAGTGAAGGTCCTAATCCTCTGGTATTGATTGTCATCTATTGGTTTGTTTTTGCAATTCTTTTCACATTTACCTTATGTATGATATTAAAGAAACGTCATGAGCTGTGGGAAATCATCAAGGATATAGTGTGTTTTTGGAAAGACAATCATTAAATTATAACATTTATCATCTTTTTAGGAATGGGAAAAAAGAATTATCACAACAAGCCTAAGCGAGTTCAAAAACGAGAGCCACGCTTGGCAGAAACCCCCTTTTCACTCGAAGGGAAAAAGCATATTATGGGGGCCTATTTCAACATGGCGCAAAGCAATTTCTATAAGACCCTCATTGAAATTTTCATGAAGTCGGACGTAAAGGTCAACGCTCATTGGAGCACCCATGAGATTCTTCAACAACTGGAAAAAGGTATTCAAGGCTCTCTGTTGAAAACCAACGACCAGGCTGTGAGAATGCAGCGCCTCCTTTTCCGTCATTTTCCTATCCTCGGTCCTGTTTTAGCCGACCAAATCGGTTATCAGGTGGGCAAGTCAAAAGAGAAAAAATCTAATGTGTATCAGACAGAAGAATTGCTCAGAGGCGCGTCTTTAGAGAAATGCATTAAGATAGTGTTACAATTGGGCAAGACACTCGGCGAATGCCGCAACTACTATACCCATTTCAGTCCCTATAATTCTGCTGAAGACCTAAAGAAGCAATATGACAACCAATATGTCGTCGCCAAATATTTAGAAAAGGCATTCACGGCCAGCAGGCGTATCGACAAACAACGCAACTTGTTGACCAATGAGGAATTGGAGTTCCTCACAGGAATTGATCATTATCGTAAGGAGAAAAATGAGAATGCGGCTCCAGGTGATTATAGAAGCAGTTTTGTCTTTGTTGAGAGGGAAGATTGGTATTTCCGTATCCGAGGTGAGCGCACCATTGAAGAAACAGGAGAAAAGAACATGGCGCTCTCCGATTTCGGCGTTCTTTATTTTTGTGCCATTTTCCTTTCTAAAAGCTATGCGAAACGAATGATTGAGGAAACGGAACTTTTGGCTCCTGACAAAAGTCCCTTCAAGGGTGAGGAGAACGACATCGTGAGGGAGATGATAAGTATCTACCGCATGCGGATGCCCAAAGGTAAGCGGCTTGACAGCAATGATACCCTCACGGCTTTGGCGATGGATATGCTCAACGAACTCCGCAAATGTCCCCTGCCATTGTATGATGTCATCTCTCAAGAAGGGAAGGACTTTTTTGCCGACGAGGTGAAAGGGGATGATGAGGACCTGCCCGAAACCGTGAAGAGGATAAGGAGCACCGACAGATTCCCCGCTCTTATCCTTCGTTATATTGATAGTAAAAAACTATTCAATACCATCCGTTTCCAAGTGAAACTGGGTAAATTCAGATTTAGGTTTTATGAGAAAAACGGAGTGGACGGTGAGCAAAGGGTAAGAACTCTGCAAAAGGAAATCAATGGTTTCGGAAGACTGCAGGAGATAGAAGAACTGCGGAAAAAAAGATGGGCAGACTTGCTGCAGCAGTCGGAATTGATGGATGTGAAACTGGAAGATGAGGAGACCGTCTTGCAACTGCAGCAATTCACCCGTGACATGGCAGACAGCAAGCCATATGTGACCGACCATAAAGCCAGTTACAATATCGTGGGCAACCGGATAGGCCTATATTGGAATGCTCAAGCGTCAGATTGTCTGAAAGACGGAGCCTATTTGCCTGAACTCCAAAGTAAGGACGGCAAAGCCTCAGTGGAAATGCCATGCCCCAAGGCTTCTTTAAGCATTTATGACCTGCCGGCAATGGCGTTTTATCAATATCTTCTCGGAAAAAACAATTGTGCCGGAAGCGCATTTCCTTCATGTGAGACTCTCATTAAGGAGACCTGTCGTCATTTGACCGCATTTTTTAAGGACGTCTATGATGGAAAGGTGCCTGAATTCAGCAGTAAGGAAGAGTTTTCGAAATATTTAGAGAGCGAATACCACGGGTTACACATTCAGTGGATACCCGAGAAACTGGTGAATTACTTTTTGAAAAAGCATACGCTTAGTGCCTCAAAACTATTCAAAGAGAGGAGCATGGTGATTCTCAATGAAAAGAAGGAGCGTGCTGAGCGCCGTCTTAATAAGTATAAGGATGCCCTGAAAGCCATCGGTGGAGATGACAATAAATACGGCAAAAAGGGTTTCGCCGATATCCGCTACAATCAGATGGCTAATTATATCGCAGAATCGCTATTGGACTGGCAGCCATCCGCCGACAACGGAAGAAACAAACTCACCGGCCAGAATTATAATTCGCTTGTCGCTTTTCTCGCTACTTATTACGGCTGTAAATCCATCGGCGAATTGAGACAATTGTTAGTAAAAGCCGGTCTGATAGGTGGAAATTACCAACACCCGTTCATTGAGAGTGTGCTTTGCTCAGGTCCTAAAGACATAGAGGCACTCTATAGGAAATACTTAGAAAAGGAAATCGAGCATTTAGGGAAATGCATCGACAGAAAAGTGAAGTTGGAGAGTATCCCCTTCCTGCATGCCAACAGGAAGAAGTGGCAACCGAAAAATGACTCTTATTATCGTGAACTTGCAGGCAGATATTTGGAAATAGAGCCAGGGAAAGCAGCGACAATTTTTCTCCCCGACGGCTTGTTCACACCATATATCTTGCAACTTCTCAAGGAAAAGTATGCTGATAATGAATCTTTGATGATGCACTTAAAGTGTGATGAGGACTGTGAAAACAACGGGGATGATAAAATCCATAATGCTGCTTATCTTATCAGCCGATATTTTGAGTTTGTGAGAGGAGATAATGGCCAGCCCTTCTATCGGACAAATAAGCATGACGGCAGACTCACCCGCTTTGCCAGAACTTACGATATCTTCAACATTCTCAACAATGTCAAAGTGAGGAATGCCCTTCAACCTATTTACCTCAGTACTGACGAAATAAGGGAAAGGTTCGTACAGAAAAAGGGTGATAAAAAGGTTATTGACATGGAGATAAAGAATCATCTTGCCGGGATGTCTTACCGTGACAGAGGCAGTCACAAGACACTGGAAGAGGCAAAAGAGGCCATGGAAAGGAAACTTCGTCAAGCGATTCGTTTCTGTAAGGATAACGAGCGTGCCATTCGCCGTTATAAGACGCAAGACATGGTGATTTTCCTTTTGGCGCAGGAACTGCTGCAAGAAATCATTCCGGACAACGAACAAGTGAACGACCGCAATTTTATGTTGAAGAAAGTTTGCGAGAAGAATTTCCTCAGCCAAACCGTCAGGATGGAGAAAGACTTTGTGGTAGATGTTGAAGGAGAGAAGAAAAGCTTCAAGGTGGTGCATGAGAGTATGTCGCTCAAGAACTATGGAGAATTCTACCGGCTTGTCTATGACGAGCGGCTGTTGTCGCTGCTTGCTCAATTGGCAAATTGCAAAGAGATCAGCTATGCCGACTTGAACACAGAATTTGCCCGATATGACCAGGTGCGTTCTTCTGTCTTCGAAGCCATTCAGGATATAGAGAGAATCATCATTGATAACTATCCTGAACTCAACCAGCCAGACAACGAAGCGTTTCATGTAGAGGGGAAAACGATTCCCAAGCGCAACAATTTCAAGTCGTTGATAGCACTGCTGGTTCAGACTGGCGACAGCCATCTGAGTGAAGATGAGAAAGCGCTCATCGTCTCCATTCGCAATGCTTTCAGCCACAATTCTTATAGGATACCTTTGCAAGAAACTGTCATTGAACTGCCCAAGGTGGCGGACTTGATATTTAAGCTAATCGACTATTATCATAAGAAAGTGACTGGTACTAAATAAAAAAGTGTCAGGTGTTAAGTAAAGTTCATCCCCGAAGAGGGCCTGCTTTTGGTCGCTCTTCGGGGATGATTTCTAATGTTCCTCACCTCCATCCCTCGGGGGTGCGCACCTGGTCGGTGCGCAGGTCTTCCACGTCGGTGGTGATGATGCACGGGCGTGAGTCGGGTTGTTGCAGGCTGATGGTGATGCCGCTGAGTTGCAGTCCTCTCACGTGGCGTGCGTAGAGGCCGTAGGCGGGGCATGTGCCGAGGAACTTGGCGATTTCGGGATATTTGGTGCCCAGTTCGGGGTAGTCGGTGCTCACGTTGCGTGAGATGCCTCCGCGGTAGTCGAGGAAGATGTTAGAGAGTCTGACGTTCTCTATGGGATGTCCCGGCATGCCGGTGATTTGTATGCCCGAGAGGGAGTCGCAGTCTTCGGCGGTGACGTTGGAGATGAGGATATTGCGTGCCGTCGACACGTCGTTGCGTTCCTTGGGTCCTCTGTTGCGGCATCCGGTAGTGATGTAGATGGGGTAGTGGTGCACGTGGCGCATGGCGATGTTGGTCACGGTGATGTTCTCCATGATGCCCTGGTCGACGACCTCGAGCGCCAGTCCGCTGCTGTAGAGGCAGGTGCAGTTGGAGATGCAGATATTGCGGTAACCGCCGTTGCTCTCCGTGCCCAGTTTGATGCGTCCGCACACCCAGTTCACCTTTTCGGGCACATAGGTGCCGTCGAGCGCCGTGCCCATCTTGAAGCCCGTCACCACGCAGTTGTTGATGAGGATGTCCTCGCACGGCACGGCTTTCTTGAGCGCGTATGAGCTTTTGAGCACCAGCGCGTCGTCGTGCGGCGTGTTGACTTTCGTGTTGGAGACGGTGGTGAACCGGCAGCAGTCGATGTCGATGCCGTCGCGGTTGGTGTCGATGTTCACGTTGTCGATGGTGGCATAGTCGCATCCGGTGAGGATGATGGCGAAGTGGCCACCGCGGTAGATGGTGATGTCGCGGATGAGCACCTGCCGGCACAGTTTGAGGGCGATGGCCTTGTCGCCGGTGCCGATGCTACCACCCTGCACGTTGCCGGCCGTCTCGGTGTCTTGGCGTGTGAGTCCTTCGCCGTCGATCATCCCCTGTCCGGTGATGGAGACATTGGTCTGCCCTTCGGCCCAGATGAGCGAGTTGTGGAAGTAGGTGTGTCCGCCGTCCTGGTATTCGGGGAAGTTGAAGGGTTCTGCTTCGTCGTAGGCCTCTTTCTGCCGGGTAGCCACGATGACGGAGCCGCCCTGCAGGTGCAGGCACACGTGGCTTTTAAGGTGGATGCTTCCGGCGAGGTAGCGCCCTGCGGGCACCTCCACTGTTCCTCCTCCGCCTTTTGCGCAGGCGTCGATGGCTGCGTTGATGGCCGGCGAGTCGAGTGTGGTGCCGTCGCCCTTGGCCCCGTAGTCTCTCACGTCGTAGGTGGCGGCATGGACGGTGACGCCTGCTAACAGGGCGATAAAAACAAAGATGATTTTTCTCATGATGTGAAGTTTTTAGGTGTTTGTCGTGTCTGATTTCCTATTTTGCCTGTTGTCAGAAATTCCACCTCAGTTGCTTTCTGTATTTCCACCTCGGTTACTTTCAGAAATTCCACCTCAGTTGCAGTTCGAGGTCCGTTTTCGACGAGCGGTCTATCTGCTGCAGTCCGCTGGCGATATGGTCGCGGTCGAGATAGTCGGTGGTGGCGAGGTGGGCGATGAGGGTGATCCGGCTGGCGATGTCGGCCCGCGCCGTGAGCGCATATCTGAACCCCTCGCCGGCAAAGGCCTGGTAGGCGAAGGTGTAGAGAGTGCCCGGCTCGTAGCCGTAGAGGCGGCTCTCGTTGTCGTCGGTGTGGAAATAGGCGAGGGTGGCGTTGAGCTGCAATGCCCGTCGGCGGTAGCCCACCTGCTGGGTGAGCATCCATCCCGTGCTGCTCTCCTCGAACGAGGAGTGTGCCGCGTCGGCGGTGGTGGTGAATCGCCAACTGTGGCGGTTGAGCGTGGCGCTGAGCCGTGCGCGGTGCGTCGTCTTGGTGGCGAGGGCGGTGGCGTCGGTGTTGTCATACTCGCGCCTCTTGAGGCGGTAGCGGGCGGTGACCGACAGTTGCCGGTGGTCATACTGTGCCTGTATGAGATGGTCCCAGGCGTGCGAGGCCTGCTGTGCCTGATATTTGGCGCCAGCGAAGTAGGCATAGTCGGTATAGGCGGTGAGGCGGAGCCGCTTCAGGGGTTGCCATTGGGCTCCGATGTAGATGCCGCTCTCGTTCTGCACCCTTCCGCCCTCGCTGAGGCTGTTGGCGTGCATAGAGTAGTATTTCTTGCCGTAGAAGCGCTGTACGGCGAGCAGTGTCCACTGCGACGATGGTGTGAGGCTCAGGGAGTGGATGGTGGCGATGGCTCCGCATCCGCCGGTGGCCGTCTCGCCGTGCAGGCTGACGAGGTGTCCGGTGTAGCCGTAGTCGGCCCCGATGTTCCAGAAGTCGTTGCCAGAGGGATAGTAGCGGCGGTAGAGTGGGGTAGTGGCGGGGGCGAGGTCCTTGCTGTAGGACGTGAAGGAGCCGGTGGCGCCCAGATGGAAGCCGTGGCGCCTGAAGTGGAGGTGTGCGCCGGCGAGCGTCTCAGAGGTGTTGTTCTTCTTGCCCATCTCGCTCACGGTGCGGTGGTAGCCGTCGGTGTCGAGGGAGGCGATGCAGGAGTCGCCGTGGTTGAGGGTGGCGTCGGTCTTGCGGTATGACACGAGTGCGCTGATGTCGAGGCCCCTGGCCAGTGTCACGGTGGCTGCTGCCCCCTGCAGGTAGTTGGCCTGACTGCGAGAGGTGTGGGCGCGCAGGCCATAGCCTTTCTGTCCGAGGGCATAGAGGGCGGCGAGCTTTCCCATACTGAAGTCGTTGCTCATGACGAGTCCCATGCCGAAGGAGGCGCGGTAGCGTCCTGCCACGATGGTTTTCAGCCGTCCGATGCGGTGTGCCTCGGCGTAGAAGGCGTAGAAGTCGTAGCCCGCGCCGTTTTTGTTGGCGAAGAAAGGCTCGCCGGCGTCCTGTGCCCCGAGGAAACCTATCTTCAGCCGGTCGGAGTAGTGGAAGCGGTATCTCAGCGAGTGCCTGTAGGGGTATCCTAAATACCCCTCTTTGTCGCCCCTCCGCTCATAGAAAGGGATATTGGCGGTGGCGGTGACAGAGTGCCGGCCATACTTCATTACCTTCTGCCAGTCGGGCATGGCGGGAGACTCCGGCTCCTTGCAGCAGACGAAATAGCTGAGCAGGCACCGTGTGGTGTAGTCGAGCGAGGTGATCATGGCCAGTTCGCCAGTGGATTTCATCGTCCCGAAGCGGTCGATATAGATATGGATGTCCTCCACCTGTTTGTCGTTGAGGAAGGGCAGTTGGAGCAGTTGCTCCCGTGTGGCGGTATTGATGTCGAGCGGCTCCTGCTCGAGTTCGCACAGCATCTCATAGGTGCTCTCCCATTCGGCGCTCTCCATGTCGTCGAGGATGGAGATGTCGGCGAAGAGTCCCTCCCACGGCCGCTGTGCCTCTTGGGCGGCGGCGACCGCCGTGATTGCGGCGGCGAGGAGAGTGAGGGTGAACCGGAGTGCCATGCTGTGTGTGCTCATAGGATATCATGCCTGATATGCAAAAGTAGTGAAAAATAATGAGACGGAGGGTTCCGTGGCGGTAAAAAAGACCGTTGCGGGGAACAAAATAGCGGTTGCGGGGAACAAAATAGCGGTTGCGGGGAGGAAAAAAGGGAACTGTGGGGAGGAAAAAGACAGTTGCGTGGAGGAAAAAAGGGGGCGAGGGCATGTTTGCAACTTGGTTGCAAACGGAAAATCTTACTTTTGCCGGCGAAAGAGAACAACAAAGACAAAATAAAGAAATGAAAAAGATTGTAAGGATTATTCTCACGGCGGTGCTTTTAGTGCTGGCCGTGTGGCTCACACGGAGCGTAGAGATGCCCGTGTGGCAGCAGTTGCTGGTGTTTCTCGTGCCCTATCTGCTCATCAGTTATGACGTGCTGGCCGAGGCCGTAGAAGGCATCCTCGAGGGCGAGCCGTTCAACGAGGACCTGCTCATGTGCATCGCCACTGTCGGCGCGCTGCTCATCGGTTTCCTGCCGGGAGTGGAGACGGAGTTTCCCGAGGCCGTCTTCGTCATGCTGTTCTTCCAGATTGGCGAACTGTTTGAGCACTATGCCGAGCACCGCAGCCGCGACTCTATCTCCCACCTTATGGAGATACGTCCCGACAGTGCCCGTGTGGAGCGTGGCGGCGACACCGTGGAGGTGAAGTCGGAGGAAGTGGCCGTGGGCGACATCATCGTTATCGCGCCGGGCGAGCGTGTGCCGCTCGACGGTGTGGTGATCGCTGGCAGCAGCAGTCTCAACACGGTGGCTCTCACGGGTGAGAGCGTGCCGCGGGCGGTGGCTGTCGACGATGAGGTGCTCTCCGGCTGTGTCAACGTGTCGGGTGTGCTGCGGGTGCGTGTGACCAAGGAGTTTGGTGAGTCGACGGCCTCGCGGGTCATCCAACTGGTGGAGGACGCCAGTGAGCGGAAATCGCGCAGCGAGACGTTCATCGCCCGTTTCGCCCGTGTCTATACGCCCATCGTGGTGGTGGCCGCTCTGCTGGTGGCCTTAGTGCCGCCGCTGTTCTGCGCTTCGTGGACGGCCGCCTTCCCCGTGTGGCTCGAGCGTGCCCTCACCTTCCTCGTGGTGTCGTGCCCCTGCGCCTTGGTGATGTCGGTGCCGCTGACGTTCTTCGGCGGCCTTGGCGGCGCGTCGAGGTCGGGCATCCTGGTCAAAGGTTCCAATTTTATGGATGTGCTGTCGCGTGTGGGCACCGTCGTCTTCGACAAGACGGGCACGCTCACCCATGGCGAGTTTGAGGTGACAGCGGTGCATCCCGATGAGTATACGGAGCGCCAGCTGCTGCATCTCGCCGCTCATGTGGAGCATTTCTCCACTCACCCCATCGCCATCTCGCTGCGCAATGCCTTCGCCGAGGAGTGTGCCGACTGCCAGGTGGAGGACATCGAGGAGGTGGCCGGCCAGGGCGTGCGGGCGCGCGTCAACGGCGACCTGGTGTGTGTGGGCAATGCGAAGATGATGGAGGCCGTGGGAGCGGAGTGGAAACCGTGCAGCCATGCAGGCACCATCGTGCATGTGGCTGTCAACGGGCGCTATGCCGGACATGTGGTCGTGGCCGACAGGGTGAAGGCTGACGCCGCCGCCGCCATCGCTGCCCTCCGTGAGGCAGGCGTGGACCGCACGGTGATGCTTACCGGCGACCAGGAGACGGTGGCCACGCAGGTGGCACAGCAGTTGGGCATCGACGAGTGTCACGCCTCACTGCTGCCTGCCGACAAACTGGAGCGGATGGAGCAGGTGATGGCCGGTCGGGGTGACGGCAAGGCCGTGGCTTTCGTGGGCGACGGCATCAACGACGCTCCGGTGCTGGCACGCGCCGATGTGGGCATCGCCATGGGAGCCCTCGGCTCCGACGCAGCCATTGAGGCTGCCGACGTGGTGCTCATGGACGACCAACCGTCGAAGGTGGCGAAAGCCATCGCCATCGCCCGGCGCACACTGCGCATCGCCCGTCAGAACACGGTTTTCGCTATCGCCGTGAAGGTGTTGGTGCTGCTGCTGGCTGCTGTGGGCTTGGCCACCATGTGGATGGCGGTCTTCGCCGATGTGGGCGTCATGGTACTGTGTGTGCTCAACGCCATGCGAGCGCTGAAAAAGATATAGAGGCCCTTGGAGGCCCCCTAGGAGATCCTAGTGTCCCTAGGGGCCTCCTTGGAAATCCTCTCAAGCAAAAACAAAAAATATTGCTCTTTTGTTTTGCTTTACGCTCAGTTTGCATTATCTTTGCCAGCATGAAGAGAATACTGACGATATTGCTGAGCTTTGCGCTGCCGCTTTTGGCGATGGCCCAGAAGGATGCGCCGTTGCCTGAAGAGCGTCGGGTGGACATGGAGAATCCCACCTTCGTGCCCGATGTGAAGATAGCGAAGGCGCTGGTGGACGGCGACAGTGTCCTCTTCATGCAGATGAACAACGTGTATGTCTATCCGGTGATGGAGATCAAGAGCGCCAAACAGCAGAAGGCTTTCAACCGTCTGGTGTATAATGTGAAGAAGGTGCTCCCTATGGCCAAGGAGACTAACAAAATTATCATCGAGACCTACGAGTATCTTCAGACCATCCCCGAGAGTGAGCGTGCCGCCCACATGAAGCGTGTGGAGGCCGAAATCTACACCAAGTATAAGCCGAGGATGAAGAAACTCACCTATTCGCAGGGCAAACTGCTCATCAAACTGGTGAACCGTGAATGCAACTCGTCTTCCTACGACATCGTGAAGGCCTTCATGGGGCCCATCCGTGCCGGTTTCTGGCAGGCCTTTGCCTGGACTTTCGGAGCAAGCCTGAAGAAGGAGTATAAGCCCGAAGGAACTGACCGGCTCACCGAGCGCGTGGTGCTCATGGTGGAAGCCGGCCAGCTATAATTATCTAGATAATCTAGAAAATCTAGAATTTCTAGGAAAACTAGAGAATCTAGGAAATCTAGATAATCTAGAAAATCTAGAAAAATCTATTTTGTGAAAAGCACTTGCACGAGTGTCTGTCCCACTGCTTTCAGGGTGCTTTTGTCGATATGCTGCATATCGTCGTTGACGGTGTGCCATGTCGGCCCAAACGAGCTTGCCTCGTTGTCGGGGTAACAGGGGATGATGTCGATGGTGGGGATGCCTGCACGCTCGTTGACGGGCAGGTGGTCGTCGGTGATATATCCGCCGGCGGTCATGGGGAAGAAGCCGCTGTAGCCGGCGGCATGTGCGGCGTTCCACACACGCTCCACCAACTGCGGGGCGTACTTGAGCGACATGCGCTCCTTATAAAACTCCGCTGCCTGTCCGCCCACCATGTCGAGGAGGATGCCGAAACTTGTTTCGTAGCCTTGGGCATTGTAGTGGGTGGCCCAATACTGTGAGCCGAGGGCCCATGAGTTCTCGTCGCTGCGGTGGCTCCACTGGGGCACTCCCCAGTCTTCGGCATCGAAGCACACGAAGTCGACGCCCACGTCGAGCGAGTCGTTCTCTTGCAGCAACCGTGCCATCTCTATCATCACCGCCACGCCGCTGGCGCCGTCGTTGGCTCCCATCACCGGCTTCATCCAGTTGGTGCTGTCGGGGTCGTTGTCGGCCCATGGCCTGCTGTCCCAGTGTGCGCAGAGCAGGATGTGCTGCGGGCGCTCTGGGTGGTGGCGGGCGATGATGTTGGTGGCTCTGAGCATGGTGCCGTCGTATCCTGTGAGGGCCGCTTTCTGTGCCTCCACCTGACAGCCGTATTGCTCAAACTTGCCCATTATCCACTGTGCACACTGCTCGTGGGCGTCGCTGTTCATGGTGCGCGGTCCGAATTCGCATTGGGCATAGCAGAAAGCGAAGGCGGAGTCGGCATTGAACTCCGGCCCTGTCGGGGTCACTTCTATCACTACGGGTTTGTCGCCGCCACGGTGGCATGAGGCACCGCTGAAGAGGAGGATGCCGATGCAGGCGAGTGCGGCGGCGAGGAGTCTGTCTTTTCTCATGTTCATTTTTTCTGGTTTTGCACTAAGGCCATCACTCTGAGCCAGTTGCCGCCCCATATCTTCTGTATGTCGCGCTCGCTGTATTTGTTCTTCAGCAGTGCGAGAGTGAAGTTGATCATCTCTGAGGAGTTGGCCAGGCCCGTGACACCGCCGTCGCCGTCGAAGTCGGTGCCCAGTCCCACATGGTCGATGCCCATGATGCGCACGGCATGGTTGAGGTGCTCGACGGCATCGCGGATGGTAGCCTCGCCCTCTTTGCGGAGGAAACCGCCGTAGAGGGTCACCTGCACCACGCCGCCCTTTTGTGCGATGGCGCGCATCTGCTCGTCGGTGAGGTTGCGCGGCACGTCGCAGAGGGCCTTGCAACTGCTGTGGCTGCACACGATGGGTGTCTTGCTGATTTCGAGGGCGTCGAAGAAGCTGTGCTCGCTGGCATGGCTGAGGTCGACCATGATGCCTTGGCGGTTCATCTCGCGGATGACCTTCTCGCCGAACTTGCTCACACCGTGGTTGGTGTCGCATCCCTTGGCGCTGTCGCAGATGTCGTTGTCGCCGTTGTGGCAGAGGGTGATATACACCACGCCTCGCTGGGCGAAGTGCTTGATGTTGTCCACGTCGTGGTTGAGGGCGATGGCGTTCTCAATGGCGAACATGATGGAGCGGCGGTCCTTGCGCTTGTCTTCGTAGAGGTCGGCGGGAGTGCGCGCGATGCTGAGGTGCTTGCGGTTGCTCCTGACGATGGCCTCTATCTTGTCGAAGATGAAGTCGGCATAGGCCATGGGGCTGTTGATATCGAAGGCCACCTTCGACGAGAAGCTCTCGCCCATCTTCGGCTGAGGCAGGTAGGCGGCCATGATGACGGCGTCCTGACGGCCCTCGTGCATCTTGTGCAGGTCGACGAGGATGCGCGGGTCGCGCTGGTCGAACTTGATGTCCTGATGGAAGAACATCGGAGTGTCGCAGTGGGTGTCGAGGGTGAGCACGCGGTCGTGGATGCTCTTGGCTAAATGGAAGTTGCTGGCCTGTGCCACGAGCCACTCGAAGAGCCGGCGCCCGTCCTGCTCGAGGTTCTCTGGATGCCACTGCACGCCGAGGATGGATTTGAACTCGCTGCTCTCCATGGCCTCGATGACGCCGTCGGGGGCTTTGGCGGTGACACGGAAGTGCTTGCCGGGGTCGGCCACGGCCTGATGGTGGAAGGAGTTGACGTAGATGCGCTCACTCTTGTAGATGCGGTAGAGGATAGACTCCTTGTCGATGCTGACGGAGTGGGTGGGCAGATGGCGCGCGCAGTCCTGGCTGTGCTTCACCACAGGCCGGCGGGCGGGCTGCTGCTCCTTGTCCTTGTCTTTCTCCTTGTCCTTCTTCTTTTTCTTCTCGCCAGTATCCTCGGCCTGCTCCTGAGGCTCCTGCATGGCGGTGTCGATGTCCTGCGACACCTTCCCCTCGAGGGCCATGGCCAGCGTCTGCATGCCGCGGCAGATGCCCAGGATGGGTATCTGGCGGTTGTAGGCGAGGCGGGTGATGAGCAGTTCGGGCAGGTCGCGCTCGGCGTTGATGTGATGGAGCTGCGGCAGCGGCTCCTCGCCGGCCCACAGCGGGTTGAAGTCGGCGCCTCCGGAGAGCAGCAGTCCGTCGATGCGGTCGAGGGTGCTGATGATGACATCTTTGTCGGCCACGGGCGGGATGAGCATGGGCGTGCCGCCTGCGTCGACCACCTGCTGGTAGTAGGCCCGCGTGAGGGTGGTCAGTCCGTCGCCGTAGTTGGCAGTGATGCCGATGATGGGTTGGTGCTTGGCCTCGGGGAAGGAGGCATAGATACTTTCGAGATGCTGGTTGATATCAAACGATGCCATTTGTTTTCATTCGAAGTCTTCTGTATTGACGGGAATTTCTCTCTTGATGCTCTGCTCGAGCGAGATGAGTGTCTCGGTGGCCACCACGCCTGGGATGCTCTGAAGCTGGTTGTTGAGCAGGTCCATGAGTTGCTCGTTGTCGCGGGCGAAGAGTTTCACGAGCATAGTATAGGGGCCGGTGGTGAAATGACATTCCACGATTTCTGGGATGAGCAGGAGCCGCTCGCACACCGACTTATACATATTTCCTCTCTCGAGGGTAATGCCCACGTAGGTGCAGGTGTGATAGCCGAGGCTCTTGGGGTTGACGTCGAATCCGCTGCCTGTGATGATTCCGTTTTCGATAAGATGCTGTACACGCTGGTGGATGGCTGCTCTCGAGACGTTGCATTCTGCAGCCACGTCTTTGAATGGGATGCGCGCATTCTTCGACAAGATGCCGAGAATTTTTTTGTCAAGGTTGTCAATTTTCTCTGTTGCCATTTCCAAAGTAATTTTAGTTGTTAGGTTAGTCTCTCTCTTTGCTTTACTGACATTTTGAAAGCAAAATTAGTGTTTTTATATGAAATGGACAACAAATCGGTAGTTTTTTTCTGATTTTTGTGCGTCTTATGTGACGAAAATGGGATATTCACTGATTAAAAGTGGCCATTTGCTGATTTGATTTTGCGCATCGTGACGGATGTCGTATCTTTGCAATGTCATAAAACAAGTAGTACTATTTCAGGTTTGCATAGATAGATAGTTTTAGTTTGGTTATTTAGGTTTAAAGATTATTTTCAGGTGACGGTATGTGATATATCGTCGCCTTTTTTGCGTTTTCCGCCGTTTTTGCTTATTTTTGCATCGGGCTTCTCTCCGGGTCCCAGCGTCTTCCTTTACCTTATATTAATAGGATTATACACAATATATTAATAGGATTATACACAACATCATCAGATTTTTACGCATCATGAACATCTCCGTTTTTTGCTCAGCCAACAGCGACATCGATCCCGATTTCTTCACCCTCACCAGACAGTTGGGCACATGGATAGGCCAGCAGGGCCACACCCTCGTCTACGGCGGTGCCGACTTGGGACTCATGGAGTGCGTGGCGCGCGCCGTGGCCGAGGCCGGCGGCCATATCACCGGTGTCGTGCCGCAGCGGTTGGAGCAGATGGGCCATGCCTCTCCGCTGCCCGACGTGCGCATCTACTGCGAGACGCTGTCGGAGCGCAAGGACCTCATGCTTGAGCACAGCGACGTGGCCATCGTGCTGCCCGGCGGTATCGGCACGCTCGACGAGGCTTTCTCCATGGCCGCCTCGGGCACGCTCTATTACCACGACAAGCGCGTGGTGGTCTACAATATGAAGGGTTTCTGGGATGATATGGAGCGGTTGCTTGAAGGGTTGCAGCGCCAGGGGTTCATCCGTGGCGACTACCGTCTGCGCATCGCCTTTGCCCGCACACTCGACGAGGTCATCGCCTGCCTCCCATGAGGATGTAGGTGGTGAATGGCAGCCGTGTGCGCATGAGCCAGTAGAGGAACAGTCCGACGAGCACCACCAGTGCCACCGAGAGCACGTAGATGATGAGTGCGAGCCACCATGAGTGCGGTGTGATGACGCCTGCCCCGAGCATCATGACGATGAATCCGAGGAGCATATAGTGGTAGGAGAAGATGAAGAAGGCTCCGTTGGACAAGGTCATGTTGACATACCATGTGCCTGCCCTCACCATGATGGTGGTGAGCGACATGCCGAAGATGAGTCCTACGACATACTCCAAGCGGAAGACAAACTCGCAGGGTGCCCACTGCTCGATGGCGATGATGATGGCCAGGACGATGGCTGCGGGCAGTGCCGCGGGCAGCATGGCCACGATAAACTCCTTTTTCTTGATGCCGAAATAGGCGCCGAAGGCGAAGAAGAGCCAGCAGTCGGGATTGAATCCTGTGATGTCGGGCCAATAGCCGAAGGCGAAGATGATGGCGATGAAGAGGAGGTAGCGCACGAGGGGTCTTTTGCCGGAGAGGATGATAAACCACTTGACAGCCAGATAGATGATGGGTGAGCATATCATGGCCACCATGAGGTCGCGCACAAACCAGAACTGCGCGGCGATGGGTGCCTTGATGCTGCTTCCGCCGTCGATGAGAGAGATGTCCCAGAAGGACTTCAGCACATCTTTAAAGGTGAGGTCGTCGAAGGCCACGCGCAGGATGGGCACATGGCTGGAGAAGAGTCCGATGATGATGGCGAAGAGCAGGTAGATGAGGTTCCACAGCAGATAGGGCACCAGGAGCGACTGGAATCGCCGGATGAGTTTCTTGATGTAGATGTCGAGCGAGAACTGTCCTGTCTTGAAGAAAAGATAGCCTGAGATGAAGAAGAAGAAGGGGTTGGCTATCGGCGCGATGCGCTGTGAGAAGACGTCGATGAAACGGCTGGCAAAAGGCAATGAGGCCCACTCCCCGTTCAGCGTGGTGTAGTTGCAGTGGATGAACAGCACCAGCACGATGAGCGGGAAGCGCAGGAATGCGATGACTTTCGACTGTAGGTCTGTGGGCCTCATGGATGGTAGGGATAGTGCGCCGCCACTGGTGCGGCGCGTGGGTTATCGGTCTTGGATGAGACGCTCGGCCATGGCGCGTCCCAGGGCCTCGCAGCGGGCGCGGCTGTCGGCGTCGATGGCTTGTCGCATCTCCACGGGCTCGCCCACAGGTTCGAAATGCAGGGCGGTGTCGTTCCACTCCTTGATCTTGGCCACGGCCTTGCTGGCCCATCCGTAGCTTCCGAACCACCCGAAGAGGCGGTTTTTCATGTCCTTGTGGGCAATCTCGGAGAGCAGCACGTCCATCTCATGGTAGAGGCCGGTGTTGTAGGTGGGAGCTCCCACGATGAGTGCCTTGTAGCGGAAGATGTCGCGCAGGATATAGGAGTGGTGGGTCTTCGACACGTTGTAGATGACGATATTCTTGATGCCGGCCTTGCTGGCGGCGGCGGCGATAATCTCTGCCATGCGCTCCGTGTTGCCATACATCGTGCCGTAGCAGATGACGATGCCCTCCTCGCTCTCGTAGCGGCTCAGGCGGTCGTAGATGCCCACCACCTTCTCCACATAGTCGTGCCACACGGGTCCGTGGGTGGCGCAGATGTAGTCGAGCTTGATGCCGGCGAGTTTCTTGAGGGCGTTCTGCACGGGGATACCGTATTTGCCCACGATGTTGGAGTAGTAGCGCACCATCTCGAGCCAGAAAGTGTCGCAGTTGATGTCGCCGTCGATGACGCCGCCGTTGAGGGCACCGAAGCAGCCGAAGGCGTCGCCGGAGAAGAGTGTGGCGGCGGTGGTGTCGAGGGTCACCATCGTCTCGGGCCAGTGCACCATGGGTGTGAGCACGAAGGTGAGCTCATGGGTGCCCAGGCTGAGGGTGTCGCCGTTTTTCACTTCCAGTTCGTTGTCGGTGATGCCGTAGAAGCCTCCGAGCATACCGAAGGTCTTCTTGTTGCCTATCACCTGTATCTGCGGGTAGTATTTCTTGATGAGGGCGATGGAGCCGCTGTGGTCGGGCTCCATGTGGTTGACCACGAGGTAGTCGATCGGACGGTCGCCGATGACCTCATGGATATTCTCCAGGAACTGTGTGAAGAAGTCCACCTCGACGGTGTCGATGAGGCACACTTTCTCGTCGACGATGAGGTAGGAGTTGTAGGACACACCGCAGGGCAGGGGCCACAGACCTTCGAAGAGGGTCTTGTTGCGGTCGTTGACGCCTACATAGTAGATGTTGTTGGTAATTTCGGTCATGATATATGTGATGGGGGTTGAATACTTGTGGTTTCTTACCATTCGAGGTAGGTGTCGCGCTCGTCTTTGGCACCCTGGGCCATCTCGATGCCGAACTCGGGCGAGATGGAGTTGTTGATGCTCTGGCAGCAGTTGGCAGAGAACATCTGTGCCCAGTGGATGATCTTGTCCCAGATGCGGGCGGGGATGCCGCGGTCGAGGGCCTCGCGGGTGATGCCGTAGCGCATCAGGCCGTAGATGAAGCCGGCATTGAAGTTGTCGCCGGCACCGATGGTGCTCACCACGTTGGTGGCGATGATGGGGAAGCTCTTCTTGATGCCGCGGGTGGCGCGCAGCTCCACGTTGTGGGTGCCGTTGGTGCAGATGAAGTTCTTGCAGTAGAACGACACCTCGGCGTTGTAGATCTTGTCGGGGTCTTCCTT
>CADBLU010000205.1 GCA_902795605.1 uncultured Prevotellaceae bacterium | reverse complement strand
TTTTTCCTAAGATGATATGATTTTCATCATTTTTTTGTATTTTTGCGCACAGATAAGCCTTACAACCACACAAAACCTTATTATCATGCGACAAACTCAACGTCACATCCTGCTGGCCATTTGTCTTTTGGCCGCTATCTGCTGCCAGGCGAAGAGCCACAAGTCTTCTGCCGACAGCCATTTTTTGAAATACTACAAACCCGCTGCCGTCTGGCTTGAGGCGCTGCCCATCGGCAACTCCCATCTCGGTGCCATGGTCTATGGAGGCACCGAAGCAGAGCAGATACAGCTCAATGAGGAGACCTTCTGGTCGGGCTCCCCTCACAACAACGACAGCCGTGAGGCCAAGCAATATCTGCAAGAGGTGAGAGACTCTATCTTTGCAGGGCGTGAGGAAGCCGCCGCCCGACTTCTCGATCAGCATTTCTTGCCCGGTCCGCATGGTATGCGTTTCCTCACCCTCGGTAGCGTGATGCTCGATTTCGGTGACTCGGGACAGGCGGAGTCTTACAGCCGCGACCTGGTGCTCGACGATGCGTTGGCGCATGTGGATTACACCAAGGGTGGTGTGCGCTATCACCGTGAAATGTTCGCCTCAATGGACGAGAACGTCATCGTGGTTAGGATGTGGACCGACCAGCGGAAACCTTTCTCGATGACTGTTGGACATCGTTGTGAACTCCCCAGCAGTCGCCGCACGCAGGACCATTGCCTGATAGCTACCGTGGATGGAGTGGAGCAAGAGGGCATCAAGGGCGGACTGAAAGCCGAGTGCCGCATCCTGGTGCAGGCCGACGGCCGCCTCGCCGATGAGCCTGAATGTGTGCGTGTGACGGACGCCACAGACGTCACCCTCTATATCGTGGCTGCCACCAATTTCGTCAACTACCACGATATCAGCGGCGATGCCAGTGCCAAGAATGTGCAGGCGCTTGCCGCTGCGCAGAAGAAGAGCTACGCACAGTTGCGCGCCCGACACATCGAGAAATACCGTCAGCAGTACGGACGCGTGCAACTCGACCTCGGCGCGTCGCCTGACAGTCAGCTTGCCACCGACAAGCGTCTCGATGCCTTCGGCCATGGCAGCGGCGATATGGACCTCGTCACCCTCATGTTCCAGTATGGACGCTATCTGCTCATCTGCTCGTCGCAGCCTGGTGGTCAGCCTGCCAACCTGCAAGGTGTATGGAACGACAAACTCAATGCGCCGTGGGACAGCAAATACACTATCAACATCAATACCGAGATGAATTATTGGATTGCCGATGTGGGTAATATCGGTGAGACACAACAACCGCTCTTCGACATGATACGCGACCTGAGTGTCACTGGCACTCGCACGGCACAGACGATGTATGGCTGCCGCGGTTGGGTGGCTCACCACAACACCGACCTGTGGCGCATCGCAGGGCCTGTCGACGGTTCCTCATGGGGCATGTTCCCCAATGGCGGCGCATGGCTCGCCACCCATCTGTGGCAGCATTTCCTCTTCACGGGCGACCAGGCATTCCTCCGGGAGTGGTATCCTATCATGAAGGGCACTGCCGACTTCTATCTCGACTACATGCAGAAAGATCCCCGCTACGGCTATCTGGTGGTGGTGCCGTCGGTGTCGCCTGAGCACGGCCCCATGGGGAAGCGTACCCCGGTGACGGCAGGCTGCACGATGGACAACCAGATTGTCTTCGATGCACTCAGCAACACACTGGCCGCCGCCCGTATCCTGGGTGAGGATGAGGCCTATCAGCAGACCCTCAAGCAGACCCTCGCCCAACTGCCGCCGATGCAGATAGGGCGCCACGGACAATTGCAGGAGTGGCTACAGGATGGTGACAACCCGCGCGACCAGCACCGCCATATCTCGCACCTCTATGGCCTTTATCCTTCTAATCAGATCTCACCCTACAGCCATCCCGACCTCTTCACTGCCGCTGCCAACACCTTGGAGCAGCGTGGCGACATGGCCACCGGATGGAGCCTTGGATGGAAGATCAATTTCTGGGCACGTATGCTCGACGGCGACCATGCCATGAAGATTATCAGCAATATGCTGCACCTGCTGCCCGATGACAGTAAAATGAGAGAGTATCCCGACGGCCGCACCTATCCCAATCTCTTCGACGCCCACCCGCCATTCCAGATCGACGGCAATTTCGGCTGTGCGGCAGGCATCGCAGAGATGCTCGTGCAGAGCCACGACGGTGCCGTGCATCTGTTGCCGGCGCTTCCCTCTGCATGGAAAGAGGGACGGGTGAGTGGACTGAAGGCCCGTGGCGGTTTCGTGGTGGAGATGACATGGAGCGACGCTGCACTCGCCACCGCCAAGGTGACCTCAGAGAGAGGCGGCACGCTTCGCCTGCGCTCGTATGTGCCGCTGAAGGGTAAGGGCCTGAAGCCGGCGGTGGGCACCTGCGACAACCCGCTCCTGCAGACCGCCACAGTGAAGACTCCCTTGCGCTCTTCCGAACTGAAAGACCTGCCTCTGCGCCCCGTCAAAAAGGTGTATGAGTATGACATCGCCACCCAACCTGGGAAAACCTATCGCTTCGCCGTCGCAAAATAGGGTAGGGATAAAGATATTCGTAAACACAAATGGTGACCATCTCTGATTTTCAGATAGAGATGGTCACTATTGTCATTTGTGATATATAGCCCTCCTGATTTATGGGCTTCTATCATCTTTTCGACGCCTGCTCCCTAATATTCAAGAAGGTCGACAGACATCTTTGTCATGCGCCTTGCGGTGGCAAGTAAACAATTCCGTTCCTGATTTGGAGCTTGAAACGCTTGAATAGCTCAATACCAATAATGCCATCGATATTAAACCCTTCAAGGGTTTTTGATACTTTTTGCGGGGGTACGCCAAATCTTTGAGAGTATCTTTCGTGGCCAGTCTGCGTGTCCACCTCACAATTGAATGTTTTGGTTTTGAAGTCGCCAATGTTAGGATGGAAGTCATTCATGATTTCCACACACTCCAATCCTGCCACGAAGCTGGGAAGAATATAGGAAATAGGTGCACCTGTGTCGAGGATGACATTGGCTGTCCTGCCATTTACTGATATGGTTATGGCAATTAAACCTCCAGCTATTTGACCGAGTGGAAACTTCATGAAATGATCGGTATATACAGCATTGTCATCCAAGACCATCTGCCCGTTTTTCAAGTCGAACAATATCGGTATGCTACCGATGATATCCATGCCAAGCATACCATGTATTTCACACCCCACTTTTTCACTCAAATATTCAGGGGTGACTCCTGCATAATTGGTTTGAACAGGGATTGGGTTCTCTCCAAGAACAATTGTTCCCGACGGATGGAAACTTTTCGGGCTTCCGGTATCGACAAGGATATTTTGACCATTTTCTGTGATGATGAGATGGTCGTTGACCAGTTTGATAGAACATTTTGTAGACATAATCAGTATGAGTTAATTAAAAGATTAGTATTGCACTTTCAAATGCAAATATACGAATTTTTTTTAATTTGTTGTTTATACCGGCAGACTTTTTTGTTGATTATGCGCTCTCGACGTAAAAAAGCCTGGTGCTCCATTTTTTTGGGAGCACCAGGCTTTTTATAGATTGGGTTGTCGGACTTATTGGAAATCCCTGATTCTCACCTCGATGCCAGAGCCTTCCATGGCGGCCTCCATGGCAGCCACGTCGGTGTCGCCGTAGTGATAGGGGTAGAGAATGCGCGGTTTCACCATGTCGGCGGCGCGGCGCAGTTGCTCAGGCGTCATTGTGTAGGGTTGGTTGCAAGGCAGGAAAGCCACGTCGATATCTTTGACGTCGGCCATCTCCTCGATGTCCTCAGTGTCGCCGGCGATGTAGATGCGCAGTCCGTCGGCCACGAGGATGAATCCGTTGTCACGTCCCTTTGGGTGGAACTGTGTGTGGCCCGGAGTGGTGTTGTAGGCCGGCACGGCATACACCATCAGGTCGTCGGCCAGGCGCAGGCTGTCGCCGTTGGCCATCACCTCGCCCTCGCCGAGTTTTTCGGCCGAGCTGGCGTCGGTGACAATGACCGTCGACTCTTTGGCCAGGTCGTCCACTGCCTGCGGGTCGAGGTGGTCGTAGTGGTCGTGGGTGATGAGGATGTAGTCGGCCTTCGCCCATTTCGTGTAGTCAGTGACGGGTTCAGCGCCTTCAATGACGGGGTCGATCTGGATGATGCGTCCGTCGAAATTGATCTCCATGCTCGCGTGCTTGATGGGAGTGACTTTCAGCGTCTTCCCATGAGTAGTCTGAAAAGTGTCCATATCGTTAGTGTTAAGGTGTTCGTTGTCGCTATTGGCGGGGGAGTGGGCGGTACATGCTGCCAGCGTCAGCATACTGCACACTACGAAGAGTCTGGAAAGTCCTGTCATGATTGAGAGGGTTGGGTGGCGTCGTCGTCGTCCATATGGGTCTCTATGTCACCCTCCCACAGGTATTTCCGTGTCTCAGCCACGATGACGCCGGTGAGCAGTAGTAGTGAGAGCAGGTTGGGGATGGCCATGAGTGCGTTCATGCAGTCGGCGAAGTTCCACACGAGAGTGAGCCCCACCACACTGCCGATAAAGATGGCGATGATGTAGCAGACGCGGTAAACCGTGAGCCACTTTTCGCCTGAGAGATACTCCACAGCCCGCTCTCCGTAGTAACACCAGCCGAGGATGGTGCTGAAGGCGAAGGTGAGCATGCCGAAGGTGAGCAAAGGTGTGCCGACGAAGGGGATTTTGCCGAAGCAGTCCTTCACCAGCGTGCCGCCATTATCGAAGGTGATGTCGGGATAGGCGATGATGCTGCTCACCACCACCAGACCGGTGACGGCACAGATGACCACGGTGTCCCAGAAGGTGCCGGAGCTTGACACCAGGGCTTGACGGACGGGATTGCGCGTCTGTGCGGCTGCGGCCACGATGGGTGCCGACCCCAGTCCCGACTCGTTGGAGAAGAGTCCGCGTGCGATGCCGTAGCGAGCCGTCATCATGATGGTGGTGCCTACGAAGCCGCCACCTGCCGCCTTGGGCTCAAATGCCGACACAGTGATGAGTTTGATGGCCGGCCACAGGTAGTCTGAATTGATATAGAGGATGTAGAGGCACCCCAGCACATAAAAGACCGCCATGAACGGTACGAGCAGTCCGCAGACGCGTGCGATGCTCTTCACGCCGCCGAGGATGACGGTGGCGGTGAGCACACAGATGACCGCGCCCGTGAGATAAGGACTGATATGATAGGAGTTGTAGGCGGTGGTTGAGATGGCGTTGGCCTGCACCGTGTTGCCGATGCCGAAAGAGGCGAGGGCGGTGAAGATGGCGAAGAGGATGGCCATCCACTTCCAACCGAGGCCACGCTCCAGCGCATACATCGGGCCGCCAATCATTTTGCCGGAAGGTGCCTTGACCCTGTATTTGATGGCCAGTAGTCCCTCGGCGTATTTGGTGGAGATGCCGAGCACGCCGGTGAGCCAGCACCACAGCACAGCTCCCGGTCCGCCCATGGCCACTGCCGTAGACACACCGATGATGTTGCCTGTGCCGATGGTGGCTGCCAGCGCCGTGGCCAAGGCTCCGAACTGCGACACGTCGCCCGTGGAGCCTTTGTCCTTTCTCACTGAGAGCCGGATGGCCTTGAAGATATGCCGCTGCGGGAACTTCAGCCGAAGGGTGAGATAGATATGTGTACCGAGGAGGAGGATAATCATCGGCCATCCCCAGAGGTAGGAGCTGGCCGTTTCCACAAACTGGTTTAACTGTTGCATGAGTGGTTCTGTGTTTAGAAATGAACTTTCACATAGACGTAGCCCATCGACTCGAAGACCCTTGTCATCTCGTCGACGGCATACGATTGGGCGATGTTTATGTTGTCTTCGGTCATGCAGCGGGCGGTCATCTGGCGTTTCGCCTTGTCGTAGAGCCTCTGCCGGGCCTTCGCGTCCCAACTGCCTTTCTCATAGAAAGAGCGTGTGCGTGTCTCGTCGATGAAATCCTCGTCGAGGAGGCGTACAGGCGGCAGGGTCACGTCGACCGTGTCGCCCACCATCTTCACGGCATCATCGGCCAACTGCGTCATGTCGATGCCCAGGCGCAGCGTGCCGTAGTAGATGCGTGTGATTTTCTTGTCGCTGTTGAGTATCCGGCTCTCCGTGGAGTCGACCAGCTCTTCATCGTTGAGCGTGAGAAATTCCCACTGGCCGATGTCTCTCACTGCCTTGAGTTTCATCGGCTCCACGGCGATGCCCTTGTTGCCGGGCCCCAGGCTGATTTCGTTTTTCGTCCCTTTTACGGCGAGGGTCACCACCATCACCACCAGTGCGATGAGTGTGGCGGCGGAAAGGATGAGGCGGAGCAGCGGATGCTCCTTCTGAGGTGCTTGTTGAGACATGGCGTTCTTAGTCTGTGACGACAGTGAGCTGGCGCTCGTTGAAGTCTTTTCTGAATGTGATGACGATATTGTCGGTGGGGAAGCCCAACTGGCGTATGATGGGGATAATGAGACGGCTGGCGCTGGCGCGTGTGCGCTCGCCGATTTTCAGGGTGGGGATGGCAGCACGGATGCTGTCGCGCCCCTGTGCCTCATAGGTGGCAAGCTCTTGGTCGGTGAAATCGGTGCGCAACAGTGCCACATACGACTCTATCTCGTCGTGATTGACTTTGGTGCTTGTGATTTCCACTTTCGGGTCGGGCAGGATGAGTTCTATCTTGTCGCCCTCGTAGATGACATTGTCGGTACTGAACTCACCGAAGTCGATATAGCCCTTGAGAGTGGCATCGATGGGGATGGCGATGCGTCGGCGGCCGGCGGGCATGTCGAAGTCGTATTTGATGCCGAGGACACTGCCTTTGAGCTTCAGTTCGTCGTCGTGAGTGATGATTTTGTGTACGCGGTATTCCGAGGTGTAGAGACGCGAACTGTTTTTTACCGTGGAAACGAGCATGCCGATGGAGTCGGCACGCGTCTTCGTGGGTGTTGGCTCCGCGCCGTCTTGGCTGCCGGTGCCAGCGCTATTGCCTCCACATCCCGACAGTGAAAGCCATAGTGCCCACAACAAAAGAGGTATTAGTTTTCTCATGATTTGCAAACTTAGTAAAAAAAATCCAAATGAGGTCATGATTTGCGGAAAATCGAGGTCGGGACTCGTTTTTTTTCTTTATTTCATCTTCTCTGGCCATCAAATTATTCCCTACCACGCCTCTGGCAAGCCCATGGAGGAGAACCCCAGCCCCGACAGCGATGTGATCCGTGACATCGTCTCCAAGTGACTTCCCGTATGAGAGCACCAGGAAGGACGGCTACGGCAAGGGCTTTGACAAGCAGGAGTTTGTGGAGTGGGCCCAGGGGCAGGACGTGTCCGTATACGTCAGTGAGTAGACCCACAGATTGCAATCAACTTTAGATAAGAATAAGTTCTATCATCATGAAGTCATACTGCAAGAAAGTCTCCAATACAAGAGCATCAAGACCGACAATATAGCGGACTCTCATAAAGGAGACATTGCAAAGTTAATAAAAAGAATTGCAAATACAAATTATTCAGACGGAAATTAAGAAAAAACAATCTATCTGACATAGATAATTTAAACCTCAGTCTTGATGATTCTGTAAGCGAGCTCAGCGTTAATGTGCTTGAGTCTCTCGACGTAGAAGATACTGCTGGTTTTGCTCACGTCAAGAAGTATGTGCAATCAATCAAGGTGTTTGAACGTTTCACTTCTCTTCCGCGCCTAATGATGAGCCGCGGCGTGGAGGTGCAGGCTTGTGAACTATTTGAGAATAAAAATGTGTCTTTTGCAGAGAAACGTAAAATGTGTGAACAGTTGCAATAAAATTTTAAAAATGTCATTTATTTGGGGATAGTTTTAAACTTCCTGATATTTTTCTCCGTCAAACAATTACAAAACGAAAGTTGTCAACGTGCATCGAAACATGAGCAATGACCGGTCATCCTGCTGATTCGAAAGATGCCAAATCCAAGAAAACAAACATTAATCTAACAATTTAGACATGCGATTTATGAAAAAAATTATGATGGTGACATTGATAGCCACCGCACTTTCCCTCAGCACCATGGCTCAGGAGAACAACGGCCAGCAAGGTCGCCCAAGGATGGACCGTTCGGAGATGATACAGCGCCGCACGGACGAGATGGCCAAGCAATATGGCTTGGACGCCAAGCAGCAGAAAAAACTGCTCAAGCTTAACAAGAAATATCCGGAGGCTATGCCCTTTATGGGACGCCGTCCCGGCGGACAAGGCTGGGGGATGAGAGGCGGCAATGGCGGCCCAGGACGTCCTCAGGCAGGTCAGGGTGATGGCCAGAGACAACCCGGCAACGGTCAGATGGGTCAAGGCCCTCGTGGTAACGGCCAAGGTGGTCCCCGTGGCAATGGCCAGATGGGTCAAGGTCCCCGTGGCGGTTGGGGCCAAGGCGGTCCCCGTGGCGGCAGAATGGGTCAAGGTCCCCGTGGCGGCCGTGGTCCTCGTCAGGCAGACCCCGAGGTGATGAAGAAATATGAGAAGCAGTTGCAGAAAATCATGACTTCGGAGCAGTTCGCTAAATATCAGGCTGAGCGCAAGGCTCAGGAAGAGCGTCGCAGGCAAGCCGGTGCCCCCGGTGCAACCGCCGCTCCCGGTGCTGCTACCGCTCCTGGTACTCCCCTGTAGTCACTTCGTCTACATATTAATTCAGAACGTTTGTTAGTTTCATAGGTATTATTCAGGATGTAGGAGTTGCGACAAGGTCCGCCTTGTGCAACTCCTTTTTTTCTTCGCTTTCAAATACCTATACTCCTTCACTCAAGTTTCGCGTTTGCTCAACTGAGTCCTTCATCCTTTGGGTTTGAGGAAATGGAGTTCATTTTCTTCTCTTGCTCTCTGTCTCCTCCCGTTTCCATTTGTAGATGTGATCGATGACATCGATTTGCTGCCGGTTGGGCACCATGATGAGCGAGGCACCGTTGGAGAACTGCATGGTGGTAGGCTTCTCAGGGTCGAAGGAGGGCCAGTAGGGCAGTCCTTTGCCGTTGGGATTGCCTGTCTTGGCAAAATTCACCCAGTATTGCTGGATGATTTCAGCCACAGCAGCCTCTGCGGGATATTTGTCAGGCTGGTTGAGGAATTCGCCGTTGAGGTAGAGGATATCGTCGGCGTGGGAGACACCTCTCCGTCTCTTGTCGCCCGAGAAGCTGCGCGTGGAGGGCTGTGCCAGATAGGCGGCGTAGGCAGGACTCTTTCCTGTCTTTGCCTGCAGGCTGACCCAGGCGAAAGAGGGCCAGGCAAACCCCATGTCGCGGAACATGTCGCAGTTGGCATGGAACGCCTCGTCGTCGGTATTTCCCGGATAGGCTTTCAGCACCTCTTCGGCAAACTGTCCGAACATGCCCTTTACGGTGCTTTGGTAGGCTGCGGCGGTCACCGGGCGTGAGAAGAGGACACCTTCGTCGCTGTTGGTCATCACGATGGCGGGCACGTCGTTGTATTCGCCTCGCTCATAGAGGCGGTACAGGTCGTCGGTGATCACATAGCCGTCGACACAGGGCCAGAACCCGCCGAAGCCCACATTGTCGCCAGCCAGTGCAAGGGCGTCCATCTGCCGCAACTGCTTGAGCGACTTCTTCTTCAGATGTTTCTGGAAAGCCAGGCCCTGCTGTTCGGCACCTTTTTGCGAGGCGTTGGCCAGCAGACTCCTGCTGCCGTCCTCCCAAGGGGCAAACGAACCACCGCTCTGACTGATGACGCGATGGAAGAGCCCTTTGGCTAAAGGTGAGGCGCAGAGGATGCTGCAACTGATGGCTCCGGCGCTCTCGCCGAAAATGGTGACATTAGAGGGGTCGCCGCCAAACTGGGCGATGTTGCGTTGCACCCATTTCAGGGCGAAAATCTGGTCGAGCAGGCCATAATTGCCTGAATGCCCCGTCTTCGACTCCTTTGTGAGTTCGGGGTGCGCCATGAATCCCAGTGCGCCGGTGCGATATTCCACGCTGACAATCACCACGCCGCGCAGTGCGAGCAGACGCCACAGGTCGCCGCCGTAATGCTCCGTCTGGAAACCGCCGCCATGTATCCACACCATCACCGGCAACCGGTCGTTGACCGAAGTGGCGGGAGTGGCGATGCCGAGATAGAGGCAGTCCTCGCTCATCTTTGGATGCGAACCGTCGCGGCGGGATGGCTGAGGCGGCCACGGTCCGAAATCCTCTGCTTTGAGCACTCCCTCCCACGGTTGAGGCGGTTGTGGCTCACACCATCGGAGTTTGCCCACAGGCGGGGCGGCATAAGGTATCGCTTTGTAAACGGCGAGACGACCGTCGAGAAGTCCTTCTACGTCGCCGCCTTCCACATGGGCCTTCAAGAGGGGCTGGCCCACGACTTGCATGGCCGTCATAGTGGCGCACATCATCAACAGAATACTAAAAAATCTTTTCATATGTTTTCAAATATTAGTGCTTGAAATTCATCCCACAGTTTAACACGCGGTAAAGATACAATTTTTTTCACACACCTACGGGAAAAAACAAAAAAACTTCATGAAAACATGGTGTCAGATATTTAATTCCATTTTTTTGCGTATGAGAAGGGACTTCTTCTTCTTTATGTATGTCTGTGTTGCCAAGTGGTCAACATTTGTTAATTCAAGGTTAACGACCGTTAATAAAATGGGGACATAAGTTTATTTTGTTAAATTTGCATTCATCAGACTTTGGATGACACAAAAAGTAGTTGAACGAAAAATGAGTCTTAAACTATCAACCTTAAATGATATGAAAAGAATCTTTATCCTATTGCTGACCTGTGTTTTTCTCACTTCAGCAGAAGCCGGCCCTGTTACCTTTGAACAGGCAAAAGAAAAAGCCAGGGCTTTTGCTCTAAAAAAGGGACTACCCCAAAATAGAGAGCTGAAGATGGTGAACCTGAACAAGAGGAGAGCCGCCCAAAGAGT
>CADBLU010000204.1 GCA_902795605.1 uncultured Prevotellaceae bacterium | reverse complement strand
TTCGGCGAGCCTCTCGACTACGGCCAGACCTTCTCCGCCTCCTATCGTCCGCCACTCGACCTGCTGCCCATCTTCGACTGGGTCAGCAGCGACGTCTCTTATGAGTCCAACTACCGTTGGGTGCGCGGCACCGACCTCGAGGATGGCACCTCGTTGGGCAATGTCATCTCCAACGGCCGTACCTATAAGCTCAATGGCACGTTCAACATGCAGAAACTCTACGACCACGTGCCCTTCCTCAAGAAGACCAACGAGCGGTTCAATAAGTCTACGTCGAAGAAGACCAACCAGAAGACGAGCGCCAAGCAGAAAAACGCCAAGGATGCCAAGAGCGCCAAAGACGCCAAGGACGGCGCCGATGGCAAGGACGAGAAGGGCAAGGACGAGAAAGGCAAGGCTGCCGACGACAAGCAGAAGGCGCAGTTGCCCAAGAACAAGAACACCTTTGAGCGGGAGATCACCATCAAGGGCGACACGTCGCTTGTGGTGTCGCACAACAAGAAGAGCCGCCGCCTCATCGTCACCGCGAAGACGAAGGACGGCAAGTCGATGGCCGTGAAATACAAGGTGGTCGACGACAACAAGATCAAGGTGATCAATAAGTTAGACTCCGCTGTGACGATGAAGTTGAGCATCACTCCCAAGGCGCCACTCGACGACAAGATGTGGTATAAGACGGCACAGGTGGTGGCCCGCGGCCTGATGATGGTGCGCAACATCAACTTCAGCTACCGCGACCAGAGAAACATGTCGCTGCCGGGCTTCATGCCCACCGTCGGCAAGGCCTTCGGCCAGCGCCGCGGCGACATCTTGAGTCCCGGCCTCGACTTCGCCTTCGGCCTCACCGACGAGGACTTCATCGGCAAGGCGCGCGAGAACGGCTGGCTGCTCATGAACGAAAACGTGGCCACTCCCGCCACCACCAGCCTCACCCGCGACCTGCAGCTGAAGATGACACTCGAGCCTGCCCGCGACTTCAAGATCGACCTCAATGCGAGCCGCTCGGAGACCGACGCCAAGAGCATCCAGTATATGTATGAGAGCGTGCCCACCACGCGCACCGGACAGTTCAATATGACCACCATCTCGATACGCAGTGCCTTCGAGAGCTCGGGCAGCGCCACCGACGGTTACCGCTCCTCCTCCTTCGAGCGGTTTGTCAACTCGCTCGAGAGTTTCCGCAGCCGTGTGGAGTCTCGCTATGCCGGAGCCACCTATCCCACGGGCACGCCGCTCGCCGGCAAGACCTTCGACCCTGCCAACGGCGGTGTGGGCCTCTACAGTTCCGACGTCCTGATACCGGCCTTCCTCTCCACCTACACCAACATGGGCGGCCACTCTCTCGACATCTTCCCGTCGCTGAGCCATTTGCTGCCCAACTGGACCATCCGCTACAGCGGACTGGGCAAGTTGGCGCCCTTCAGCGAGTGGTTCAAGAGCGTCAACCTCAACCACTCCTATAAGTCGGTGTTCGCTGTCGGCTCCTACGCCAGCTTCAGCACCTGGAGAGAGTTCATGGGCGACTTGGGCTTCATCACCGATGCCACCACGGGCAACCCCGTGCCCAACAGCATGTTCAACGTTTCCACCGTGAGCATCAACGAGTCGTTCTCGCCGCTCCTCGGTATCGACGTGACGCTGCAGAACAACCTTACCTGCAAACTCGAGTATAAGTCGACGCGAGTGGTCAACCTCAGTACCACCAGCGTGCAGCTCAACGAGAACACCAGCAACGACTGGGTGATCGGCATGGGCTATAAGATCAACGACTTCAACCTCTTCGGCGGCGGCACGACACGCACGAAGGTGAAGGGCGCTAAGAAGAAGGGCGACGACGACAGCAACAATAACTCGTCGAGGAATACCACTTCGTCGAAGTCGAAGGGCTTCAACCACGACCTCAACCTGCGGTTCGACCTGTCCTACCGCAAGCAGGCCAACATCACCCGCGACATCGCCACGATGACCAGTCAGGCGAGCAGCGGCAACACCGCATTCAAGTTCTCCTTCAATGCCGACTACACGTTGTCGAAGCTCATGACCATGACGTTCTACTACGACCAGCAGACCAACACGCCGCTGCTCACCAGCAACAGCTATCCCACGACCACGCGCGATTTCGGCTTCAGCCTGAAATTCTCGCTCACCAGGTGAACCACGATGACTGTACGCACATTCCAACATAAGGTCACGGCAGTGGCGGTGGGGGCCATCGTGATGGTGGCTGTGGCGGCCCTCTGGCTGCTCCTGCTACGCTCGGGTGTGGGCGCGGTGCTCGGCCTGCTGCTTGTGTGCCTCGATGTGGCTGCCATCGAGCGGGTGGTCCACTCGGCTTATGTGTTCACCGCCGACGGCCGTCTGGTCATCTCGCGTGGGCGCTTTGCGCGTCAGCAGGTCATCGCCGTGGGAGAGATTCTCCACGCAGAGGTGCGTCAGGGCCCGCTGCGCCTTTTCAGTTATGTGCTCATCGAGTATGGCGCCCACCGGCTGACCAGTGCGCAGCCCGAGCATGCCTCCGCCTTCCTTGATGAGATTGTGAAACGACAAAAATTGATTGATGATGAGATATAGGAAATTTATTTTAGCTGTGCTGCTGGCCCTCCCCGTGGCTCTCCAGGCACAGATGACCATACCGGCAGAGCGACAGACCATGGGCATGTCGAGCACCGTGGCCGACGAGTGGATGTACTACATGCGCACACGGCTCGAGGGACTCATGAGCGACAATCTGCTGCAGACCACCCAGGTGGGCATCATGGTCTACGACCTGACCACCCATGAGGTGGTGTTCACACGCAACGAGCGGCAGCGCATGCGCCCGGCGTCGGTGATGAAACTGGTCACCTCGATCACCGCCCTCGACCAGCTCGGCGGCGACTACGGCTATCACACAAGCATCTGCTACAAGGGCCGTTTAGAGGGCGACACGCTGTTGGGCAACCTCTACTGCGTGGGCGGCTTCGACCCTACCATCACCCGCGACGACGTGCGGATGATGGCCAACGACGTGCGGCAGTTTGGCATCTCCAGAATCGACGGCATGATTGTGGCCGACGTGTCGATGAAAGACACGCTCTCCTACGGCAGCGGATGGTGCTGGGACGACGACAACGACCGGCTCACACCCCTTTTAGTGGACAAGAAAGACCAGTTCCTCTATGTGCTGATGAGTGAGATGCGGTCCAAGGGCATCGACCTGAGCGTCACCCTCGGCCGTGGCAAGGTGCCTCAGGGCTGCACCGAGATTGCCCGCTACACCACGACCATCGACAAGGTGCTCACGCGTATGATGAAGAAGAGCGACAACCTCTATGCCGAGTCGATGTTCTATCAGATAGCTGCCGCCAACTCGATGAGTGCCGGCAAGGCGAGCGACGCCTCCGGCCAGGTGAAGCGGTTGCTCACCCGCCTCGGTCTCGACCCCGTCAACTACACCATCGCCGACGGCAGCGGCCTCTCCCTCTACAGCTATGTCAGTGCCGAGATGATTGTGAGGCTGCTGCGCCACGCCTACGACAACCGCGAGATTTTCGACCATCTCTATCCGGCTCTGCCCATCGCCGGCGTCGACGGCACCCTGGAGAACCGCATGAAGACCGGTCCCTGCCGCGGCAACGTGCATGCCAAGACGGGCACCGTCTCGGGCGTGTCCACCCTCGGCGGCTACTGCACGGCGTCCAACGGCCACATGCTCTGCTTCGCCATCCTCAACCAGGGTGTGGTGAAGGCGTCCGACGGCCGCGCCTTCCAGGACAAGATGTGTGAGGCGTTGTGTCGTTAGTTTAGGAGTTTAGGAGTTTGGAAGTTTGGGAGTTTAGAAGTTTGGGAGTTTAGACATTACTCTTGCAAGTCATAGCCTATACCGACGATGAATCGTCTGTCCTATTGTCTCGCCAAAAGTTCGATTGTTCTGGAGAGAAAACATAACTGTAAAAACGACTACGATATGACGTTGAAAAGCGATGAATTCTGGAAACCTGTCGTCACCACGAAGCAAGTGCTCGCCGGCGACGACATCATCACCTGTGTCATCCTCGATGAGGAGGGCGACTGGGAAGTGCTAGGAGAGGAGGATTTCGAAGACGACGACCTCGATGTGGTGTCGGTGGAGGATATCCTCGCCCTTGACCCTACGCTTGCGCTGCTCCCCGACATGGTGCCGGGGCAGACGTGCGTGAGAACCCGTCCTGAGGAAGCTTGGACGGTGGAATCATAAGAGTGCGAAGAAAAAAACGATGCTTTCGGCCGCCAGTTCAGACTCTGGTGGCCGAAAGTGTTTTCAGGGAGTGGATGGTGGCGATGGGGTCGGTGGCCTTGAACACATAGCTGCCGCTCACCAGCACGTCGACGCTGGCAGCCACGAGGCGGGGGGCCGTCTCTGCCTGCACGCCGCCGTCGACCTCGATGAGGGCGTGGCTCTGTGCCGATGCGATGAGCTGCCGTAGACGCTGCACCTTCACAATGGTGTTCTCGATGAATTTCTGTCCTCCGAAGCCGGGGTTGACGCTCATCAGCAGCACCATGTCCACATCGCCGATGATGTCTTCGAGCATCGACACGGGGGTGGAGGGGTTGAGCGTCACGCCTGCCTTCATGCCGGCCTTGTGAATCTCCTGCACGGTGCGGTGCAGGTGCTGGCATGCCTCAAAGTGCACGTTCATCATCATGGCGCCCAACTTGGCGGTCGGTGCGATGTAGGCCTCTGGGTGGACGGTCATGAAATGCACGTCGAGAGGCTTCTTGCAGATGCCTGCCACAGCCTCGAGCACAGGGAATCCGAAAGAGATGTTGGGCACGAAAACACCGTCCATCACGTCGAGGTGGAGCCAGTCGGCCTCACTGCGGTTGATCATGCCGATCTCATCGTCTAAACGGGTGAAGTCGGCAGCCAGCAGGGAAGGGGATACCATTGTTGCCATGACGTGTGACGGGTTAGTTGAGACAATACACGCCGCTGTGGCCATTGAATTCGATCACGCGATAGGTGCGTGCGAATTCGCGGATGAAATTAAGGGTGTGTGCTGATGGTTCGGTCTCTTCATGGGTAAAAATCTTCATAGGCAAATCTTTTAATCGTTGTCTTTTGATGTATATTTTAGTAACGATATTCAGACGCACTTTATTATATCTTTCAGCGCTTTTTTCTTCTTCTTTTTTGCACCCTTCTGCCAGGCCTTCTGATTGCCGTTATATTGATTGCTTCGCGAACAGTTTAGTGAGGTTGCGTATGCTACATATCCGCGACCGTTGGTTCTTGCGTTAGCAATCCCATTATGTCAGCAGAGCGAAAATGCCCGTGCTCACGTAGGGACTTGCTTTATGCATGTCCGTAGCGTTCGACAAATCAAACGTTGATGATATTCCAATCGGCCGAAGGGTCGTAATTGCTTCGCAAGAAATCTGATGAAAATCAAAAAATTAAAAATCCTGCGGAAAATCTTTATTGCGAAATCACATGTTGTTGAGTAAGCGTCTCTGATTTTCCGCATTGCAAGTGCAATGGCGATTGCTTATGTTTTTGCCCACCTGTCAGGCAGCAGGTCTCTGTAT
>CADBLU010000203.1 GCA_902795605.1 uncultured Prevotellaceae bacterium | reverse complement strand
CGCTCCTTCAGTCCGCGGAGGATGCTGATGGCACTCATCTCGTCGGGCTCGTCGACCATGACGGTCTGGAAGCGCCGTTCGAGGGCCTTGTCCTTCTCGAAGTATTTCTGGTATTCGTTGAGCGTGGTGGCTCCGATGGCCCTCAGCTCACCTCTGGCGAGAGCGGGCTTGAGGATGTTGGCGGCGTCCATGGCACCCTCGCTGGCTCCCGCGCCCACGAGTGTGTGGATCTCGTCGATGAAGAGGATGATGCGTCCCTCGCTCTTCACCACTTCGTTGATGACGCTCTTGAGGCGCTCCTCAAACTCACCTTTGTATTTGGCTCCGGCGATGAGCTGTCCCATGTCGAGCGAGAAGATCTCCTTGTCTTTGAGGTTCTCGGGCACGTCGCCTCTGACGATACGTCCTGCGAGACCCTCCACGATGGCCGTCTTGCCCGTGCCCGGTTCGCCGAGCAGGATAGGGTTGTTCTTGGTGCGTCGTGAGAGGATTTGGAGCAGGCGGCGTATCTCGTCGTCACGGCCGATGACAGGGTCGAGTTTTCCTGCCCTTGCCGCCTCCACCAGGTTCTTGGCATATTTGGAGAGGCTCTGGTAGTTCTCGTCGCCCGAGAGGGAGTCCACCTGTTTGCCCTGTCTGAGGGCGTCGATGGCCGCCTTGAGTTGCTGTGCTCCGATGCCTGCGTCTTTGAGGATGCGGCTGGCGGTGGAGTTGACGTCGAGCAGAGCCATGAGGATGGGTTCGACGGAGACGAACTCATCGCCCATTTTCTGCGACATCTCCATGGTGCGCTGGAGCACGGTGTTGGTGGTGCTGCTGAAGTAGGTGCTTCCTCCCTGCACGCGTGGCAGGTGAGCAATCTCGCTGTCTACCACTTTTTCTATCTGCGCGGTGTTGGCACCGAGTTTCCTGAAGAGATACTGGCATATCTCCTTGTCCTTGACGAGGATGCCTTTGAGCAGGTGCTCAGGCTCCACGTACTGTTGCCCGTTTCTTTCGGCGGTGTTGACGGCTTCTTGCACCGCCTCCTGGGCTTTGATGGTGAATTTGTCGAATGTCATATTCTTCTCCTTTCTTTTTTATTGTTTTCTGCCTGTAGTAGTTCAAATCTCATACCATCTGCCCATGTGTGACATTTTGTCACCCTGTGGCACAGATTGGTGGCGAAATGTATTGTTCAGTTATAAAGGTACTTGTCCGCCTTTTGGCAGGGAGACGCCAAGAATGGATGTCTCTTCTTCGTTGCACGGGGCTTTTTGGAGCGGGGAGACGCTTGGGATGAGAGTGCTTCCAGTGATTCACAATAGTAATGTCTAAACTCCAAACTCCTAAATCCTACACTCCCAAACTCCTAAATCCTGCTCTCCTCCTGAAGAGCATAATTTGAATATGTTAAAAATAAAGATTTTTTCATGTTTTGCATGGTGTTTTATATGTTTTTCCCTATTTTTGCACCGATTTGGCGGAGGGCTCGCAAGAGGCTGAAGCCAGTAGTACACACTTTATTTATTATCATCTATTTTAACAATTTTACAAAACAAAATGAAGAAATTTTTTCAATTTACCATTGCAATACTGGCAGTTGGTATGATGGCATCGTGTGGTGGCTCTAAAGAAGAGAAAAAGACCGAAGAGCCTGCAGCAGCTGAGCCTGCCCAAGAGACTGTGGCCGAAGAGGCTTCTCTCGATTACGACTGCGACCTGTTCTCTGTGACCGGTCTTGAGGGATGGGACCTGAAACCCGGTTCAGGCAGTCTGAGAATGGAGAAAGACGGTGCCTCAATCACCGTGAGCAACTCCACCGTCTCGTTTAAGAGACTGCAGGAGAACTATGCCAAGGACGAGAAGCGCGACGACATCACCGCCGCCGGCCTCACTTGGAAGGTGTTTGCCAATGAGAGTTCGAAGCTCTACACCCTGATGACCGACATCGCCAGCGAGCCTGAGAAGGCAATGATGGTGAAGACCTTCAAGGTGACTCCCGACGCCCCCGAACTGAAGGCAGTGCTCGAGACCATCAAACTGAAGAAATAAGCGTTGAGACGCTGACATACGAAGTCCCCTCCTGGCACATTTGCGCCGGGAGGGGATTTTGGTAGGAGATTGGTCGTTTGGGGGATTGGGAGTTTGGTATGGGAGTTTAGGAGTTTAGGAGTTTGGGAGTTTAGACATTACTTTTGCGAATCACGGGTTTGTTTTTATTGCTGAGGTGAAGCCGAAGACAAGAGAGATCTTCAATTTTCAATTTTCAATCGACCGAAGGGAGAATCAATTTTCAATCGACCAAAGGGCGAATCCTTTCATTCACCAAATACCTTTGTCAAGGTCGGAGGTTGTCGGTGGGTGAATGTCGTGCCGTGAGACAAACCTCGGCATGGGCATCTCGTGGAAGCAGATGTGCAGTGCGATGGCCCTTGTCATAAGCAGGTCATCGTGCTTGCCTTCGACGGCTCCGAAACTGCCGTTGGGTCGCCGGATATAGGTGATGAATTCGTCGAGACACCGCTCGTCGCGCTCCACATAGAGTCTTTCCCTGACGGCCTCCACGAGAGTGGAGATGATTTCGGGCTTGGTCTTCACGTTGGTGTGGAATCCGTATTTCACGGGTGCCCTGAGACGTATGTCCTCGGCGCTCTGTCGCCGTGCGTAGAGGTTGGGGTAGACGCCGCGTATCTCGTTGAGGATATATGCCGACTGGTCACCTTCGAGCCACCGCTCATCATCGTGCGTCTCGAGCGTGTTCGACTCGATGACGAGCAGAGCGTCGTCGTAGTAGTGCCCCACCTGCACGGCCTTCCATGCCAGGAGGTCCATGTCGGTGTGTCCGTACCACTGAGCGCAGACCTCCGGCTGTCCTCCCTCCATCATCCAGTATCTGTCGATGACGCAGATGACCGACCAGTCGGCTTTTGCGCTTCTTCCTCCGATGTCAACCACCACGATGTATCTGTTGGTCACGTGTCCGTCGTCGAAATGCTCCGGTTCGGCCCATATCCACAGCATTCCTCCTCCGTCGTCGAAGCGCAGGTGGTCGAGGCAGGCTTTCCCCTTGATGGCGTCGCCGATGAGCTCACCTCTCTTCGCCGGCGGGCGGCATGAGTGTCGCATGGCCGCCACGCGGTATTGGTCGAAGACATGTGCGCCGGAGTTCTGGAAGGCCTCGACATCGTCGGAGGGGAACTCTGCGGCCATGTCGGCATGGTCGTTGTATTTCCTGCGCTCGCAGACATACCAGTGGATGGCCTCGAGGGTAGCACCCTGCTGCCACAGCCGCCACAGATATTCGCCAGACTCTTCGCGGTCGCTCTCCACGGATGTGTCGCTCCGTCGCTTCCACAGTTGTGCGGCGAAGTCCTCGGGCGTTTCGAGCGGCAGCGCATACTGCTCTATCTGCCACCATGCCACGAAGAGGGCCTCAAACTGCGACACGCCGCGCTTGGCGGCGTCATATTCCCGTTGGAAGAAATTGCCGGTGCCGTTGGCCGTCGACTCATAGACAATCATCGTCGAGGGTTTGTAGGGAGCGCCGGCACATGCCGAGCGGATGATGTCCTCGGGCGTCTTGTTGTCGGTCTTCCGCCAGAAAGCCACCTCGGTGCAGTGGACGAGAGCGGAGTCGCCTCCCCGTGCAGAGTTGGGTGTCTCTGCCGACCCCACCTTGATCTTGCAGTTGCGCAGCGGGATGTGCCTCAGCAGGCGAGTGTTGCGGTCGCCCACGATTTTGGCGCTCTTCTTATGCTTCTTGTACTGGGGAGCGTCCTCTTCGCCTTCACCCTCAAGGGCGAAGACAGGGTCGCTGTTGCCGTCGGTTGGGGAGGCCGTCTCAGGCAGCCCGTCGTCGGAGGGAGTGCACTGGAGCAGTCGGGTGGGGTAGTGCTCGATGAGTTTGTCGAACATGCTGCTCACCTCTGCCGAGGCTGTTTTCACATGACCCACGATGAGAGAGTTGAGTCCTTTGCGGTGGACGAGTTGGAGCCATGCCATATAGATCTGCGTGACGGTGGACCCTCCCCACTGCCGGGCTTTCAGGACGATGACGCGTATGGGCCGTCCGGCGAGGCGGCTTCTCTCGAAAGTCTCCACCAACCGTCGTTGCGGCCTGTTGAGTGTGAACGGGATGTCGGGACCGCCGTCTTTGGGCTTGATGCGCACATATCTCCAAGCCCAATAGAAGAAGTCGTGGCGGCAGCGCTCTGTCTCGAAATGCTCGCGCACCTGGGTGAGGGTGAACGGGGAGTGGTGCGCATAGTCTTTCAGGCAGCCGCCTCTCACCATCTGTCTCACGTCGTCGGCAGCGAGCATGGTGTCTGGCAGGAAGAGTGTGTGCGGGGTGTAGTCGGTCAGCCGTACGCAGGTGCGCGACAGTGGCGCCCCCTCACCGCTGGCGGGGTTGAAGGGCTGCCGTATGCGGCTGTTGCGCCTCGTGTTTTCAGCGATGATGGCTTCTACGGCTTTTCTGTCGTCGGTAGTCGTGCTTTTCTCTTTTTTCATGCTTTTCCCTTTGTGTGCTTTCGGGTGTTGTCAGTGGGGGTGAGAGCACAAAGGTATGGGAAAAGATCATGGACGAGGTGTCATTTTGGGGTGGACAGAAAAAGAAAAAGGACGGAGACCGTCCTTTGATATATGCATACAAAACCTCACTGACAAGATGAATCCTATCAGTGAGATGATTTCCAATAAAAGAGTTGGATTAGTCTTGATCCCAAACGGATGTTCCGTTGCTGAACACTTGGCTGCTTTCCTCAATCAGAGGTTCAGTGTCACCATTAGCATCGTAGACGGGCAAACTGATTGTATCTTCGAGGAACTCCCGTGTTTCAATCGACTGAATCCTAATTTCTGGGGTCAGATAATTCTTTTTCATGTCAGTATATATATATTATGTTTTATTATTCCATTGTTTGAATTTCCGCACAAAATTACTCTTTTATTTTAGAATTCAACTTCGTATGTTGCATTTTCTTTACTTTGTTAACGTTTTTTAATAAACGCCGACATTAATGGTAACTACTCAGTCATGCGACATTGCTTCTTAGGAGAAAACCAAAGGTCCCTCCTAAGAAGTAATTGCTTCGATAAAGTTCCTGTCAGGATTGTCCTCAATCATCAGTTGGTAGAGAGTTCCGAACTTGGACTTCCCGT
>CADBLU010000202.1 GCA_902795605.1 uncultured Prevotellaceae bacterium | reverse complement strand
TTTCGGTCGCTTTTTGTTTTTATTCGGCGCATAGCGTCAAGTCTCATCGGTCGTATAGCCCGCTATACTCCCTTTGCGACTTACACTTTGCTCTCGACTAAAAATCAAAAATCGTCTCGACATAATTCATAGAACCTACCTGTAACTTCTTTTTACTCATTCCTCCAGTCTTCTCTTCACCTTCTCCCAGGCCTGGGAGTCGAACAGGAAGCAGTCTTTCATACAGTCCATCATCGGAACAAAACGGCTGAGAGGAATAGTGAAACTCAGTTCATTCTTCCCTACCCAAGGGCGGACCGAAGGGTCAAACAATCCCAAAAAGCAACGGTGGCCCTGCCTCCTGTTTTCTTCCACGGTCATAGAAACCACCGTACTGCAGCCAGAACCGAAAAGCGACACTACGGCATCCGCATTGTTGCTGTCGTAGAAAGCCCATCCGCACAACCCCGACAACATGTCAGGCGTGGCATAGAAAAGTAGTCCTTCCGTACCTTCAAAAGATTTCGCCTGGTCTATCCTCACGAAGTTAAGATAGGGTTTCTCGGCTCTCTTCATCCCAAGACTTTGGACATAGTCGACCACCATCTCGGGTGTCTTTTTGTATTTCTCCTTCAGTGACACAAAACCGGGCACTCGCTCTGGCATGTCTGAAAAACCTGTATAGAGTTTGCCGCCTCCACATCCGATGACGTCCACACTGAGACTGACGGGTGTGCCTTCTCTGGCTGCTTGCAGCCCTTTGAAGAAACAACCGCCGATTTTTTGTGTCGCAGCGACTGCTTGGTCACTGTATCCGAACAGAAGGGGCAATTGGGCATGCTGACCAAAAGCCTCGCGGAAATGACTGATAAATGCTTGTATATCCATCGTTTATCATTCGATGACAGAAACCCTCATCTCAATATCGTCAAGTGGTCTGTCGCCACGGCCAGTGGCGGAGCCTTGGATCATCTCCACGACATCAAGACCTTCCTCAACCTCGCCAAACACGGTATATTGCCCGTCAAGATGGGGCGTGCCGCCAATGGTGGAGTAAATCCGCACCTGCTCATCTGTAAGGCCGACATTGCCGGCACGCTTCTCTGCCTCAGGAATCAGCCGTTCCTGCAATTCCTGAAGCCCGGCTTGGTTTCGCTCCCTGCGCATCTGCATAATCTCCGCACGATGCTCAGCGGCAAGGGCATTGAATGCTTCCTGTATCCGCTGCATCCGCAGCTGTTTGGAAAACTGGCGAAGTTGCCCTTCGTTGTACACTTGTCCCCAGACGATATAAAACTGTGAACCGCTGCTTCGGCGCTCAGGATTCACCTGATCTCCCTGCCTGGCGGCTGCCAGGGCGCCGCGTTTATGCAACAGTGTGTCTTTTATCTCCGCCTCAATGGTGTAACCTGGACCACCCGCTCCCAGCATCTTACCGGCAGGAGCGCCTTTTGAGTCGGGGTCGCCGCCCTGCACCATGAAGTCTTTGATGACCCTGTGGAACAATGTGCCGTCATAATAGCCCTCCTTCGCCAGTTTCAGAAAATTGTCTCGGTGCAGAGGTGTCTCGTCGTAGAGGCGGACTATAATGTCGCCCAACATGGTCTGGATTTTTACTTTCATTGTTTATGTCTTTTTTGTTTGATTCAAAATGAGCAAATGAGCGTGATTGCAAAAAACTGACAAACACGCTTGTTTTCCGTCACGAAAGTAATCAAAAAAAGTGAAGATGAAGATTTTTGCGTCTTAAGGTTTGTTAAAGAACAGAAAGCTGGTTGATATTGAGCACTTTATAGACAATAATGTATAAAGATGACATATATACTGGAATGTTGCCGATGTGTTGTCAACTGATATCAGTGCATCACAATGATGCGTTTTTTAACACAGACGAACTTGGATTTCTTGTGGGAATTGCCTAATTTTGCAGAAATATGTGTTTGTCTTGATTGTGAAATAGTTTGTGGACACCTAATATTAATATAGCGGCATCATGTTGACAGAGAAGACGATGGAACGCCTGCGGATATTGGCAGAATCGGCGAAGTACGATGTGTCGTGCTCATCAAGCGGCACTGTACGCAGCGGCCGCAAAGGCATGGTGGGCAACACCGTGGGTGGCGTAGGCATCTGCCATTCGTTTGCCGACGACGGACGTTGCATCTCTCTGCTGAAGGTGATGCTTACAAACTATTGCATCTACGACTGCGCCTACTGCATCAACCGCCGTTCCAACGACATCCCACGAGCCACGCTCTCCGTGTCGGAACTGGAGGAAATCACGATGGAGTTTTACCGTCGCAACTACATCGAAGGATTGTTTCTCTCGAGTGGTGTCGTGCGCAATCCCGACTACACGATGGAGCGGCTTGTGGCCATTGTGCGTGACCTGCGAACGAAACATCGGTTCAACGGATATATCCATCTGAAGACCATCCCCGGAGCGTCGAAAGACCTGCTCACTGAGGCTGGACTTTGGGCCGACCGTATGAGTGTGAACATCGAGATTCCCCGCGAGGAGTCACTCAAACTGCTTGCGCCAGAAAAGGACCATCAGAGTGTGTTCCAACCCATGCAGATGATCAGGCAGGGTATCTTGGAAAACAAGGAAGAGCGCCGCAAATACCGTCACGCCCCCCGTTTTGTGCCCGCCGGGCAGTCGACGCAGATGATTGTCGGAGCCACCAGCGAGACCGACCGCGACATCCTGCAGATGTCGTCATCGCTCTATGGCCAGGCGCAGATGCGGCGTGTCTACTATTCAGGATACGTCAGCGTGAACACCTACGATCCTCGTCTGCCCGTCTTGAAGCAACCGCCTCTCGTCCGTGAGAACCGTCTTTATCAGGCCGACTGGCTGCTGCGTTTCTATCATTTCACCGTCGACGAGATTGTGGACGACCGTCATGCCCATCTCGACTTGGAGATAGACCCCAAGCTGGCCTGGGCGCTACGGCACCCGGAGTTTTTCCCTGTCGACATCAATACTGCCGAATATGAAAAGCTGCTGCGTGTGCCCGGACTCGGCACCAAGTCGGCGTGGCTCATCGTGAACGCGCGTCGGTCGGGGCGGGTCACCTCCTATCATTTGAAGAAGATGGGTGTGGTGATGAAGAAAGCGCAATATTTCATCACATGTGGTGAGTTGACCACGTCTTTCTCACAACCCATCGTGGGCATCAACGAGCTGCGTCCCGAACGCCTGCGCCCGTTGCTCGTGTCGAAAGCACAGCGGAAACGGGCTGCGGATGAAAGGCAACTGAAACTGAACTTTGAGGAATGACAGTATACGTTTTCGACGGGACGATGGACGGCATGCTCTCAGCGGTGTTTGATGCTTTCCTGCTGAAAGAAGAGCCAGAGCGGTTGCTGACGGGCGGTGATGTGCTGCCTCTGTTCTGTGAACGGGTTTACACGGTGACGACAGACAGTGAGAAAGCACGACGCGTGTGGACAGGACTTGAGAAGAAGTTGCCCCGGGAAGCCTTGCGACTGATTTCTGTCAGCCAGTTGTCTGAATTGCAGGAACTGTGGCAACCGTTGTTTATGGTCGTATGCAAAGTGTTCCGGCAAGGGCGTGAGGTGGTGCGGAATTTCGCCGACACGGATGTGCTGACAGTGACGCAGATAGCGCGCCGCGTAATGCATGAAGCACACCGTATGATGCAGTTCGTGCGGTTTCAGAAGGCGATAGACGGCACCTATCTCGCCGTCATCTCACCCGACCAAAATGTGCTGCCGCTTGTCGTCCATCATTTCCACGACCGTTTCCGCGACCAGCCATGGCTCATCTATGACGCTCACAGGCATTACGGCTATCACTTCGACGGGCAGTCCACCCCCATCCGTGTCACTTTCGAGGATGAGGCGTCGGTTCCCTTCTCGCTCACCGACGGCAAACTCTCCGACGACATCCTCAGCAGCGATGACCATCTCCTGCAAGACCTCTGGCGCACCTATTTCAAGGCTATCTGCATCCGTGAGCGCCTGAACCCCCGCAAACAACTCAATGATATGCCCCGCCGCTATTGGAAGTATCTGACGGAGAAGCAATAGTCATTGCCCTACCCTATCTCTTCACCAGACACCGGTCAAGTTCGCGAGCGATCGTCTCCTTGTCGAGATGCTGGCCGATGAAGACGATTTTCTGCATCCTGTCGCCATATTGGTCGTCCCAGTCATGCATGAGGCCGGGTTCGCGCTCCATGAGTTGTGCCAACTCGTCGGCGGGCATGGTGGCATACCATTTGCCGGCATTCTTCAGACTCACTTGCTTGCCTGCCTGCTCAAACAGATAGCACATGTCTGTCTCATCGTCAAAATAGCATATTCCTTTGGCTCTGATCACTCCTTTGGGCCATTTTCTGGCCACGAACTCATCAAAGAGCGACAAATCCATAGGGGCACGGCGGTAATATACATAGGTGCCAATACCATATTCTTCCACTTCTCCACCCTCATGATGATGGTGGTGGTGATGGTGATGGCCGTGCCCTGAGTGGTGCTCATCATCTTCGTCGTCATCGTCATCATCATGGTCGTGATGATGGTGATGGTCGTGGTCATCATCGTCATCGTCGTCATCATGATGGTGATGATCGTGGTCGTCGTCATCATCATCATCATCGTCATCTTCTTCGTCGTGGTGTTTCTCCAGTTCCTGAATCCATGTGGCAGAGGTGGCAACCTTCTCAAAATCAAAGAGGTGGGTGTCGAGAATCTTGCTCAGTTCCACATCTCCATAATCACACTCGATGATTTCTGCCTTGGGTTGAAGAACACGCACAATCTCCCGGATTCGGGCCAGTTCTTCAGGAGATACCTCTGAAGCCTTGTTGAGCAAGACGATATTGCAGAATTCTATCTGCTGGATCACGAGATTCTCTATGTCTTCCTCATCAATCTGTGATTTGAGCAAATCCATACCGCCTTGGAAGTCGCTCTGCATTCTGAGCGCATCCACCACTGTCACGATACAGTCGAGCCGGCAGACACCATCCTTGATATATTCCATGCCCATCGTAGGAATAGAGCAGATGGTCTGTGCGATGGGTTCGGGCTCGCAGATGCCGCTTGCCTCGATGACGATATAGTCGAACCGATGCATTTGCGTGATATCATGCAACTGCTGTATGAGATCCATTTTCAGGGTGCAGCAGATACATCCATTTTGCAATGCTACCAGACTCTCATCTTTCTTGCCGACGATGCCGCCTTTCTCGATAAGGTCAGCGTCGATATTCACTTCGCCGATGTCATTGACTATGACGGCAAACTTGATGCCTCGCTTATTGTTTAGAATTCTGTTGACTAATGTTGTTTTTCCGCTGCCCAGATAGCCTGTCAGCAGCAATACGGGTATCTCTGTTATTTTCATTTCTCTTATTTTCTAAAAAATTCATGCAAAGGTAATAGATTATTCTTTGTTTCGAGAAAATTCCTTTTTGAATTAACATTTATTGAACACTCGAGAACATCAGGTAACCATTCAGCGAATAGTACTGAAACATATAATTATACTGAAATTTTTACTTACAAGCATGCAAAACTTGGAGGTTTTATATGAACTACCCCATATTGTTGAAATTTTCGATCAATTCGTGGGAATTCTTGTTTTTAACGCGTGATCGACTTTGTCGCATTGCTCGTCAAAGCATCAGCTTCGAGAACGACGGCGAACCGACCACCTATCCCGGCAAAGCATAGTCATAGTATATGTCAAGGGTTGAAATTATTGTGAACGGAACGGCATACCCCTGTAGGCAAACTATGGGGGCTATGCTCCGTTTTAAGCGTGAGACGGGCAGGGAGGTGACGGACATCAAGGGCGACATCTCGGACTACTGCACCTATCTGTGGTGTTGCATCTGCTCCGCCTCGAAGCACGACGGCCTTGACTTCAACCTGTCGTTGATGGACTTCGCCGACAGCATCAGTCCGGAGGACATCACGGCATGGGTGGGCACGCTGAACGAGGATGCCGGCGGTGTCGCTGAGGGCGAAAAAAAGCCAGTAGGCATTGATGCGCTTCTCGGGCATGCGTTGGGCTGTGTGGGTCTGTCGCTCGACGACTTCTGCAGGCTGACACCGGGAGAGTTCGAGGCGGTTTGCAAGGCGTGGCACGACCTCCATGAGGACGAGATGCGTGACAGTTGGGAGCGGATGCGGATGAGCGCCACGATAGGCATCCAGCCGCACATCAAGGGCAAAATCACTCCGGAGAAGCTTCTGCCGTTCCCCTGGGAGAAGAGCAAAAAAAATGCCGAGTCACCCAAGGTGTCGGCGGAGGAGGCGAGAAAGAGGTTTGAGAGGCTGGTTAATCAGACATCCATGTGTTTGCCATGAAAATCGCCCTCATTCAGTTCATCAGAAAGGGTATAAATCCCCAACCCTAAAAAAAAGACTAAACCGATAAATCCAAAAAACGAATACTCAATGGCGCCGAAAACCAGCCCAAATAAAAAGGGCAGCAAACATATGTCTGCTATTACCAAATAGATGGTGGCTCTTTTATGTCTTGATTTTCTTCCCTCCATGATAGTATTGTTTACAGCGCAAATATAATAATAATTTTTCAAACCGCAATGGCCAAGAGCGTAAAATTTACTATTAATGTCAATGTAAACGGAAAAAACGTTATTGCCGAGGCATCCACCAATTCCAAAGAACTGGCGGTTAATTTAGGTCTATCCGAAAAGAAGAGATCATTATTAAAACCGCTTCGTATGTCTGCCACGACAAGAGGCGGGGTGTTTGCTGGGCGAACGATAGCGGGAGCCGTCGGTAACAAATGAGGCTTTTCGGTGTCGTCTTGGGCGAGGACTGTTTGA
>CADBLU010000201.1 GCA_902795605.1 uncultured Prevotellaceae bacterium | reverse complement strand
GTCATGGATCCACCACACGGGATTCTTCACCAACGGAATGAGAATCATCGCCGTGAAAGCGATGGTCATCACGATGGTCTCTATGATTATAATTGTCCAATTCATATATAGACCTGTATTATTGCCTTTTCTTCGTGGTCATTCATATCCATTGAGAACATTTGTTTCCCATGCTCTCATGAATGCGACCTGCTCTGGCGTGTGGAACCAATGCTCGCCTCCCGGCATGGTGGTTATCTGGCATTTGTGCTGACTGATGAAGTCACGCCCGACAGCCTCACTGACAACCAGGTCTTTCTCTGGACGGAGGATGTATGTAGGCGCATCCCAACGGTCAACGGGATGCATCATTGTCCACCTGTAATAGTTTTCATCACGCGATGGCTGCTCCTCGATGTATTTTTGCATGTCGAGAAGAGGGGAGACAAACAGGGCACGCGCTATCTCCTCTTCTTGGAATACCAGCATCGAGAACCACGAGCCGATGCTATTGGCACGGATGGATACTGATTTCCAGTTTTGGTAGAGATAGTAACGGAACTCGCTCAGCAGGGACATCACCTCCCAGGGCTTGCGCTCTACAGGCAAGTCGATGCCCATCACCTGATAACCTTTCGGCACCGCGACTTCCGCAAAGTCCAATGCCTCTTCCTTCCGGCCATGCATGCCGGGGACAAACAGGAAAACCCTGTCGCTCTTCTCTCCGATAAGAAGGGCGGGTGTAGAACCAATGTTGAGCGCAACCGTTTTCATCATTATATCAGTGTGCAAACCGTCTGTTCCTATTCCGTGAAAGAACCGATCTCTATCAAGTTGCCGTCAGGGTCTGCCACATAGCAGGTGCGCTGTCCCCATGGTTCCGTGGTGGGAGGAAGGACGGACGCCGCCCCATGGTCGATGGCATTCTGATACTCCTTGTCTACATCAGCGAAAGTCGGCACGTCGAATGCCAATTCCACAGTGCCGTTAAGGCCTTCGGGATACTGGAACTTCCGCGAGACCATCTGCTCGAAGGCCTCGCGTGGAAATAGGATGATGCGCATATTGTCCAATGTCATCTCCACATTGGGTTGGACGCCGTCCCATTCGGTAGTGAAGCCGAACACCTCCGTGTAGAATTCAACGGTCGCCTTGTTGTCACGGGTGAATAGTCCGATGGTATTGAAGACGAATCGGGTAGGGGAATTTGCTTCTTTCATTGTTGTAAAGTTGGTATTAAAATGGGTATATCTCAATCCTCAATCTTCAATCTTCAATCCTCTTCGGCCTGTTCTCCTTCAGTATCTGGGCGAAGACTTCGGCGCAGTGGTGGATGTCATTATACTCATTGAGGCGTCTGCCTGATAAGCCATTGCTCTTCCAATCGGTGAAAGGCTGGGCATAGATGTCTTTGACGTTCTGCTCCAGTGTCTCGTCCTTGAGGGGGATGTCGGCTATCGGCAGTTGCATGTCGTCGATGATATGTTTGAAGTGTTTGAAGTCACCCTCGATGATAAAGCCCTCGTCGGCGGCTATGCGGTAGATGGCTATCCAATGGCGCTGCTTGCAGAAGGTCTTGTCTGATGCCCGGTAGCCACCGTGATTGATCATCTGCGCCATACTCGTACGGAGCACATCGATTCTCTGCTGCTCGGTGAGTTTGCTGGCGGGGATGAACGAATCGGCGGCCTGGTCGTACTCCTGCTCTTCGGCATCCCTTTGGCTGTAGGGACGGACAGGGAGAATGCGGGTCTCCGGAAGGTCACCGTCCGTTTGGTGGCTGTTTGGTAATTGGGCTCCGTCCAAGTCATGCCCGTTCATCTCAAGGTCGGTGATGCACGAGCCGGTGGCATAGCAGTACATGGTGACGATGATGCTGACGGCTGCCGTCAGTTCCTGCTCCGACGCCGTGGGCGAGATATGCGACTCGTTGTTGCGCCATTCCTTCACTATCAGCAGCCATTGGTGCAGTTTCTGCCGTGTCTCGTCGCTGCTGTATTTCAAATGCCACAGCGGCCTTACTTCATGAATCACGTTTGCCCATGTCACGTCCTCCCCTTCATACCGTGGCTGAATCTCATGCCCTTTCATCAGATAGTAGAGTTTCTTCAGATAAGCCTCGAATTTCGTCACTAACAGGTTGAACGCCACGAACTTGTCCACGATAATGGCATCGTCCTTATAAAGGTTGGTGAATGCGCGGTGGATGAACATTCCCACACCGTCGAGCGAAGGGATGGACTCCTTGTCGAGCACATAGAACAGGCCGTCGACCACCTCCCTCATTGGGCGCATGCTGCCTTTCACACCGTCGAGGGTCGACGAGATCATCTTCTCCAGTTCTGTCCGAATTTTCTCTTCCAAAGACACTGTCGGTGGCTGAGGCACTTCTTCGGACGCCTCCAGTTTCTTGAACTCATCCTCCACCGACGGTTTTGCGGCGGTGGCTGTCATGAGGGTGATGTCGTCGTTCAGGTAAGCCTCCAGTATCTTCTCCCGCATCTCCGGGTCGAGGATAAACTCTTTCAGCAGTTTAGCGCCCTTTGCCAGCACCATGCGCGGCTTGGGCTCTGTGCCCACCACTTTCGTGATGAATACTCTGGTCTTTGCCGGGTCGAGTGTCAGGCGGAGTTCCGCGAAGCGGTTGAAGTCGTCTAAGTTCTGCTCCGTGGGGTTGGCGAGCATCAGTTCCGTCAGCATAGCGATGTTCACGCCGGTGGCCTCCGAGAGGATGAGGATTTGCTGGTGCAGTTCCCTCAACTGATACACGTTGATATAGTCTTGGATGGTCTTGCCGGCCTCGGGGCGCAGGTCGCCGCTCTGGATGTCGTGGAGTATCAGGATGGCGGTGCGCTGGTCTTTCTGCGAGAGCGAGGCGAATGTCTTGTGCAGTTCCTGCAGCGCCTTTTTTGACGCTTCGCTGCCCGGTCCGTCGGTATACAGTTTCTTGATATACCGCTGGAATTTCGAGTCGATGTATTCGGCGTCGATGGTTCCCGTGCCCGTCTCCGTGATATAGGTGTCCACCGGATAGTCGAAGTCGTTGCCTCCGTTTCCACCTGGTCCCTGCCCGAACAGTTCGCGGTAGCGGAGCAACAGTATCTGGTAGGTCTGCTCGTCGAGTTCCATCACCACCTTGGTGTAGGTGTCGCCATGCCTGAACTCATATTCGCTCTTCTCCCAGTCGAAGCCCTGCAGTTTGGCGGCCTCCAGCAGTCGTGTCATGGTGCTGAAGTCCTGTGCGAACATCCGTCTGTCCTCGCGTGTGTCGGGCAGCCTCTCGAAGTTGAACAATTCGTGCGAGTGGAAGATGTCGCGGATGTGCAGGAACTTGCGGTTGATGTTCATGAGGTTGTCCTCCAGTTTGTCGACGAAGACGCCGAGCGGTCGGTCCACATACACCTCGAGCGCGTCGTTGATGTTCTGCTCCATCGTGTAGGGGAAGGAGTAGTAGTAGATGGTGCCGAAGGGCTTGTCGGGGCCGAAGAGGCGGTTGGTGCGCGAGAACGACTGTATGATGTCCACATATTTCATCACCTTGTCCACATAGAGCGTGTTCACCCATTTCGAGTCGTATCCCGTCAGCATCTGTGTGACCACGATGAGCAGGTCTATCTGCTGCGAGTGGTCGTTCTCCACGCCCACGTAGGGTTTCTTGTGCGCCAGCCGCTTCGCCACGTCTTTCTTGTACTTGCCGTAACTGGGCAGGGCGAAGGAGGTGTGGTATTTAGTGTTGTAGTCGGCCAGCATCTCGAGGATGGCATCCTCGCGGGCGATGCCCTCGTCGCTGTTGTCGATGTTGTTGTCGAACACTGTGACCACGTTGAGCGAAGAGTATTGGTGCTTGAAAATCTGGTAGTAGGCGATGGCCTCGGGGATGTTCTGCGTGGCGAGGATGGCGTGGAACTTGCGGTTTTTGCTCAGCCGGTCGAACTTGCCCATGATGTCGGCGGCCACGGCCTGGTGGTGGACGTCCTGCTGATAGAGTTTCTTGGGCAGGAAGTGCTCGATGCCGTGCCTCGTCTCGCCGTTCTCCATATAGGTGTCGGGCATCTGCATCTCTTCCATGAAGTGGCGGTAGGTCTCCATGGCCTCTTCGTTGCCCTCTATCTCGTCGAGGCTGTGGATGCCGAGCCGGCAGAAGGCCGCCTTCTCGCGCAACTCCTCGTCGTCGTAGGTGTTCACGCGGTAGGGGTCGAAGCCCAGCACGTTGCCGTCGGGGATGCCATTGGCGATGGTGTATTTGTGGAGCATGTCACCGAAAAGTGTGCCCGTGGTGATTTCGTTGTGGGCGTTCTCCTCGAACACCGGTGTGCCCGTGAAGCCGAAGAGCAGTGCCCTCGGGAAGGTGCGCTTGATGCTCATCAGCATCTCGCCGAAGACGGAGCGGTGGCACTCGTCGATGATGAACACGAGGCGTTTCTTGCCCACACGCTCTATCAGCGCCGCGTCGATGGAGCCGCCCGGTTTGATGTTGGCCATCTTCTGGATGGAGGTCACTATCAGCCGGTCGTCGTTGCTCGTGCTGTCGAGTTTGCTCGCCAGGATGACGGTGTTCTGCGTGTCCTGAATGGTCTCGTCCTCGCCGGCGAAGCCACGGTATTCTTCGAGCGACTGCGTGCTCAGTTCGATGCGGTCCATGAGGAACACCACCTTGTCGGCGTCGTTGCTGTTGGCAATCAACTGCGCCGACTTAAACGAGGTCATCGTCTTGCCCGAGCCCGTGGTGTGCCAGATATAGCCGCCCCGGTGCTCGTGCTCGTCCCAGTTGGTCTTTGAGGTGATGTCGCAGATTTTGCTGGCGGCATAATACTGGTAGGAGCGCAGCACTTTCAGCGTCTGGTCTTTCTCATCGGCGATGGTGTAGTAGCCGATAAACTGATGGGCCATGGGGATATTGAGCAGTTCCACGGCCACGCGGTGCCAGTCGAAGATCTCCTGGTTGTTCCAGTCAGCCCAGTGGAACTGGAACTCCTGCAGGAATCCCTCTTCCCTGCCGGGGTTGGCGAAATAGAGCGTCTTTTCGGGAGTCATAGCCACGAAAATCTGCACCATCGAGAAGATGCCGTGCGAGAACACGCCCTCGTGCATGTAGCGCTTGATTTGGAATACCGCCTGCGACACGTCCACACGGCTGCGCTTCAGTTCGATATGGATGACGGGCATGCCGTTGATGAGCAGCAGCACGTCGCCGCGGCGGTCGCCGGCCAGTGGGTTGGCGGCCCTGAAGCACGGCTGGCGCACTATCTGGTAGCGGCTCTGCCCGCTCTTGATTTCATTTGGGTCGAAAATCTTCAGATACACATCTTTGCCGTAGTTGTGGGTGTCCTCAGGGTTGTCGCGCTTGATGCACACCTGCCTGCCGTTGATGAGCCGGTTCACCTTAAACGGACTGCCGCAGATGTTCACTTGCTCCATCACCTGCTGCATCTCCGAAGGGGTCAACTTATAACTGCCCAGCACATCGCGGTCGCGGTTCATGTCGTAGATGATGTCGGCCCAGTTCTGCACCAACTCCTCTTCGGTGGGGCGGTTGATCACTTCGTTCCAGCCATGCTGCAAAAGGGTGTCGCACAGGGCCTGTTCGAAGGCCAGTTCCTTGTCAAAAGGTTGTATGTTTAGGTTGTCGCTCATATCGTGATAGATGAGGGTATGTACTATTTATTCTGTGTCAAGAGTTACTTTCCAGTAGCCGGTTTTATTGCTTCCCACTCGCACAATGAGACCGGCTTTCTTCAGTGTGCCAATGTGTGTCCTCACTTGACGAAGTGAGAGTCCTGCCTTTTCTCCCATCTCTGAAGCGTTCAGACTGGGATGTGCTTTCAGGATTCCCAAAATCTCAACTGCCTTGCCCGACAACTTTGGGAATTTATCGTGCAGTTTATCGTGCAGTTTATCGTGCAGTCCATTGCCTTCCTCTTTCTCCTCTTGCGGTTGGAAAGAGGACCCAACACCCGCTTCCCGTGGCGACGGGACGCTTTCACCCAGTTGTGTGGTGATGATGCCCACTTGCTCCGAGATTTCTGAGAGCAACCGCATCATTTTGTCCGTTATCTTATAGGGTGGGATGTACATGGCTGACGAATGGCTTAGACAAACATTTTATCGAGACAAGCGGACTTGATTTGCTTCAGTTTCTCAAGACGCTGGGTCTGGAGGGAGATTTGGGCGTCGAGAGTAGAGAAGAAAGAAGAGATTTTTTGTTGCTCTTTGATATCGGATGGATAAAAGATTGGCATTTGCACAAATACATCATCTGTAATAGAGAGTCTATCGAAACGGGCACCAGAATTGCCATTATCTTTCATAAACTTATGCCACAGATTTGTCTTAAAGAAAATGCTCAAATAGTCTTTGTCAATACCGAAAACTTTAAAAACATAATACAAAGGCGACATCACACCAGTGTATCCCAACATGTTTCTATTAATAGGACCTACTGGAGCAGAAGTTGATATTCGTGGATTATAAACAAAGTCATCATTCTCCACAACAAAATACCCTCTAATATTATCTCCATTAGAAATATCGTGGTCAAAGAAATCCAATTGATTTATAATACCATATTCAGCAGAATTAGTTAAAGTTATTTTATACTCTAGGTTCTGGTTCTTTTTAATAACTTTCTTGCTCAACTTGCTTAAAGGTTCGCATTTCCACTCCCCTTCGAACCCCTTGAAACGAACACGGGGTTTTTTCTCTCCTTCTTGAGGGAACATGGAAACAAGGCAAGCGGACTTCATTTGCTTCAATGATGCTATCTTCTTCGTCGTTGTCTGAATCAAAGAATCCAATGACTTGAAATAGTCAGCAATGGCTTGCTGCTCATTCTTACAGGGGTGAGTTAGTGGTATTTTCTTGCAAACTTCTTTATTTAGTTTAGGCATAGCCATACCAGTATTATACTGCGTATAGTCTTTGCGCTCCATAGCATTACTCACATAACCATTGACAAATCCATCTTTAGTCTTGAGAACATGAGCGTGATTGTTAACCCAATATTTACCGCTTGCAAGAAAGCAAACAGGGTAATTCCTATCAGTTATATTTGCACCATCTTCACTTAATAGTATTAGTTCCTCATCAAAAATATAATCATGCACATAATCTACTATACCTGATGCACCATAATAAGGATATTTCCCTTTTATTCTACTTCGTTCATCTATTGGCTTTCGCAGATTGTCAAGGAAATCTACACAAGCATCTAATTGTACAGTTTTCCACTCCCCCTCAAATCCTTTGAATCTTATCTCTGGTTGTTTCATTCGTTGTCCTCCTGCTCATAATAGTACGAATAATCGATGCCTTTCATGAAGACATCACGGTCATCAATTCTATCGGTCATTGCACCTCGAAGCAGCGATTTGATGGCACTGGCATCTGTCGCGCTTCTGCGCATAGCGTCAAGATACGCTTTCTTTTCTATTTTGCTCCAGTCCACACACATGCCGATGCGTTTTTTAAAGATGAGGTCAAGCCATATACGAGTGCTTCGGCCGTTTCCTTCCATAAAGGGATGTGCCACGTTCATCTCAACATATTTGTCTACTATCTCGTCAAAATTTATCTCAGGCATCTGCTCTATGGTGTTCAAATTTTGCATCAGATACTCCGCAAGACAAAACAGGGTACCGCCTTTTGAAATATTTTTTGTCCTAATCTGTCCGGCGAAGTCATAGAGTCCGCCAAAGAGATAAGCATGAATCTGTTGCAAAGACTTCACTGTGCCTGGCTCCATATTGTCGAGTAAACCACTTTCTATCAGCGCATAGGCTTTTTTCTTGCTCTTGCCGTCTACACTGTTGTCGCTATACGTGAACCAATCCAGGAATGCGGTGGCGCGGTCGTTGTGAATGGATTTCGCAAGTTTTTCAACGTCCCTCTGGCTGATGACATCGGTGCGGTATCTCTTCCCGTCAGAAGCCGTGAGTTTCAGTTGGGTAGTGGCACTAACCAACTCGTTCTGCTCTTTACGCAGTTTCGCCTTCAGGTATTTCCAATAGTTGCGGTTTTTCTGGTGGTCATCTTGCCCGTTGATGGCTCCTACGATATCGAGCACCGAGAACCACCATTTGGAATGCTCGTCATCCCAAACCGCCCGCACCATGTGGTCTTTGTAGAATCTGATAGATGTCTTGCTCATGGCCTCATCCTAAAAAATCCACAAGGGCATTCAGTCCGTCAATAGAGGATTCGTCGCCCTCTAATTGCGAAATCAGTCCGGATAGTTCATTCTGGGTAGAAGCGAGTTGCTCGTTCAGTTGATGAAACGACACCGCATATTTGCCAGCCAACGCCACGATGCCTTTCTCCATCTTGTCGAGTTCGGCAGAGAGTGTGCCATTGATACCTTCGCACACGGGGTCTATCCACTTCATGTGGAGTAGCGATGCGATTTCCTCGTCGGTGAGGTTCTCGATGGCCGCTTTCGTCTTGTCAATCAGCGCCTGGCGGGCCTCTTTCAAGGTCTTGCTCTGTTTGGTCTGCTCATCCCAGAGGGCGACCAACTGCTTCAGTTTCTCCTTGGTCTCTGGTTCAATGTCATCGCCCTTGGCCTTTGCATCCTTTTTGATTTTCTTTTTGTCGAGTTTCGGGGTGTCGTCGCCTTCGAGGTATTCTTGCGCCTCATCCTCGGTGAAGCCCTCCTTGATTTCCTCTATCTCTGCCACTATCTCCTCGCTGCGTGACTCCATGTCGCTGATGGCCTGCAATTCAGCGCCGAACATCGTCTGCTGCACCAGCGTGAAGGGGATGATGCGGCCCTTCAGTCCGTCGGGCACCTCCACCTCGTCGTCACCTTTCTTCACCAGTTTGGTGGCCTCTTCCACCACGCGTGCGGCGTCCAGTCCCTCGGTCTGCAGCATCTCGATGTCGCTCACGATGGTCTGCCAGTTGTCGCTCAATGCCTGGTAGGCGGCATAGCGGTCCACCAGAGGGATGGTCTGCAGTCGGAGGAAGATATCATCGGCAATCTCATAGAGCGCCTTCAGGTCGTTGACGGTCGCATAGTTGTCAATCAGCCGGTGGTGCAGGACATCGGCGAAGCCCTCGAAGGCCTGTCTGAATCGGGCACGGAGGGCGGTGACGTCAGCGTTCTTCTCTATCACGTCGGCCAAGTCGGCGGAGGTGACGGTGGAGTAGGGCCTGTCGCCTGTCGGCCGGAACAACTCCTTGCGGAGCGACGGCAGCGCCTCCCAATATCGGGCCATCTGGTCGATTTCCGCATTGGGGATGCCTCCGAACATCGTGGCGTAGATATCGTATTGCTCGGGCGCCTCGGAGGAGTCGACATAGCGCGGGATGTTGAGGTTGTAGTTGTTCTCGCGGATGGTCTCGCGGCTCACCTTTCGTGAGTAGCCCGTCCCCTCCCTGCGCTCACGCACGGTGTCGGCGATGCGCTTCACGTCGCAGGCGCGCAGTCTGTTGCTCTTGCCGTCCTTCACATAACCCTTTGAGGCATCGATGATGAGGATATCGTCGTCTCGCCTGTTCTGCTTCAGCACCATGATGAGCGTGGGGATGCCCGTGCCGAAGAAGATGTTGGCAGGCAGACCGATGATACAGTCTATCTGGTTTTTCTCTATCAGTTTTCTGCGGATTTTCCCCTCGCCGTCATCCTCGGGGTCGCCACGGAACAGTACGCCGTGGGGCAGCACGATGGTGAGGATGCCGTCGGGCTTGATATGGTGCAACTCATGGAGCAGGAACGCATAGTCGGCCTTGCTCTTCGGCGCTACGCCATAGTCGCGGAAGCGGGCGTCGTACTCGGCGTCGGTAGGGTCCCAGTGCTGGGAGTAGGGCGGGTTCGACACTACGGCGTCGACATAGAGGGGCTCGCCGCCGTCTGTGGGCCAGTCCTCGTCGAGGGAGTCGGCGCACCGTGTGACGATGTTGCCGGGCCGGATGCCGCGCATCACGAGGTTCATGCGGGTGAGGTTGTAGGTGCTCTCCTTCAACTCCTGCGCATAGTATTTCACGCGGTTGCGGTCCTCGATATGGCGGCCCACGCTCTTGCCGATGGTGATGAGCAGCGAGCCCGACCCGCTCGTGGGGTCGTAGATCTCTATCTGCTGCTTCTGCTTGTGATGGTCGGCCACTATCTCCGACATCAGCATGGCCACCTCGTGCGGTGTGTAGAACTCCCCGGCTTTCTTACCGGCGGATGAGGCGAAGTTGCCAATGAGATACTCATACACATAGCCCAGCACGTCGTAGTCCTGCGAGTCGTCGGTGGGGATGTCCTTGATGAGTTTGATGATTTCCTTCAGCGCCTTGGTCTGCGATGTCGGGTTCTCGCCGAGTTTGGTCAGTCCGGCCTGCAGCGTGATGAAAATCTTCTCATACACATGCTTGTAGTTGGCACTCACCAGGCGGTCGAAGGAGTTGAGGGCAATGCTCAGGTCGCCGACTTTGAAATCGCTTTCGGGCAGGAGCCAGGTGGAAAACAGGTTCTTGTATTCGATGAAGTATCCGATGCTGTTCTTGCAGTCGTCGATGGTGTCGGCTGCATCCTCATCGTCATAGTCCTCCACGAGGTCAGGCAGGTCCTTATCCTCCCATCCGATGGATTTCAGATGCGCCACCTCATTATCAGAAAGGAATTTATAAAAGATAAGTCCCAGCAGATAGTCCTTATACTCATTGCTGTCTATCTTCATCCGCATCCTGTTGGCGGCCGCCCATATCCTATTGGCAAGTTGTTGCTTATTCATTGTAATAAATTATTTCTTTTTTGATCATATTGACTTTTGGCTGCTCGAATTGCACGGGAAACAGTTTCTCTTTCTTCTTTAGGTGTTAAAAGTCTGCACCAATAAAGAATGTCTAACATATTGTATATAAGACTTCTTATTAAGTATGGAGCATTACCTTTAGCCACATCATTGTCTGTTTTGGAACGATGTGATCCGGGATTTGTCACCTCTACGCACGTATGAATGGCCTGGTAGCGTATGGCAGCATTTTTGTTCGTTGACATAGGCGGTTAGTGTTTGCTATTTTATCTGTTTGATGTCAATCGCGTCTTTCTTTGTGGGGGTCGTTGAGTTCTCTTTTTTTGCGGACATACATAAAGTATGTCCCTACATTGCGCATCACGGCCGGCCATTTGTTGGTTTGTTTCTTTTTGTCGGATACCACTTTGATGCGGTTGGTTTTTCTGGTCATCACATAGTAGATGATAGATTGGGAACAAAGTTAATGAATTTTTATGGAAAGCGAGACTCGCAATAGAAATAAATTGTCGCTTTTTTGAAATAATTGTTGTGGATAAGCCCTTCTATCATGAGAATTTTTGATAATTTTGCACATTGCCAGATGATAAAACATAAGTGACACATACTAACTAACTCAACTTTCTTAAGTTGAGAGGAGTGTTGGAGTGTAGGAGTTTAGGAGTGTAGACATTACTCTTGCGAGTCATCGCCTATACTGACACGGAGCAATCTGTGCTATGGTCTAAACTCCCAATCTTCTAAACTCCTAAACTCCAAAAGTTGAGAAATACAAAACTTGAGTAACTAAATGATTATGAGAATGAAGAGATTACTGATGACGGCGATGTTGGTCGCTGCAAGTGTGGGACTGATGAACGCCCAGACGACCCAAAGGCAAATCGTGGAAGACGGCGGAACAGGCCCGTTTAAATCGGAAGTGGTGGGTGATGCCTCCTGCCCGGGCTTCACGGTGTATCGTCCGCAGAACCTGAAAGAGGTGGTGGCAAGGCAGGGCGCCCTGCCCGTGATTGTCTATGCCAACGGCGCCTGTTTCAACAACAATGTGGAGATGCGCCTGCTGTTGAGCGAGGTGGCGTCGCATGGCTATGTGGCCGCTGCCATCGGTCCGTATGACGAAGAGGATGTGATGGCCCAGTGGAGGGGTGTGCTGAGGTCGGCTTATCCCGAGACGAAAGGTGAGGTGGTCATGGCCAACGGCGAGAAGATACAGCCGTTGACAGCCGAGGAGATCAAGGCCCGTCAGGAGGAGCAAGCCCGTCAGAGGGAGCAGGCCGCCAAGAAAGCCAAGAAGACGAAGAAGCAACCCGCCGCCCCGGCATTCAGCACTTATCCCAAGATGCTGTTGGAGGTGCTCGACTGGTTGACTGACCAGAACGCCGCCGCAGGTTCGGAATACTACCATTGTCTCGACCTTGACCATGTGGCTGCGATGGGACAGTCGTGCGGCGGTGCCCAGGTGTTGGGTGTGGCTCACGATCCGCGTATCAAGACCTGCGTGATGCTGAACTCTGGCATCGGCGATATGGAGATGATGGGGTCGACGAAGGAGTCGCTCAAGAACCTCCACACACCGATGTTCTATATGATTGGCGGCCCCGGCGACATCGCATACGCCAACGCACAGAAAGATTATGAGCGCATCGCCGACAATATCCCCGTGGTGATGCTGAATTCAAAGGACGGGCACAGCGGCACCTATTATGAGAAATATGGCGGCAACTATGCCAAGGCCGTGGTGAAGTGGCTCGACTGGCAGCTGAAAGGTATGGTGGGACAGTCGGCCCTCTTCCTCGATGATGAATACCTGAAAATGAAATTCCCCGACTGGCAGGGTGTCAGAAAGAATTTCTGAGAAGCCGGAAGGAGAGGGGGTGGTCGTTTGGGTGGTTGGTCGTTTGGTCGTTTGGTCGT
>CADBLU010000200.1 GCA_902795605.1 uncultured Prevotellaceae bacterium | reverse complement strand
TGTACGACTGGTAGTAGGTGCCGTTGGTCTGCGCGCCGATGGAGAGCACCTCGCCGTCGCCGATGGGGAGGATGCCACGGTGCTCCTTGTTCTTGTTGAACAGGTTGCGGATGGAGAAATTGTTGAGCTTGAGGCCCACGCGGCCGATGACACCCGTCTGTCCCCATCCGAGCGAGAACTCTATCTGGTCGTTCGACTTCTGCTCCAACTGCCAGTTGATGTCCACGGTGCCGTCCTCATGGTTGGGCTGGACGTCGGGGTTCACCTTCTCAGGGTCGAAATGGCCCATGGAGGCCAACTCACGTGCCGAGCGCTGCAGGGCGTCTTTGGAGAAGAGGTCGCCGGGCTTGGTGCGCAGCTCGCGGCGCACGACGTTCTCGTAGAGACGGTCGTTGCCGTTGATGCGAACGCGGTTGATGTGTGCCTGCGTGCCCTCGTGGATACGCATCTCGAGGTCGATGGAGTCGCCCACGATATTGACTTCCGTCGGCTGGAGCTGGTAGAAGAGGTAACCGCTGTTCCAGTAGTTGTTGCCCACGGCATCGTCGTCCTCGGTGAGGCGCTTGTTCATGTGCTTCTGGTTGTAGACGTCGCCCTTCTTCATGCCGAGCACCTGACTGAGGTAGTCGGTGGAGTAGACGGTGTTGCCCACCCAACTGATGTTGCGCAGATAGTATTTCGTGCCTTCCTCCACTTTCACGTAGACGTTGACGTGCTTCTCGTCGTAGTTCCACACGCTATCCTCGATGATGGTGGCGTCGCGGTAGCCATACTCGTTGTATTTCTCGATGAGCTTGAGCTTGTCCTCCTTCCAGCGCTCAGGCGTAAACTTCTTCGACTTGAGGAAGTTGGCGAACTTGCCGGCCTCGTGGGTCTTCGACAGCGCGCCTTTGCTGAAGAGGCCGCCCTTGATCTTCTTGTCGGTGAGCTGGTCGTTGCCTTCGATGATGATTTCGTGGACACGCATTTTCTCCTTCTTGTCCACCTCCACGTCGAGGATCACCTGGTTGGCGTTGGCCACGTCGTCGCGCTGCGTGATATTGATCTCAGCGTTCTTGTATCCCTTGTCGTCGAAATATTTCTTGGCCAGGATCTTGGCGCGGTCGATGACGTTGGGCGTGAGGCTGCCGCCTTTGATGATGCCGAGCTTGGCCTCCATGTCCTCTCTCTCCGACTTCTTGAGTCCGATGTAGTTGATGGTCGACACGCGGGGCCTCACGCTGAGGCTGATATGCAGATAGATGTTGTTGCCCACGATGGAGTCGGCCGAGATGGCTACCTTTGAGAAGAGTCCGTGCCGCCAATACTTCTTCACCGCGTCGGTCACGTCGTTGCCGGGGACCGTGATCTCCTGCCCCACGGCGAGTCCGGAGATGCCGGTAAGCATGAAGTCCTCATATCCCTCGACACCCGACACGGCGATGCCTCCCACGGTATAGGTGCGCGGGATGCCTGCATAAGAGATGTCGGGATTGACGATTTTTTCCTGTGCGTGAATGCTGGCAGCGGAAGCCAGTGCGAGAAGAGCGAGAATAGTCTTGAAGTATCTCATTATCCAAGGATTGTCTGTCGTCTTATATGTTTTCATCCTCCACCTGTGCCTCGGTCTTTCCAAACCTTCTCTGCCGCTGCTGGTAGCACCGGATGGCCTCGTGGAGGTCCTCCTCCATGAAGTCAGGCCAGTAAGTGTCGCAGAAATAAAGTTCGGAATAGGCAATCTGCCAGAGCAGGTAGTTGGACACCCTCACCTCGGCGCCTGTGCGGATGAGCAGGTCGGGGTCGGGCATGAAGTTGGTCACCATGTGCTGCGAGAGGAGCTCCTCGCTGATGTCGTCGACGCCTATCTTGCCGGCCTTCACCTCAGCGGCGATTTCCTTGGCGGCCTTGGTGATTTCCCATCTCGACGAGTAGCTCAGCGCCACAATCATCTGCATGGTGTCGTTGGCGGCGGTGTGGTCCATCGTCTCCTGCAACTTGTCCTGCACATCCTTCGGCAGCCGCTCTATCTCTCCGATGACGCGGAACCTCACGTTGTTTTTCATAAAGATCTCATCCTCGAGAGAGGAGAGGACGAGGCTCATGAGCGACGCGATCTCGTCGACGGGTCGGTTCCAGTTCTCAGTGGAGAAGGTGTAGAGCGTGAGAAATTTCACGCCGAGGCGTGTGCACTCCGAGGTGATGCGCCTGACGGCGTCGACACCTGCCTGATGTCCGAAACTGCGGGGTTTGCCCTGCTCGAGTGCCCATCGCCCGTTGCCGTCCATGATGATGGCGATGTGCTCTGGAATGCGGTTGAAGTCCAATTGATTATTCATCCTCGTTATGACATGTTCTACATTTGGCCATGAAACTGTAGGTGAGTGTCACCTGCAGCGCAGAGAAGCTGTCGGTGTTCTTAAACAGTCCGCTGCTCTTGATTCCATAGGGGTCGGCCTTCCCGTCGAGCTTGTCGCTCAGTGTGAAGTGGATGCCCCACTCCACGCCGACGTTCACACGGTCGGCCAACTTGTATTTCACGCCGAAACCGAGAGGCAGGTTGGCGGTGAACACGCTACCGTCGTCGGTCTTGGCAAAGGTGGCTCCCAGTCCGATGAAGACGAAGGGCGAGAGGCGGCGTGCGCCGCGGTAGTCGCGCCCCGTGCCATAGGGCCAGAAGTTGTATTCATAGGCGGCACTGAGGTCGCCCACAAGGTTGCTGAATTCGTAGGGAGCCTCGGCGATGCCGGGATAGTAGGTCTCCACGTTGGCCGACGAGCCTTTCAACTTTCCCATGGCGAGGTTGAGCCTGAAGCCGTGATAGGGGTTGATGGTGCGCCGGAGCAGGGCCGAGAGCATGGGCTGCTGCCCTTTGAGGATGCTGCCGTTGAAATCGCCCTCATAGGCCATGAGGCCGAGGCCTCCGCCTATCTCCATGCGATACTCCACATCGCCTTGTGCCCTCATAGAGAGCGGCAGGAGCATGATCAGGGCTATCAGGGCACCTCTCCTCATCTGCCAGCCGTTATTCGGTGAAAGCCTTCTTCACGGGGCTGCCGCCGCTGAGCCTTCCTTTCCACACCTGTCCGCTACCTCCGCAAATGAGCCACAGGCTGTCGTCGCAACCGGCGGTCATGGTGAAAGTGTCGTTGGAGATCATCCCCTCGGGCAGGTAGAATTTCTTGTTCTCACGCCAGTAGATGCCTCCGTCGGCGCTGTAGTAGATCTGCTGGAACGCAGGCACCTCGCAGGCTCCCACTCCCTGTCCGCCCACGGCGATGATACCGTCGGCATAGGGCACTGCAGTGAGCGAGGCGAGTCTGGGCAGTGCGAGAGAGGGCATGTCGAAGTAGCTGACATACATCCATGGCATGTCGTTGTCGGGGTCGAAGACCTTGCTCCACACGTATGCCTGCGTGTCGGTGTCGTACTCAGCCACGCTGCGGTTGCCGATGAGCAAGATGCTCTCCACCGACTTGTTGACGCGTGAGGGTACGAGGCAGTAGGAGATCTCGCTGGTGGGCAGCAGGCTGGCGTCGCTGTCGAGGGTCTCTCTCTTCCAGGTGGCTCCACCGTCGGCCGAGGCGAGCAGGTTGCCGTCGTGGCTGCGGGCATAGAGGACAGACCTGCTGGCAGCCACGAGCTGCTCGATATCGGCGTTGGCCGACTTCTCCCATTCCACACCGTCGGTGGTGCGGAGAATCAGGTTGTAGGCATACATATACATCTGGTCGCCCATGACCACCACGTTCTCATAGGCCTTGGCGGGGATGGGGCTCTCGAGGTTCCACGGCACCATCTGCCAGTCGATGTCGTCCTCGTCGGTAGAGAAGATCATTCCGTTGTCGCCGTCGCTGACGAAAGCGAAGATGCGGTCGTTGAAATGCACCGCCTTCAGCCCTTTGGCGTCGGCGAAGGCATCGAGCGAGTAGCTCTGGTGCCAGACGAAGGAGTCGGGCACTTCCTTACGCACGTTGAGCTGCACGGTATAGTCAGTGCGGTGCTTGCCGTTGGCCGAGAAGACAATCATGTTGCGCGGCTGGGTGAAGTCGATGGAGTCGGAACTGTTGTACCAGGCCACCGAGTCGCTGGTCATGCTCTTGAGGAGGATGGTGCCCGAGTTTTTGCTCGTCACATTGCACACCACATGAGCGGCATCGGTGCCGTAGGGCAGCGAGTCGGGATTGTAGATCAGGCGGTTCACCTGGTCGATATACATCTTGTAGTTGCTGCCTGTCACGGCCACCACATAGGTGCTGTCGTTGCCGTTCCTGTCCTTCTTGGTGCAGTATTGCTTGAGTGTGCCCAGAGTGAACGAGGTGATGGCGGCATCGTCGGGATACACGGTCTCGTCATCATCGTCGTCGCCCAGACAAGAGGAAAACAGCACCATGGCCGACAGCATGACGGTGCAAGCAAAAAAGAATCGTCTCATTGGTCTATTTTTATTGGGTTCCATGTGCAAAATCCACCCCTCCCACTGGTCGAAATCTTCTTTCGAAGCGGAAAAAGCGGTCACTATTGCCATTATTGGGTGCAAATTTAATCAGAATTCCGCAAATAAGCGGAGTTTTGGAGTGTTAATTATGCAATTTATTGATTAATTGAGTTTTTTTTAAGATTTAAGGCTGCAAAAGCCGCCTGGCATAGCGTCTGCTGGCACTTTGACGGCCATAGCCGGTGGCAAAAGGCACAAAAAAAAGAGGACGACATGAATCGCTCACACCGGCCTCCTGAAAACAATTCAACGAATGTTGGTCTTTACTAAAGTAATGACACTTAGCACTGTCGCAACTGCGACCACGGCCAACATCATTGATGTCTCAAAATCTAATAACATAATCTTTACCTTAAAATCTATCAAACTACTAACCTAATGAAAAGTATTCTCACGAACACGATGCAAAATTAATGGATTGTTTGCGCACACACAAACTTTTCGGCCGTCTTTTTCCCCTTGCGCCCGTTTTTTTGACCTATGTCAAAACGCTGATTCCGAAAATGCCCGGCATTCCTCTCACAACGCCATCTCGTGAGAAAACGACTGCCCCCTGCGGCATGGGGTCGCAGGGGGCAGTTTCTATTTGGCGCTAAAGCCTGATGTCTTAGAGTTTCGGTCCGGCAGCCACGAGAGCCTTGCCAGCCTCATTGCCTTCATACTTGACGAAGTTCTTGATGAAGCGTGATGCGAGGTCCTTGGCCTTCTCCTCCCACACGGTGGGATCGGCATAAGTGTCGCGCGGGTCGAGGATGGCGGGATCGACGCCGGGGAGTGCTGTGGGCACCTCGAAGTCGAAGTAAGGAATCTTCTTGGTCTCAGCGCTGTTGATGCTGCCGTCGAGGATAGCGTCGATGATGCCGCGTGTGTCCTTGATGGAGATACGCTTGCCGGTACCGTTCCAACCAGTGTTTACGAGATATGCCTTGGCACCGCTCTTCTCCATCTTCTTAACCAGCTCCTCAGCATACTTTGTGGGGTGAAGCTCGA
>CADBLU010000199.1 GCA_902795605.1 uncultured Prevotellaceae bacterium | reverse complement strand
TTTTGTGGTTTACAAAAGTTAAATACGTTAATTCTTCATCATTTCCCCCATCTATAGAATCTGCGTCACCACTTTTCTACCGTTTTAATCAAAACATATTGGTGCACAGCGAGTTGTAAATACTCCGGTTGTACGTCTCTTCAGTCAGTTGACATTCCTGCTTGGGTGACGGAGATAAAGTGGGAGGTATTCCGTGACTGTTCCTCTCTTCAGTCAGTTGATATTCCTGATTCTGTGACGGAGATAGGGTGGATGGCATTCTATGGCTGTACGTCTCTTCAGTCAGTTGATATTCCGGATTCTGTGGCGAAGATAGAGGAGTGGGCATTCGGTGGCTGTACGTCTCTTCAGTCTGTTGATATTCCTGATTCGGTGACGAAGATAGGGAGTTATGCATTCGAAGACTGTACGTCTCTTCAGTCAGTTGATATTCCTGATTCGGTGACGGAGATAGAGGATGGGGCATTCGAAGGCTGTACGTCTCTACCAAAAATCTCTGTGTCAAGAAAGAACTCTTGTTTTGTTTCTGTAGATGGGGTATTATATGATATAGATAAAAAACTTTTGATACGGTATCCTGCGGGAAGGAATGAAACAGCATGTGTTATTCCTGCTTCTGTGACGGAGATAGGGTGGAGGGTATTCTATGGTTGTACGTCTCTTCAGTCAGTTGATATTCCTGATTCTGTGACAGTGATAGGGTGGAGTGCATTCGAAGGCTGTTCCTCTCTTCAGTCAGTTGTTCTTCCTGATTCTGTGACGGTGATAGGGCGGGCGGCATTCCGTGGCTGTTCCTCTCTTCAGTCAGTTGATATTGCTGATTCGGTGACAAAGATAATGCCGTGTGCATTCCTTGGCTGTACGTCTCTTCAGTCAGTTGATATTCCTGCTTCTGTGACGGAGATAGGGGGGGGGTGCATTCGATGGTTGTACGTCTACAAAAAATCTCTGTGTCAAGAAAGAACTCTTGTTTTGTTTCTGTAGATGGGGTATTATATGATATAGATAAAACCCGTTTGATACAGTACCCTGCTGGAAGGGATGACAAAGCATTTGCTATTCCTAACACAGTGACGGAGATATGGTGGGATGCATTCCGTGGCTGTACGTCTCTTCAGTCAGTTGTTCTTCCTGGTTCGTTGAAAGAGATTAGAAACAAAGCGTTTGAAAATTGTACGGATCTGAAAGAAATTCACTGTCGGATGGAATCACTTAAAGATGTAAAGATTGGTTCCGATTTGTTTGATGAAAGCATTTACGGTCAATGTACGCTTTTTATACCGCCTGGCACCCGCTGGGCATATCGTCATCATGAAGTGTTTGGTAAGTTCAAGAACATCGAGATAGAGTTTGAAGAATAGGTTGGAGGTATAGGGTTTAGTGGTGATATCTCGACTTACTCTCTGCTCTTGACTAATAATCAAAAGTCGTCTCGACATATTGAATAAATTCCACCTTCATTGGTCAGCAAATCCATTTTTGGCTTTGATATGTCAGAAAAGTGTACAATAGTAATTGGAATAGGCAAATAATCAAATTTTTTTATTAATTTTGCCCAATCTAACCCCATAAAAGACATTATTATGACAAAAAGCCATGTTTTTGCGATGTTTGCCATCGCTTGTATTGCAGTTCTTGCAAGTTGCACTCAGAAGGAGCCCATCACCCTTGAAGTGAAAACCCAGTATGGTGTTCTCGAAGGTTTCGAGGAAGACGGTGTGAAGAAGTTCCTGGGTGTTCCTTTCGCTCAGGCTCCTGTGGGCGAGCTTCGCTGGAAGGCTCCTCAACCTGTCCAGGCTTGGGAGGGAGTGCGCTCTGCCAAGCAGTTTGGCGACGATCCCATGCAGCCGAATATCTTCGGCGACATGTCGTTCAGAGGTTCGGGTCGCAGCGAGGACTGTCTCTATCTGAACATTTGGACCACAGCAGCCACAACGGCCGATGCCCTGCCAGTGTTGATATATTTCAATGGTGGCGGACTGATGGCAGGTTCTGGCAGCGAGCCCCGTTACGACGGTTCTTCCATCTCTAAGGAAGGTGTGATTTGTGTGACGGCCAACTATCGTGAGGGTGTTTTCGGCTTCTTTGCCCATCCCGACCTCACGGCTTCCTCTGAGTATAAGGGAAGCGGCAACTATGGTTTCCTCGACCAAGTGGCTGCTATCAAGTGGGTGAAAGAGAATATCTCGGCCTTTGGTGGCAACCCAGACAAGATTACCATTGTAGGAGAATCGGCTGGCTCGTTCTCTGTGTCGCTGCTGATGTGCTCGCCCCTCTCCAAGGACCTGATTGCCGGGGCCATGCTTTCTTCGGGTGCCGAGGTGCTGCCATTTCAGCCCACTTCCCAAGCCGATGCCGATGCTGCCGGAGCAGAACTTCTGAAGCAGGCGGGCATCTCAAGTTTGGCCGATGCGATGGCATTGAACGCCGATTCACTTCAAAAGCTCCTTCCTCCCAGAGGGATGTCCAGCGTGGTGCTCGACGGTTATTTCATGAAAGAGAGTGCAGACGAGGTGTTCGAGAAGGGCCAGCAGGCCCAGGTGCCTCTGCTCGCGGGATGGAACTCACTGGAAGGCACGCCCTTGCAGACACTGAGGGATAAGGCTCCTACCCTTGAGAACTACAAAAACGCGATGAAGGCGCAGTTTGGCGATATGACAGACGAGATTTTCAAGGCTTACGGGCTTGAGACAGATGAGGACGTGCTGAGTCAGAAAGGCCTCGACCTTGCCTCCGATCTTTTCACAGGCTTCCCCACTTGGAAGGCCTGCGACTATCATGCGAAGTCAGGTCTGCCCGTTTACCGCTATCACTATATGCACCCCCGTCCTCAGGTGTCGGCGAAGATGGGCGACAAGGTAGGTGCCCTTGCGGGAGGTGTGCGTGAAAAGACCAAGGACGAGAAGAAGGCAGAGGCTCAGCAACCTGCGATTGCTCCTGGTGCCGTCCATTCAGCTGACATCGAATACGCCATGGGAACCCTCAGCAACAACGAGTATTACGATTGGAATGATGATGACTACGCCATCTCAAAGCTCTTCCTCACCTACTATGCCAACTTCTGCAAGACGGGCAATCCCAATGGCAAAGGCTTACCTCAGTGGACGGCCATCACCAAGGACAATCTTGATGCCGCTCCTGTCATGAAGATTGACGTGGAATCCAAAGAGGTCGCCTCCCCGGAAAAGGAGAATGCCTATCGGACACTCGAAAAATTCTACAGAAGCAAGAAATAAGAGTTGATGAGATTGGCGTTGAGGCCATAGATTTCATCAAACGAGACTATCTTCGGAGGGTGTGTCAAAATAAAATCACTTGAACGCACAACTTACAGATTGTAAGCAAGGAAAACGGCCCTTCAGGCCGCCATAATGATTACAAATTGTAAATGCCGGCAATGAAAATCTACATTTTGACACACCCTCATCCTTGTGTCATCAGTCGTTGATGTAGTTCTTGGTAGTCATGTCGTAGTAGAGCGCTTCCAGTTCCTGGAGAGTGAGCCTCTCCACCGAATGCTCGATGATGCGTATCAGTTCCTCACGACGATATTCTTCCGATTGACCAAATCTTTCCATGTGATTCATTTTTGCATATTCGTACGATTGCCTATAACTCCTCGGCAGTTTTCGAGGCGCAGGTCCTCCCAGTTCTGCATGCCGTAGAGGATGCGCTTGGGCTTTTCTGAGGGTGGCTGTTGCATGGCATTGATACTTTTTTGCAAAAATAATTAAAACCGAGCGGAAAGCAAAACAAAACACGAAGTTTTTGTATTCTTGTCATGGATACTTTTTTCAAGAAAAACCATGTCGATTGTTTTGTTTTTTTCTTGCTTTTTTTTATTTTTGCAGAATCATCTTTTGCCATCAAACAAGTTTGTCCAATCTATAAGTTTTACCATAAAAATACAGCTATGAAAAGATTTCTTACCATCACCCTCCTGACCCTGCTTGTCCTCGTGGCTGGCGTTCAGGTGTCCAACGCACAAAACCCGAGAAACAGAGGCCAATACAGAACAGAAAGACGCGGCTCGATGCGGCAGTCTGCCACTCCCCGGAGAAGTGGAAACTATCAACGTGGGAACGCCACCCGCAACGTGGGCGAAGCCGACAACGAGGTGAGGGACGTGGCCGCACAGCAACCGCAATATCCTGGTGGCACTGAAGCCTTGAAAAAGTTCTTCGACGCGAATGTCGTCTATCCTGCAGAAGCCAGGAGAAACGGTATCCAAGGAACGGTCATCATGCAGTTCATCGTCGAGAAAGACGGTTCGCTGAGCGACATCACCGTACTCAGGAACAATACTCCGGAGTTGACAGATGAGGCTATCCGGGTGCTGAAAAAGGCCAAACGTTTCCATCCGGGGCTCGACGAGTTGAACCGTCCGGTGCGAGTACGCTTCACCTTCCCTTACGCCTTCAGACTGCGCTGACGGCCTTCATTGGTACGACTACGGCGCGAGGTGGTACGACCCGGTGCTCCTGCAGTTCACGTGCCCTGACGAACTGGGAGGGAAAACGCCCTATGCAAGCCCGTACATCTACTGTGAAGACAACCCGGTGAGGTTTGTTGACCCAGATGGAAAAAAGATAGTTGATTCAAATCAGAGAGTACAGGTTTATGTGACAAATGATGCAATAAGATATACTAGATATATAGATAAAGGTACTCGAGCAGTTGTTGAGGCCATGTTGCTAACAAAAACAGGACGTAAGCAATTGATGCAAATGATACGTTCAAAAACCAATATTAATTTTTTAATTTCTAATGAAATTAAAGGTGGGGAAGGATTTTTGTTAGGTGAGACTAAACAATACAAAGATGGTGAGGACAATGGAATTCGAAGAGATGACAGGACAAAGAAAATGTACACATTGTATGCTTCTATAACTTTTTATATGGGTTCAATTAAAAAAGCTATACGTGAAAAAGCACCTTACATAGGGCTATCTATTCAACAAGCTCTTGGTGCCGTCGCTGGTCATGAATCAGTTCATGCGAGTGATGCGGATGAAATAGATAAAGATTTGACGCATCAGCAAAAATATGGTGGTGGTCAAAGAAAAGATGGGGAGGAAAAGCCAAAACAAATAGAAATGCAAATTATCAATGAGTATGAAAAATAAAGGGGCATTGTTTTTTTCCTTGTTTTTGTTTGTGGTTTTTGGCATGAGCATGAAAGGACAAACTTATAATGAGGTGCCTTGGAATCTGCAAACTGACTCTTTGTGCAACTTAATGGACACCGATATAAATCTTCGTTATTGGTTTTATAAAGTTGAGCCAAGAAAAAATGTCGTTACACAAATAGATGATGGTTTCTATTCATATAGGGGAATGGGACCTCATTTTCGACAGCATTTCTTCATACGGCATAAAGGAAAAATGTATGTATATAATAAATATGGCATTGATGAGACTTTTCGTTTCTTTTCGGATTTCATCGTCCAGTCAGGGATTTCAGATTCCTTGACCGTAATTTACTATGGGTATATAGTAAGGTATATGTTTAACTATCATTCGTACGATTGGTATCAGGAAATGTCAGAACAAGGAATGGTTGACTTGTGGCCACAATTATTCAAGACATCATATGGCATGTGTGATTTATATTTTTGCTTCTATGTTTTGTCACATTGCCGACCTCAAATAAGTACATTTCTCGAATCAATCAGCATGGATCATCTTTCTGATTTTTTTTGCGATATTTCAGATAGAATAGAAGAAGGCTTTTTTTTAGAAGATGGCCATTTTTCATATGAGAATTATCTTTCTTTTTCGTTAAAGTTGGCTGATTGTCTATCCCAAAAATTTCCTATTTATTGCGATATCCTAGATTATCTAGATGATAATAGATTGAAGCAAATACTATTCAAAATGACTTCTGACTTCTAAATCCTGAACTTAGTGAGCAGTATCATTCCCGCATATTAATAAAAAAGAAAACGGAAAAGCATCAGAGACCATAGCCATGAAACTGAGACATATCAACTTAACATTAGATGATAATTATTTCTATCTGAATGAGGATGACCGCAATCTGTGTGACTCATTTGATTTTCAATGTGCGTTTATCAATGATTATATCACCAGGAATGTGAGGAAACTTAAATATGAGACAAAACATGATTTTGTCTTTCTAGAGATATTGCTTTCTCCTCATATTCAAGCTGACAAAAAGGTCATACCATTTCCACACGATAAGGCTATCGACGTCTATGTTCCTTTTGACAGGCAATACTATGAAAGGGAGAAAGACAACCCCGACTGCCATTTCTATCTCGACATGATCAGGGAAGGAATCGTTACGCTCAATGAATTCACACCGCTACCGGTGGAGGGGATTTTCGCCATCATGGATGAGTTCGTGGCTGGAGGGTGCGTCAATGAATGGGTGTACAAGAAGAAGCGCTTCAAGGAACACGACCTGCAGATTGTCTTGCGATGTGAGTTTACACGCGACTATTTCCAGGTGAGACTGATTGCCAACTCTATAACGAAAAAGGAGAAGCTCACAGAGGGAATCTTCCTGAGGACCGAACCAAACCCGTTCGCATTTTCCGGACTCTATAGTGACATTGAGTTGGTGGGCGACAAACTCGTCCTCGGCAGGACACTTTACAATTTGTTCTACATGATCAAGGTGGACGATTGAAAGCAGGAATATTCTCCGTCAGTCTTTTTTCCGACCAATTCTTAATCGACAGGATGGAAGGAATTGACTACGCCGAAACCACAGTAATACCTGATGATACATACTATTTAGACATATCCGAATTCTTAAAAGATTTGCAATCTCATGACAAAAAGTAATTTTCGACTATAAATTTGAGAGAGATGAAAAAGCGAGCAAGTAGAATCATAGGTGTCTTTCTGGTCTGTCTATGGGTGGGATACATGTTTCACTACATGGCCAGTCAACCCGAAATCAATCGGCAGATCATGGCAGATCATGAAAAACATGAATATCTGAAGAAGAGGTACCAATATGAGGAGGATGTCATCCAAAAAAGAGACCTCAAAAGAATCGGGACTTTACGAGCTGATAGCAGAACCAGCAGTTTTTACACCATTACAGAGTGTCTTGTCTATGCATTGTTAATGGTCAATAAATATAAGGATTATAAAGCGATAAAGTGTTTTTATGATGTAGTTATGGAGCCCTATTACTATTCAACATTAGGGATTAATGAAGACTTGGCCGGAATTTGTCTGGATTATCTCAATGATGGTGCAAACAATCACTCCTGTGATTGTGTCTATTATCTGATGATGGCTTACTCAACCGGAAGAGGTGTGGAAAAGGACTCCTTGAAAGCAGACAGTTTGAAGAAGGTATATTATTCTTTGAAGGTATCTGAAAGATGATGAAACGTGTAGTTTACATATTATACCTGCTGTCTGTCATCGGCGGCTTAGCCATAGGCTATTTCGTGTATGACTTGTTCCCCTTCTATCAATATGACGGATGGGAGAGACGAAAGAGCGAGGCTTTTTTCATGGAAAAAGAGACATATTGGGGCATCTATGGTGGGGATACTGTCACATATCGCGCTGTAGTAGACTCCATCAACCTTCTGACTCCGGAGCATCCCAATTATCTGGGCATTGCTCTCACGATGGCTCACACATACAACTATGCCCCTGCAAATTTCGATGTCTATACGTGCCTGAAGAACGTATATGAGCTTAACGGACTCGGGAAGATGGACGAGCGGACAGAGAAAATGGCCATGGAGCATTTATGCCGTGCTGTACAGGCCGGAGATCCAAGAGCACTTAAGGAATTGGAAATCCACCCTGAGCTCAGGGATTCTTTGCTGCGCATATCCCCGGAGGCGAAGGCGCGAGGGGGGAAGCATTGAAGAGAGTATAGGAAAAATGATTCATTTCAACACTTGTCTGATAAGCATGTCAGGCCATAGCCATGAAACTATGATGTGTCAACCTCAGACAGGCTCATGTTATATTATTCAATTCAATTTTCGCATTTGCTCAACTACCACACTCTTACACTCCTTTCAATTTTCGCATTTGAGTTATTCAACTTCCGCAAGCTGATATACCCTTCTTTTATTTTGATTCTTCCGGATTCTTCCCGTCTCTATTGTATTTAAAAAGTACGGCGAAAATGAGTGCCATTTCCCGTTTTTTTGTTATTTTTGTGGCCATGAGAGAAACAGTTAACCGACATTTGAGGCAGAAAAGCATCATTGTGGCTTGCCGCTACGCAAGTCTGAGTCTTTTGGGGCTGGGAGTGAAGAGGTCGTTGTGGCTTCTCCTCCTCTTTGTGGCGCAGCAGTTGTGTGCGCAGGAGTGGCGTTATGTCGACCCCCGTATCGGCAGCGAGGGGGTAGGGCGCACATTCCCCGGTCCGTCGATGCCCTTCGGGATGGTGAAGCCCGGTCCCGACTGCGGTGTGAGGCCCAATGCCGGATGGGCACCCATGCCCGAGGCGGTGACCGGTTTCTCGCAGACCCATGTCAGCGGCACCGGGGGAGGTCAGAAATACGGCAATATCCTCATCCAACCGATGATGGACGGCCCGCAGGAGCAGCAGCGCACGTCGGAGGACGTGTCGCTCGGCTATTATGCCACCACCTATGCCAATGGCATCTGTACCGAGATTACCGCTTCGGAGCGCTGTGCCTTCTACCGCATCCACTATCCCGGTGAGGGCAGGCTGATGGTAGACGTGTCGCATTATCTCGGCAAGAGCGATATCCCCGACCTGCGTGAGGCCCAGCAGATGGTGAGTGCCGAACTGGAGGCCGTCTCACCCCATGAGTTGAGGGGCTATTCCACCGTGCGCGGCGGATGGAACAACGGCGATGCCTATACCGTCTATTTCGCCCTGCTCAGCGATGCTTCCTTCGAGGTGGAGACCGACAGCGCCCGTCAGCGTGCGACGCTGCTGCTGAGCGACACCCTCGTTGATGTGCGTGTGGGCATCTCGTTTGTCAGTACGATGCAGGCGCGCCGCAACATCCCCGAGACCGACTTCGACAGTCAGCTCACGCTACTGCGGCAGACGTGGCAGCAACTGTTGGAGAAAGTGAGGCTCACCGGTGCCACCGAGCGCCAGCGCCGCATATTCTATACCGCCCTCTATCACACCATGCTCATGCCCGTGGACCGCAGCGGAGAGAACCCCAAATGGAGCGAGCGGCCCTATTATGATGACTACTACGCCATCTGGGACACCTACCGCACCTCGTCGCCGCTGCTCACCCTCCTCGCCCCCGACCGTCAGCGCGACATCATC
>CADBLU010000198.1 GCA_902795605.1 uncultured Prevotellaceae bacterium | reverse complement strand
GGTAGTAGTCGCGGTCTTCCTCAGGAATCTCATATCCTTGTTTGGTGCCTGCCTGCAGAGCCTTGGCGTCTTCCAGTTTCTTGGGCACCCAGATACGTCCGTCGTTGCGGAGCGACTCCGACATGAGGGTGAGTTTCGACTGCTTGTCGCCGTGTACGGGGATGCAGGTGGGGTGGATCTGCACGTAGGAGGGATTGGCGAAATAGGCGCCTTTGCGGTAGCACTGCACGGCAGCGGTGCAGTTGCATCCCATGGCGTTGGTGGAGAGGAAGTAGGCGTTGCCGTATCCGCCGGTGGCGATGACGACGGCGTTGGCCGAGAAGCGCTCGAGTTTTCCAGTGACGAGGTTTTTGGCGATGATGCCGCGGGCGCGTCCGTTGACGATGACCACGTCTTCCATCTCATAGCGTGTGTAGAGTTTCACCTTTCCGGCCTGCACCTGTGCGCTGAGCGAGGAGTAGGCGCCGAGGAGGAGCTGCTGTCCTGTCTGGCCTTTGGCATAGAAGGTACGCGACACCTGTGCGCCGCCGAAGGAACGGTTGGCGAGCATGCCGCCATATTCGCGTGCGAAGGGTACGCCCTGTGCCACACACTGGTCGATGATGTTGTTGGACACCTCAGCCAGACGGTAGACATTAGCCTCACGGGCACGGTAGTCGCCGCCCTTGACAGTGTCGTAGAAGAGGCGGTAGACGGAGTCGCCGTCGTTCTGATAGCACTTGGCGGCGTTGATACCACCCTGTGCTGCGATGGAGTGTGCGCGGCGGGGTGAGTCCTGGATGCAGAGGTTGATGACGTTGAAGCCCATCTCTCCGAGGCTTGCTGCGGCGCTGGCTCCTGCCAGTCCTGTGCCTACGACGATGATGTCGAGCTTCAGTTTGTTCTTCGGGTTGACCAGGCGCTGGTGTGCCTTATAGTTGGTCCATTTCTCTGCTACTGGTCCTTCGGGAATTCTTGAATCTATTTTCTTAGTCATGATGATTCGGGATTAAAAGTGATACGGGTTTAAATAGCGCAGCAGAGGCTTGGTGCGAGTTTGAAGGCGAAAGCCAGCACGACAAGGAGGAAGCAGGCCATGAGGATGGTGACATAGATGAAACCGATGCACTTCCAGCGGTTGAACCAGATTTTGCCACTGATGCCGAGAGTCTGCATAGCACTCCAGAAACCGTGGGTGAGGTGGAACCAGATGGCCACGAGCCAGATGATGTAGAGCACCACATAGACAGGATTGCTGAATGTGTCTTTGATCCAAGCGAAGCCGTCGCTGGGTGAGTAAGTCACATGCATTTCTGTCAGTTCGGCGAACATCATGTGGAACCAGAAGTTGAACAAGTGGAGCAGAAGTCCGAGCAGGATAATGATTCCGAGCACGAGCATGTTCTGCGATGCCCATTCCACTTTGGCTGGTGTGTCGGTGACAGCATAGCGCTCACTGCCGCGTGCGCGGCGGTTTTGTGCTGTGAGCAGGAATGCGTAGACGATGTGGATGACGGCAAGGGCAGCCAGTGCCAGAGTGGCTACGACGGCATACCAGTTGGCGCCGAGCAGCTCACATATGGTGTTATAGGCTTCCCCTGAGAAAAATGCCGCAATATTCATGCAGCAGTGGAATGTCAGGAATAGGATGAGTGCGATACCTGTGACGGACATCACCACTTTCCTACCAATAGAAGAATTAAGTAACCACATAAATGATTGAGATTTAAAATTAGAATATAAATGAATAGATTTTCAAGTGTGATAGTATATATTTGGGGTTAAGAAGGCTGAAAAATCCTCATAAATGAGTATTGACAAGCCTGATTTTCTTTGCAAAAATAATATAATTTTATGATTATTCAAATTATTTTGCTAAAAAATAGGATTATTATGCTTACTTTTGTGTGTGGGTTGTGGGTTGACACTGCTCAAACCCCGAAAAATTGTAGTCAAAATAAGGACAGATATTAAAATTTAATAAGGAGAGAACTCTCTTAAATCCTCTGATGATGTATGCAATGAGATACGACGTGGTGGTGGTGGGTGGCGGTCATGCCGGATGTGAGGCTGCTGCTGCCGCCGCTGGTATGGGAGCCCGCACGCTGCTGGTGACGATGGACATGAACAAGATAGCCCAGATGAGTTGCAACCCTGCCGTGGGTGGCATCGCCAAGGGTCAGATTGTGCGTGAGATAGATGCCTTGGGCGGCCGTATGGGTTTGGTGACCGATGCCACCGCCATCCAGTTTCGCATGCTCAACCGTTCGAAGGGTCCTGCGGTGTGGAGTCCCCGTGCCCAGTGCGACCGTGGGAAGTTTATCTGGAAATGGCGTGAGATGCTCGACGAGACGCCGCTGCTCGACATCTGGCAGGACCAGGTGGAGGAGTTGTTGGTGGAGAACGGCGAGGCTGTGGGTGTGCGCACGATGTGGGGTGCCGAGGTGCGTGCCGGGAGCGTGGTTATCACCGCCGGCACTTTTCTCAACGGTCTGCTGCACATCGGGCGCAGTCAGGTGGCAGGCGGGCGCATCGCCGAACCTGCCGTGGGCCATCTCACCGATAGCATCGCGCGACACGGCATCACCACAGCTCGGATGAAGACGGGCACTCCGGTGCGTATCGACCGTCGCTCGGTGCATTTCGAAGAGATGGAGGTGCAGGAGGGCGAGCACGACTTCCATCAGTTCAGTTTTCTCTCTGCTCCCCGTCCGCTCAGCCAACTCACCTGCTGGATCTGCTATACCAATCCTGAGGTGCATGAGGTGCTGCGCGGCGGACTGCCCGACTCGCCGCTCTATAACGGACAGATACAGAGTATCGGTCCGCGCTATTGTCCGTCGATAGAGACCAAGTTGGTGACTTTCCCCGAGCGTGAGCAGCACATGCTCTTCCTCGAGCCCGAGGGTGAGAACACCAATGAGATGTATCTCAACGGCTTCTCGTCGAGTATGCCGATGGATGTGCAGATAGCGGCACTCAGGAAAATCCCTGCCCTGCGCGACGTGAAGGTCTACCGGCCTGGCTATGCTATAGAGTATGACTTCTTCGACCCTACCCAACTGTCGCATTCGCTGGAGTCGAAGGTGGTGCCGGGACTGTTTATGGCCGGTCAGGTGAATGGCACCACGGGTTATGAGGAGGCCGCCGGTCAGGGCTTGGTGGCCGGCATCAACGCCGCCGTGCGTTGTGGCGGCGGCGAGCCTTTTGTGATGCGTCGCGATGAGAGCTATATCGGCGTGCTCATCGACGACCTGGTGACCAAGGGCGTGGACGAGCCCTACCGTATGTTCACCTCACGCGCGGAATACCGTATCCTGCTGAGGCAGGACGATGCTGATGCCCGACTGACGGAGCGTGCCTATCACCTGGGACTTGCCTCGCGCCGTCGCTACGACTGGTGGCTGGAGAAGAAAGAGGCCATCGCCCGACTGATGAGTATCTGCGAGCAGACGCATATCCGTCCGAAGGAGGTGAACGACCGGTTGGAGTCGCTGGGCACTACCCCACTCCACTACGGTTGCAAGGCCGTCGACCTGTTGGGCCGTCCGCAGGTGAGTCTGACGGAACTGCAGCAGATGGTGCCTGCGCTGGCTGAGGCCGTCGCCGCTCTGCCCAACCGCCGTGAGGAGATCTGCGAGGCCGCCGAGGTGCTGATGAAATATAAGGGTTATATCGAGCGTGAGCGGATGGTGGCCGACAAGATGCACCGGTTGGAAGACATCAAGATACGTGGGCATTTCGACTATCCCAACATGACGCAGATCTCTATCGAGGCTCGGCAGAAACTGCAGCGGATAGACCCTGAGACACTGGCGCAGGCAAGTCGCATACCAGGGGTCTCACCGAGCGACATCAATGCCATGCTCGTGCTCATGGGGAGATAGTCGGCCGAAGTTGCTCACGGACTTGTTTTATGCATATCCGAAAACATTTTAATTCTTTTGCTCCCAATCCTATCATACAGGTTGATTATAATCGGCCCAGATGAAGGGAACAAATAATTGTCCTTTTTTAAAATATAGGGATTCATAAGATCCCTTTTTTTGTTTATTATTCAGTAGAACTGCCTCATTGTTCAACTGTTATATAATTTATTTTTTTGTCTATGATAATATTACTTTTTGTCTGAAAGCGAAATAGGATAGAAAAAAATGTAAAAATATGATAAATATGGTATAGCAAATTTGTCAAATTAACAAAAAAGTAGTAAATTTGCCTAAATGCATTTCAATTTAACTTATTATCATCGTTTAAAATTATCATTCGAAATTATTAATTTCCAATAACGCATATTTATTCAAATCAACTATACTTAACTATATTTTTTTGTTTAATTTTTTTTTAATACGTACAGTCATGAAAAAATTGTTTACTTTTGCTGTATTTTTAGCGCTATCCTTCCTACT
>CADBLU010000197.1 GCA_902795605.1 uncultured Prevotellaceae bacterium | reverse complement strand
GCTTTTTTATGATGAATCAAGCGGCAAGCCGATTACCTCAACTTTCCCTTGCTTTCAAGGAATTTGATGAAAACTTCCCACTGCGCAGCGTTTTTCTTGATGTTGGCCTGAACATGCTCGTCATTTACGAACTGGATGGGGTAACAGTCATACAGATAGTACTTGCCATCCTCCATGACCTCGCCTTCTATCTTACCATAGCAGAGTACTAGGTCGTAGAAGATGCGACTGTCCCACAGGCCGACAAAACTGCTGATTTCAAACAGGAAAAGGTCGCTCAGTTGGATGCCGATTTTGTTGAAGGGTTGCAGACGCTTGTAGAGTGGCTCGTCCTTGTCAACCGCGTCCTTGAATCTGATTTCGCGTGTGTTCAAATCAAACCACTCGATGTCGTCCTCGGTGAAAAGCACCTTGTATCCTTCTTTCGCAGATTCCCCTCCTGACTGGCCGATGCCGTAAGCGTAGAGTTTGTTGAGTTCTACCGGGTCGGTCGTGAAGGGCTTTGCAGGTTCGTAGTCGTCAATGCTGCAAGCGGTCAATGTCATGCTGGCGATGGCTGTCGTCATCATCCAGGCGATTGTCTTGATTTTTCTCATCTTCTGTCTTATTTTGAAGTTATACATCTATAGTTTCGCATTGTCTCAACTTTTGGAGTATGGAGGATAGGAGATTTGGAGTTTGGACGTCAGCATAACCTATGACTTGCAAGAGTAATGTCTAAACTCCTCAACTACCACACTCCTACACTCCTTTCAATTTGAGTGATACACTCTCTACTTATAGAGTCCATCGAACCAAGAAAAGACTGCACGGCTACCAAGTAAATCTTATGCCCAATGGCAATGAGAAGGTGAAAGGATGTTGGGTGCGGTAGGTCTCGATGTCGGTATGCGTCGGGATGAAGTATTGCAGACTTGGCTCCGCGAAGATGCCGATGTTGGGAGTCAGATGGTACTGCATGCCCAATCCGAAGGTGGTGGAGAACTGCCACGGGGTACGGATGTTGGTCTTCTCACTGGCTTGATACAAGCCTTGCACGTAATAGTTGGAATACAAGGGGGTATGGACTGGTATTTCCGTCACCAGACCTGCACTGCCGTAAAGACTCCATGCCTTTCCGCCGTATATGTTGAATAATCCTTTCACAGGGATGCCAAGATAGTGTATCGTCTGTCGCTGCTCGATTTTGTTGCCGTCCTCGCCCATCTCAAACTCAGAGTTGAGTTTGCTGTAGTTCAGGCCGGTTTCAAGCCCCCAACGGTCATTCAGTTTGTATTTAAGGGACAACGACCATGTGACTGGCATTTGGTGATGGCTTGTCCGAAGTATCTTGTCATCGCCGGGGCGATTGGCATTACACAGTGCAATGCGCATGATGACGCTTCGTGTCTGTTCACTTGCAGCATCCGGATTGTTAGCCAGATAAACTGCATAGTCGCTCCAGTTGTCGATGCTGCTCGGAATCGTAGGACTTGTGCCCGGGTCTGACTGGCCTGGTAATGATTTTGGCTCGTAAGTGTATGGCTGGTTGTAACTGTTCCACTTGTCGAACTGCCCTGCGTATGCCAGTTCTACAGACCATTTCGGAGTTTGGTCTGTGACTGTTCTCTCAGGAATCCTGTTCGTGATTTCGTGATGCTGTATTTCCATCTTTCGGATGGTTTGAACCGTGTCTGTCTGTTCTTTGCACTTCACCGTGTCAGAGATGATGTGCTCTTGCGCGGTCATATTCGACAATGTGTCAAGTATGATGGTATCCGCAGCCTGTGTGACAATCAATTGTAGCGTGTCAGATAATGTAGCGTCTGCATGGGGTATCTGCTGGTGGGCAATCACAGGCTTGAGCGATTGTCTTGTAGGATATTTATCTGGTTGCGATTTGAGGTTCTCAACAACAGGTCTTTTCTCAATGATGGTGGGCGAAGGATGGCGGTAACTATCAAACACTTTGTTGAGCAGAAAGAGTGTAAGGGGAACGAATAGCAGCAGGAGCATGGCCCAATACTGCTGCATCATCTTGCGCAACATCTTTTTTGCCCGCGAAAGTTGCGATGATGAGGAATGTGGCTCGATGTCCAATACGGCGGCGATTTCCTTGTGTGTCATGCCTTCAAAGACCGACAAGCGGAACACCTGACCATAGCCTTCCGGCAGTTTGTCAATCATTCTTATCACCTCGGATAGAGGGACGCCTCTCACATCTTTTTCCTCAGACGACATGCACACACCGCCATCATCAGCAGCGAAAAGCTCTGCACCGTCCGTTTCTTCGAGTGGAATCGTAGGCAATGCGTCCAAATGGTCTTTGCATTTTGAAGCCACATTCCTGACGATGGCCATCATCCATGACTCAGCACGCCGTGGGTCACGAAGTCTGTCAAATGAGGTGAGGATAATCACGAAAGCGTCGTGTACCACATCTTCCACTGCCTGCTTGTCGTTGATATACCGACGGCACACGCCTCTCATACGATAGGCGTATGCCTCATACAGTTCTCCGAGGGCTTCAGCGTCCCCTTGCCTGCACCGTTCTATCAATCGAACAATCTCCATTGCTAACATATTGTCTCAATATGAATAGTCCGACTTTTAACGAAAAGACTGCATGGGAATATCTGTTTTTTTTCAATTTCTTTGTCTTTCGTGTCACATACGTGATCAATGAAAATGCAATATTACTAAAAGTGATACGAAAAAGCCCCAGCGTATTCCCAGAAAAGGATGCCGAGTGTTAAAGTCTGAACAAATGTTCAGAGTTTTAAGGCCATGGCAGCGCTCTGGGTATGAAGACGGATGTCTCAGAAACGTCCTAAGGGGACTAAGGGGCGAAAGATGAATTTCCGCAAACTTACACCATTTATGAGAAGAGAAAATCGCTTCTCTACGTTCATTCTTGGCATCGGGGACACAGAATTTTTTGAAGGCGCTGTCAGTCTTCGAATGTGACAGCCCTTCTGATTCGCGATAATTGTTGTGGGGTTAAGTTCAGGAATGAGGCGATGGCGTGCAGGGGCAGGTGTTCCACGATACCGGGACAACGGCGGAGCAACAGGGCGTAACGTTCGCGAGGCGTGGCACGGTGGAAGTCTAAATAACGGGCACGTGCCTGGCAGAGCAGGTGCTCCCCAATGATACTGCGCAGTTCCATGGATTTCATGCTCTGGTTGAACAGCCGCGTCAGTTGTTCACCACTTACCCTTAACACGCTGCTGGGCATCATCGCCTCAATCGTGGTCTGCGACGGACTTCCGTTGAGACAGGATGGATAGTCGCCCACATACTCGCCCTCAAAAGAGAACCAGGTGATGTGTTCCTTGCCGTCGCTGATGCCTTGTGTCACATACTTGAAACAACCCTTTGTCACAAAGCCGAACCACCGTGACGGTTCGCCCTCGCACTCCATCCGCTCGCCTCTCTGATAACTGACGGTATCACCTTCCCGCTCGCAGAAGTCGTACAACTCTTGCAAGTCAATGCTATTTACGCCGAATTTCTGTTCCATATCATCGAGAATCGTATCATTCCAAGATATAGACAATGATTCTTGCAAATTATTGCCTTGCCTCCACTTGCGTTTGGATTCTTTAACCTACTTTTTTAGTTATAAACAGGCGCACCAAACCATTTGCTCATGATGTGAAGCATGCCCGCTTAGTGGTGGTCAGATGCCGTTGAGATAGAAGGTGACGCCCTCGATGTATTTCTCGTACAGTTGAGGTTTGTAGGTCTTGAAGTATTCAATCACGGTTTCCAGCTCGGCCGGAGTGAAGTCGTATTTCCCGGGGGTGTAGTCTTGGAGGTCGTCGAATATTGACGTGCCTTTGTTTGAGGAACTGTCATATCCATAATGGCGAATGACGAGGGCCAGGTAGAAATGTTTCTTGGCTTCGGCAGTTTCTCCCTCTGGGTCGCCCACCACGCTGATGGTCATATCGCGTGGACATAAATGATGTCGGGAAGTGAAGAAGGTTCTAAAGCTTCCCGAGAAGCACACTTTGTTCAGTGCCACTTGCAGTTGACTGTTGTTCATTTCGTTCATAACATTAGAATTTAGTTTGTTGGGTTTTGTTTACTTTTGGTATCAATCTTTGGTTGACAATCGCAATATAGTCACCTCGGGAGAAAAATTCAAAAAAATCGACTTGTATGGTTGAAAAGTGACTGACCGCTGGCTTTTGTACGGACACTCCTACATTTCTTTTAACGTAGAGCCATTTAATGTTATCGGTATCGCCCGCTGAGAATCTTTTTGCGCAGACCTTTTACGGCGGGTTTGTAATACGCTATCTCCATCGCTTCGATGGTGCGCTTCATCTCGTCCATCAGTTCTGGGTAGAAACTACACATGCGATAGGCGAGTTTCATACAGAGAGTCTGGATGCCAGGGAATTCTTTGATGCTGACCATGTGTTCCAGGCAGAAGTCAAGGAAGTCCGTTCGCAACTCTTCCTCGTTCATCTTCAATCGCTCGATGACGCTCAAGGTCAGCCGCCTTACAGAGGAGTTCTCCGACTGCATGGCTTGCTCTATCAACTCATTGAGCATCACCTGCAGTTCAGACAGTTCCTCGTCGGTGGCTTTGGTCAGTCCCCATAGGGCACTCCTCGCCACCCGATGGTCAGGGTCGAGAACATACCGTCGCGCAAAGCCGAGGAAATCGCCCTCAGTCTTGATCTCCTGATAGATCTCTTGCGCGCCGCCCTCGCTAAACGTCTGTCTCAGTCTCTCACTCGTTATTGACATATACTATTCAAAAAACCTCCATCTTTTCAGCATCGGAAAGAAGCCCCGCATCATCTGCTTGTACTCCTCTTTGGTCATGGGCTTGGGCATGTTCTTGTTGACCTCATCCACAAACTGCGCACAATGTTCGATCATCTCGTCCATCGTGCAGTCTTGCAGGAACTTGCCGTCTTTATAGCAATACTGGCAGTAGTCGAAATTTGTGCTGCCGTCTGCGTTGGTGCCGCAGTCCTCGATACGGCTCAATGGCATGCCGCAACTCTGGCAGAACTGAGGCAACTGCCCCTCTTGGAAGGCTTTTTCCTTCTTGGGAAAAGTGGCCTCGTAAGCCTCGAAAGCCTCAGGATGCTCGTCGGCCACGAAATAGCCCTTGGGCGGACAATAAGTGGCCTCGGTGATGCCGTTGGCCTGAAGCCAGCCGGGGATAAGTTCCTGAGCGAGGAAGTAGGGCACTACGGCATCCTTCGGCTCAGTGTGATAGTGGATGCTCAGTTTGCTTGCCAAGTCGAAGCCCGCGTGCTTGTAGAACTCGATATTGCCTTCCATGCAGATGAAGCCGATGCCCATCTCGCGGGCCTTCTCCAGCGCATACCGCAGCAGTTTCAGGCCATAGCCCTTGCGCTTGTAATCAGGGTGAATGCTGATGGGTCCGAAGGTCCATGAGGGTTTGTGGCTACCGTCATTAAGCACCAGTTCAGCCTTTGAGAACATCACATGGCCGATTATCTTATCGTCTTCTTCCATGACCAAGTCCAATTCCGGAATGAAGTCAGGGTTGGTTCTATACTGATTGAGCACGAAATGCTCCGTGCATCCTGGGCGATATACATTCCAGAAAGCCTCCCGTGTGAGGTGCTCTATCTCACGATAATCTTTGGGTTGTTCTAATCTTATGTTCATTTCTTGATTCTCCTTTCTCATTAGTCGTTGCAAATATACAAAGAGTTGTCATATTTCCCCATATTTCTGGGATATTCTGCCTGTGTTTGTGACGAATGGTGTGAACTGTCACACTTCTACACCCTTTTCAATAGAAAAACTTGTATCACTTCTTGATGAAATCAGAGGGAGTAACGCCAAAGTGCTTTTTGAACTGGCGGGTGAAATGCTGGGGATAGTCGAAGCCGAGACTCTCGGCCGTCTCAGAGATGGTGGCTCCGCCCATCAGGAGTTGTTGCGCACGCTGCATGATGAAGCGGCGGATGTGGGATGTGGCGGGGTCTCCTGTCAGTTCACGGATCAGGTCGCCGAAATAGTTTGGTGAGAGAAACAACTGTTGGGCGCAGTATTTCACGGTGGGCAGTCCCAACTGTCGTTGCAGGCCATCGTCATAGTATTTCCGTAGCAGTTGCTCGAAGCGTGGCAGCAAGTCGGAATTAGTGGAAGTGGCTGAGGTGGAGAGTTGGAGTGCGTAGTATCGGGCCACGAGTTCCAGAATCTGTTCTATCTGCGAGATGACAATTCGCAGGGTGTGGCTGTCCTCCTCCCGAAGCAGTTCCTTGCGGATCTCTTCCAGCAGCGTGACGATGCTTTGCCGCTGCTCTGGCGACATCAGCAGGGCCTCGCTGGTGGTATACGAGAAATAATGATAGTCGGCGATGCGGCGGCCCAGTTCGGTGTTGCGCAACAGTTCGGTATCGAAGAGCAGTGCCCAACCCTTGGTGTGGATTTCCTCGCCGGTGTCGGTCTTGCCTCCAATCTGTCCTGGGGCCACACACATCAACGCATGCCGGTGCAGAACGTATTGAAGTTGTCCGTAAGACAGGTCCTCCAGTTCCTCATCACCGATGAACATGCCATATACATCGTAGTTATTGAGCGAGTGGTGGCAGTGCTCCAGCTCGTCGTAGTGGATGACTGAGACGAGCGGGTGCAACTCCGGGGCACCGATGTATCGGGCATAGTCGTTGACGTGGTGAACTCTGAGAATTTTCTCCATATCGGAGACAAAGGTACGATTAAGCGAGCAAAATGCAAAATGTTTTTTTGCATTTTCGAGCGTGAGTGTAACCATTCTGCGATTATTTTTTTAACACGAATTCCCACGAATTTATCAAAAATTTTACAATATGGGGTGGCTTATATAATTCTTCCCAATTGTGCATGCCTGTAAATAAGAATTTCTGTATAATTATATGGCAATTATATGTTTCAGCTTCCGCAAGTTCACTTCCTGTTATTGAGAAGAGAAAATCAAAAACCGCTACGCTTCGAAAAAAAACATATTTGGCGTTCGGACATGCATAAAGCAAGTCCCTACTGCTTGCTAAAAAACGCCTAAAGGCGTTCGCAAAAAG
>CADBLU010000196.1 GCA_902795605.1 uncultured Prevotellaceae bacterium | reverse complement strand
CGCTCTTGTAGGGCATGTGGCAGTCGGCGCACGACACGCCACGCTGACCATGGATACCTTGGAGCGCCATCTCGTAGCCAGGGTGCTGTGCCTTGAGGATAGGCGTCTTGGAGAGCGGATGGAAATAGTCATAGAAGCCTATGGAGTCGTAATATTCCTCAGCAGCCTCACACGTCATGCCCTTATCCTGCGGGAACATCAGATAGTTGGCCTTCCCGGGATTGTTGGGGTCGTCTTTCTTGATGAAATAATACTCGGTGTGGCACTGTGCGCAGACCAGCGAGCGCATCTCCTGATGACTGGCTTTCCTCACGTCCTTGCCGGCGCGGGCCCATGCCTCGTAGAGAGCCGGACGGGCAGGGCGCAAGTCCATGGTGCGTGCATCGTGACAGTCGGAGCATCCCACGGTGTTCACTACCTCACTTCCCAGATTGCTCCATTTCCCTGCGTAGTAGTTGGTAGGGTCGAAGACCGACTTCGAGTCGCTGAGCTCGCGCATCATACGGGGCACATCGGGACCCTTGCAGGTCCAGCATGTGGCAGGCTGCATGTCCTCGTCGCCATCGATGCCGGGATTGCCCGTGCGCAGAATCTTGCGCAGGTCTTCCAAGCAGTGCTTGTGACCGCGCGGGGTGTTGTAATGGCGCGAGAAAGCATAGCCGGCCCAGAGAATCACCATCTCAGGACGGTCGGCCAACTCGTCGGTCTCATTACTGGAGTTGTACATCGAATGGAATGTGGTGTCCTCGGTCATCGCCCATGTCTCGTACTCTCGGGGATAATCGGCCTTGAACTTCTCGTTTTGCGCAATGATAGAGTCGGTGAACTCGGTGCGCTTATTGTTGAAGACGCAGGCCACCTCGGCCCTGCGCTCCATGAGTGAGGAGACGAGCAGTCCCAACAAGAACACGGCTACCATGGAGCCTCCGAAGAGTGCCCATCCTTGCCATTTTTTCAATTGTTTTGCCATGATGTATGATGTTTTTGATGTTGTGCGAAGTGTGACGTAAAGGATCAGTTCATGAGTTGTTGGAGCCATTCTGGCACCGGACTGGGAGGCAGTGGCACCTGACTCTCGGCATTGGGGGTGGAAGAGAGGGAGTTCATACCACCATGAGGCACACTGCGATGGCAGTCCCAGCAAGCCTTGCCCTCATCTTTTTTGGCAAGCATGTAGTCAATGCGTCCGGTCTTTACGAACTCCTGGTTGAGTTGGGTATGACAGCGGATGCAATTGTCCATGATTACCTCGGCGCTGGCATCCTCGGCCATGATGGCCTGGTGCTCGTTGTGGGTGACGAAATAGGCCACATGCTTCATGCCGTCGATAGCCTTGAAGCCATATTTCATGGCGAGGTTCTGGTGGGGCACATGGCAGTCGTTGCAAGTGGCGCCATTCGACTTGTCGTCGATACGTCCATGACTGGAATGGCTCCATGTCGCATAGTAAGGTGTCATGATATGGCAGTTGACACATGCGGCAGGGTCGTCGCCCAGATAGGTGTGGGCTCGGAGCAGATAGAGGAATAGGCCTCCAAGACCGAGGAACACACCACCCAGGATGAGCAATCCCACTTTGTGTCGGTATGACAAATTATCGGTGAATCGGCGTATGTATTTCATCATAAGGATAAGATCAAGTGCCCAAAGGTAGAATTCTTTCCTCATAAATGAGGATAACAAATGTTACCCCAACAGCTTAAATATTGTTAAACTTGCGTTGGTTTATACAAATCTTCCCTAAATTTGTGTGAACAGAGCTTTTTTGCCACCATTTCATCGTTTTAGAGAGGGGTGCAATGCTCAAACAAACATGAATGTTATGGATATTGACACTCTAAACGGCTTGAAAGCTTGTGCGCTTTTCAAGGGACTTGCAGAAAATGAAATCATTGACTTGATGCATCGGGTGCAATACCGGGTGCACGAGTATGAGAGGGGTGAGGTGTTTGCGCTGGCTGGCGACCCCTGCCGCCATGTCAACATCGTGGTGAGTGGTGAGATGTCGGCCAAGGTCATTGGCCCTTCAGGTCGTGTGATCCGCATGAACCTGCATCACTCAGGTCAGTTGCTTGCTCCCGCTTTCCTCTTTGTAAAAGACGGCCGCTATCCCGTGGAGATAGAGGCCGAATGTGTTTCGCGTGTGTTAAGAATTGGTCTGTCTGATATGCGGTCGATGCTTCAGTTTGACTCACGCATCGCATTGAATCTTGTAGACATTCTTTCAAACAACATCAATTTCCTCACGAAGAAGGTGAGTTTGCTTTCGATGACCGTCCGAGAGAAAGTGAGCAGTTATATCAAGACCGAAATGAAAAAACAAGGCACCAGCAGTATTGTGGTGACCTTGTCGAGGCTGCAACTGGCCAATGAGTTGGGCATCCAGAAATACTCACTCCAACGCTGCCTGCATGAGCTGCAGGAGGAAGGCGTCCTCCGCATCGATGGCAAGCATATTGATGTAGACGCCCCCAACTTGCTATAAGTTTGTACCGCCTTGCCTGCCCGTTACCATTTCAGTTCTTCCTGAAGAATTGTGCCGTCGGTCATCGGGCTGTCGGCCTCGGTGAAGGCGTTGGCCTTGTACTGGATGCAGAGCATCGTCAGGTTCTCGGTGCCGGTGTTCTTCAGCGCACGCTTGCCGTCGGGAGCCACGCGGATGATGGTGCCCTCGCCGACGGAGAAGATCTCGCCGTCCACCTGGTACTGGCCCTCACCTCTGAGGATGATATACAGTTCCTCGTGCGTCTTGTGGGTGTGCAGGAAACCGCTGTCCTGACCGGGAACCAGTGTCTGGAACGACAGTTCACTACCCGTGGCGCCCACGGCCTGTCCTGCGAACACCTTGCCCTGAATGGTCACTTCGGGTCCCATCGGCAGCACATGCTCGATAATCTCGTTCATCTTACCCACACTCACTGCACTATAATTCTTGCCTGTTGCAATTGTCTCAATCTGTCTCATGATTCTTTGGTTTTAAATGTTGCTTGATTTGTTTTTACAATGCAAAGGT
>CADBLU010000195.1 GCA_902795605.1 uncultured Prevotellaceae bacterium | reverse complement strand
TCAAAAGGGGGACAAAACGGCCAAAACACAGCCATTTCTTGACAAAATTTAACAATGTATATTTATTCAGCTGCAATGCGGGTTAATGACTGGTATTTGCCCTATATCAGTTCTATTGATGGGTTGACAATCACATTCTCATCAAATCTTCCCGAGCATCTGCGCCCCCATGAGGGAAACATTCTGTATTTTAATGGTATTTCAGAAAAATTTCCTGAGGGCTTTGCAGGAAAGGTTGTCTCTGTGAACGGAGGTGTAATAACGTGCGAGCAAGCAGGCATCCCTGACATATATCAGAAATTCGTTTTCTTTGGCAAATATACCGTGGTGAGGAAAGTTAAGGCCGATGACCCAGCTTATGCCCTTCGTCGAATCAAAGGCAGGACAGGGAAAGTCGACAATGGACCGGCTGCAGTGGCGGCGGCTTACAAGAAAGAAAGCGATGATGATTTCGGCATCGGCGAGGGGAAATTTCCAGATTTCAATGTAGGGTCTTTCAAGGAGGCTTTTGAGTTTGAATTGAAGGACTTCAATGTTAAAATCAAAACCAGTTTTAAGGAGACACCAGTTTTTACCATCGAGTATTCGTATGCCTTCAATTTTTACAATCCTATTTTGTTCTATAAATGTAAGAAAACCGTTGACTACGAAAACAGCTACAGCATAGCCTATGCACTGGACTATAATCTGCTTAAGGATGATAATTTTTGGAAAACCGTCGGTGATTTGCCTTCGTCTACTGATTTACCAAAGAGTTTCAAAAAGATAGGTCTTGAGTCACTGACACGCGATGAAAAGGATAGGGGCACTGTATATTTCATTGACAAGAAATTTCCTCTTCCCGATTGTCCTCTGATTCAGGTAGGTGCCCAGGTGGGTTTTTTTATCACTCCCAAATTAGAGGGAGAATTGGTGCTTGGCGCTACAAATAAAGGAACTTATGAAAAAACATACATCTATAATCTTGACAAGAATCACTGGCTGCACCTGAGTGATGATTGGAGGGACTATCTCTTGCCATGGAAATATTATACTGGGCAGTTTCTAAAGTTGGGAGAAGGACAATGCTACGATGGCCCACAAACTTGCGAACCAACCGATTGGTATCTTGACGGCTCTGTGAAGGGGAGCATCTGGACTGGCTTGGTGGCCGGTGCCAGCATCTCCGCAGGATTCGGTAAAAACTCTGAGGTAAAGGAAGAGGCAAAGTTCCGGATCGGACCATACTTGGAAGGTGAAATAAAACTCAACTTGTTGGATGGATTGTCAGACAATAGTAGGTATTCCCTCGTGAAAGACACTCACGTTAAAGTTGGTATGAAGTTGGGGGTTAACCTGTCTTTCTCAGCAAAATTGAAAAACGATTTCTTGGGATGTGATGTTGGATTTCAATGGGACCAAATAGATTGGACACCTAAAAACATGCTGTGGGAAAAGACGTGGTATCTCTTGCCTGAATATGAAGCACCCAAATATACAGTAAGGGGTAACTCACTGATATGTACTACGAATGTGAGCAGGAAGACTTTTCCAAATACAATTGGCTTTGCTCTTTTTGATGAGAAAGGAAATGTCAAGAGAAAATACATGGCAAACACTTATAAGAATTATAATGCCAGCACACCGTACTATATGTCTTTGACATTTGATGGCTTGGATTTTGCCAATCATCGGTATACTATAGCACCGACATCAAAATTGTTCAAGGATGATTGGCTGAAATTTGACGCGCCCGACCAGTATCGGACCACCGTGTTGTGTCCCGACAGCCATCACCCACACCTGATAGACCTCGGACTTCCCTCTGGTACCAAGTGGCTTTGCTCCAACCTATATGCCGACGACCCTAAGGATGCAGGCGGCTACTACCAGTGGGGAAAGCCCTATATGGTACATTCCTATACCGATCTTACCTACAGGGCACCCAACTTCACGATGGCCAACTACCAGAGCAGCGAATACGATGCTGCCACAGCCAACCTTGGACAGGAATACTGCACTCCTACAATGTCCCAGTTTTTAGAACTTCATGATAACTGTAGCATGAACTATAAATACTCCCCGTTAGGAAAGGTACTTGGTGTGTTCTTAAAGGGAAAGAACGGCAATAACCTCTACTTGCCTTTCTCCGGCTACAAGTCTGGTGTTAAAGTCAACAACAACTCTGAGGGTTGGTTCTTGTCGAGCGATGCGGTGGATAGCAACAACAACTTGCAGAGGAAGGCTCTTGTATTCAAAAAAGACGATGTGATTTGGATTACCGCCGATGCATTGGCTTATGGTCATTCCGTTCGTCCTGTCAGCGCGGGCAACGACGGACTGGTGTTCGAGCCACAGCAACTTGAATATGAGGTTTATATTGGCCAGAAGGTCGGGCAATATGTCACGGTAACCAACAACGGCAGTGCTCCGGTCAGCGTCACTGTGGAGCAGTCCGTCGCCCCGTTCCAGGTCGACGATGCCTGCTTGGGCACATTCACTTTGAAGCCCAAAGAGCGACTCAGCGTCCTCGTTTATTTCTCACCCACAGAAGTAAACGAATATACGTCAATCCTCACACTGAGCTATGAAACAGGTAATGCTTGCGTTGTCAGCAAGGTTCCTTTGAAAGGAAAAGGTATCGACCCGAACATTTCACATCTCCAGCTCTCCACCACCTCCCTCACCCTCACCACGGGTCAGCAGGGCACGGTGGATGTAACTTCTGGCTCTGGTAGCTATGACGCGGTGAGCAACGCCAAAGATGTGGCAACTGTAACCGTCGAAGGATCAAAGATAATTATCAAGGCGGTGAGTCCTGGTTCTGCCACCATCACCGTCAAGGACAACCAGACACAAGAGAGAGCGAAGGTAGAGGTCACGGTAAGCGAAGGTTCTTCTTTCAATGGTCAGATTGTGATGACAAGAAAACTCTTGGTGCATCACGCTAACGAATATAGTTATCCAAGTATTAATTTCTTGTTTGGTGATAACAAGTTGTTAACTATCGGATATATGAATACAGATTATTGGAATGGGTATGGCAATAGCATAAAAGGTATACATATTAGATCATTACTTATAGATGGGTTAAAGTATGCTGGTGATTGGACAAACCCTGGCCCCGTTGGACAAACTAAGGATTGGTATGTAGGACCTAATATCCTGGATGAATGGTTCTCCGAAAAAGTTGTCATCGGTGCTGACGGACGTGTACAGTACTATCTCAATAATGATTATATGGGGGAAGAAGTGTTTGAAGATTTGAAACTAAATGAGTCTTCATCATTTTGTGTAGGAATGTCAACATGGGGTTGGTGGACAGGTCACTATACCTATATGGACGATTTCTTCCTATCCACTCCAGAAATCACTATCAGCGACGATTTCAACGATGGCGTCATAGACCTCAAAATTTGGAGAGAACCAGCCAATCCAGATGGTGTGCGTGAGGAAGATGGTTTTATTAAGATGGAACAATTACGCACTGATCAAAACTTCCGTTTATACATTGATGACATTCCTTTATGTTCAGGTGCTGAATCCTACCCCACCTGCCCCGACGACCACCATCCTCACATGATCGACCTCGGCCTGCCCTCCAGCACGAAATGGGCGTGCTGCAACGTGGGAGCCGACAATCCGGAGGCCTACGGCGGATACTATGCCTGGGGCGAGACGGAGGAGAAAGACTATTATGACTGGAGCACCTATATCCATTGCAACGGATCAGAAGGCACCTGCCATAACCTCGGCCAAGACATTGCCGGCACAAACTATGATGTAGCCCATGTTAAATGGGGCGGCTCATGGGTTATGCCGTCAAGAGAACAACTAGAGGAGTTGAGCAATAATTGCACCAATATATGGACTTCCGTGAATGGTATTAATGGAAAGCTGTTTACAGGTTCTAACGGCAGAAGCATCTTCTTGCCTGCAGCTGGCTACCTTTTATTCGATAACTTCGCCACAGCATACGGAGTTGGCGGTGACTATTGGTCGTCCAAACCATCTTCATGGAGTAAGAACGCCAGCAACTTCCGCTTTAACTCGGAAGGCATATACTGGAGTGAATACGACCGACGCGACGGTAAGTCTGTTCGCCCCGTCTCCAGATAGGTGCATCCTTTCCCAACGTGGAAGACGCAATTTGAAAACGTTAACCCAAACCCTATTTATGCGTAAGAGCAGGCGGTGGGGCACAGGCCTCCCAAGGCCTGCATGGAGCCCCACTGCAGCCCTTGTGCATAAAAGGGTGACAAACGAAAATCATCTCAACCATGTCATT
>CADBLU010000194.1 GCA_902795605.1 uncultured Prevotellaceae bacterium | reverse complement strand
GCTTTATTGATAATTGTGACTACCCCATCTTTATCGATAAGCTTCCATTGTTGAAAGGGATTGTTCTTGTTTAGGTAACGGAATATGAGCCACTGCCCCTCTTCGGCCTCAGAGCCGTCCTCTAAAGCAAACAGGTCCTCTGTGACGATAAAACAATCCTCGCTCACTGCATCTGTGAAGCGTGTATCGACAACGACGATTGGCACAAACTTGAAGTGGAATACCTTATGGTCGTTGATGATGATGCCATTAGGACCTCGTCCGGATGGAGTGGATTCCTTGTAAGCACTGGCATGATTATTATAGTCGAACGACATACCCAACCTCGCACCAGTTAATTTGTTGACGAGGGTGTAGTATTTGTCAGGAGAGTAACTGAGGTTGGTAGACATCTCGCTGTAGGGCATCTTGCCGTAGAGCACGTGCAAGTCGGCATCGTTGCCTTTCGTCTGAAGGACATAGACCGTGCGGTAATCAGGGTCGGACCCGGTCACGCGAAGCTCACAAACATAAGTGCCGTCATCGAGCGTGTTCTCCTGAGTGTAATATCCGTCCTTCGAATGGCGAAAGGCTGTGATAAGAGGGATGAATTTATTCATGTTGATTTCACGGAAGCTGTATTCCGTGATGTGCCTTACGAGCTTTCCTGTCACTGGGTCTTTGTCAAGCATTTCCCTTGAGGGCGTCTTGGGATATTTTTTCAACAGCTTTTCGATAAGGTCATCTACTGTGCTTTGTGCTGAAGCCATCAATGTGATGGCCAACGTCAGAAGGGTCATTGTTATCTTCTTCATTGTTTTTGAGAATAATTGGTTATTGATTGTTTGGTCTGGGACCATAGAGAATGTACAGTATGGCTTCTGTCCGCCCGTCTTTGAAGGGATACCATTTTAAGACATAGCATGTACGGCAACTGTTATGCTCTGGGTCTATGACCGAAAGTGAAACGAAACTGTATTCAGTGGAATGACTTTCCAATCGCTCACCGTTCTGCAACGTAACGGTATTGCGACGACGCTTGAGGGTGGCCTGGTTATATGCGGCAGATGTGCGTATATAACTGTATCCCTCCATTTTGTCGGCATCGAAGGCGCACAGAAGAGAATCTATGGCCGAGGCATCGTTCATTGCCAAATGGTAGATGCGATTGGCCTGGGCTCCAGTCTTTCTCGGATTGGTGCTGGCACTCTCGCTCTTCCCATAGTTGACAACCCATTCTGGATGCTTTACGAGCATGTCGTCGACAGTTTGCCTGACGTGTGTTTGCGCGATTCCAACCAATGCACAACTCCACAAAAATGTTAGAAGTATCAGGTGTTTCATCTTTTTATAGAAAAATATTGGTTTCGTCATCTGTTTCCTCTTTTTTCTCTTCCTGCAAGAAAGACTCGTCGATATTCATTGAACATTGTACCGTCGCCATCGAAAAGGCCATGTCGGCATCATCGAGCATTTTGTTGATATGCTGTATTTCTTTTTCTTCCTGTTGATGTTTTTTCTTTTTAGTAGGCTTATCAATTTCAACACAACGAGCCGACTTTGCCAAACTTGTTCGCTTTTTCTCTACTGCGACAGGCTTTTCTTTCATGATGGTCTCTTGCTTGGAATCCATGGCATTGATGGCAGGTTCCTCAATAACAATTTGGGCAACAGCATCTGATGGCTTGCTTGTCTCCTCTTGGTGCATCAGCATCGCCCCTGCTCCAAAAACAAAGATCATCACGGCCGCTGCGACACTCCATTTCTGTATTGTCCTCATGGATGAAGTATTGGCCTTTTGTTCATATTGACTGATACCTCTGAATAAAACGGAGTAGTTGCGCCATTCTGCCGGAATGTCGTGATTGGTGCGGAAATAGTCAGAAAGAAGCTGTTCCTCTTCCTCGGTCGTTTCGGCAGCCATATAGCTTTCAAGCAGTTTCTCTATATACTCTTTTTCCATCATTTTGTCATTTTGCTTATGAGTTGTAACAATCTCTGACGTGCTTTCGACATCACACCTCGGCACGAAGATTCGCTGGTGCCCAACACTTGAGCGATTTCCGCAAAGCCCATATCTTCCTGTTCACGCATTTCAACGATTCTTCTCCACTTATAAGGCAGTTGATTCATCGCCTTTTGGAAGATATCACCAGCCTCTTTGTCCTCTATATGTTGTTGTGGCGTGGACGAATCAAGTACATCGGGGATACAGCCCACTCCTTCTTCATCCTCATCATGCCGATGGAATATTCGTAGTAGAGGTCGCCGTCGGCGGCGTCGCAACAAGTCAAGTGAAAGATTTCTGGCCATCGTATCGGCTAAATGTCTTACTTCATCTGTATTGTCGCGTAGATTCAGGTGCCGTTCCAATAGCCTTAACATCACCTCTCCTGCCACATCCTCAGCATCTTCCCTTTCGTTGAGTAAGGTGAAAGCCCTGACAACAGCTATCTGCCGCAGTTCCATTACCAACGATATGTACTTTAGACGTTCCATTACTTATAATACGATAAGGATGTGAAAACGCTACGCAAAAGTATGTTTTTTTGAAATTATAGGCACAGACCTTTTTGAGCGTTCTTCCCTATCCATTATTCACTTCCAAGATATAGCCACGCTTTTTTAATGATACAATGGAAATAGTGGTGTCGGGGGCGAGCATCTTTCGGAGATAGGTAATCTGCACGTTGAGAGCAAGGGAATTGGCATAACTGTTGTTTCCCCAAACAGTTTTGAGAATTGTTTCACGCGCAACGGTTTGGCCGATATGCCCGGCAAGGATGGCAAGGATTTCAGTCAGGCGGGCAGAGAGGTGGCGCACTGTTTCTGCATATTCAATCGTGGAGAGGTTCTTGTCGAAGATAGTTTGGCCGATAGTCATGCGCGAAGACAACGATGGCGGACGGTGCTCGAAACGCTCTTTGATCTTTGCAATCAACTCTTCTGGATAGAACGGTTTGGGAATGTAGTCGTTGCCCTTCAAGTTGAATCCCTTCAGCCGGTCGGCTTTCTCCGTGCGGTCGGTAAGGAAAAAGATGAGTACATCACGGTCTTTTTCACGAATCATCCGGGCCAGTTCGAATCCGTTGATAAAGGGCATGTTGATATCGAGAAGCAGCAGATCGGGACGACAGGCAACGTACATTTCCCATCCCGCATGCCCATTCTCGGCGTAAGTGACTTCATAGCCCTCCACCTCTAAGAACTTCCGCAGAAGTTCGGAGTTCTGGCGGTCATCGTCAACAAGCAGTATTCTGATCTTTTCCATCTGTCTGTGGTATTAAAATGGTGAATGCCGTGCCTTTGCCCTCATTGCTCTCAAACGAAATTGTGCCACCGTGCGCCTCCACCAACAGCTTCACATAACTCAGTCCAAGTCCGATGCCGGGAATGCCCTCGACTTTTGCCGTCTTGCTGCGGTAGAACTTGTCGAACACATACCGCTGGTCGGCCCGTGCTATGCCGATGCCATTGTCTGCCACGGTGATTTGCAAAAACCCATCTCCGCGCATCCTATAGCCGATCTTGACATTCACTGTCTCAGCAGAGTATTTGATGGCATTCTCCAACAGGTTGCCAATAATGTTTGCCATATGCATACGGTCTGCCTGTATCTCCACGTCATCCTCGACCACGATTTCCATCCTCACGTCCTTGTCCGACGGTATATTCTGCTTACTGAAACATTCCTCTATCAGTCCGCGAAGCGAAAATCGTGACTTTACAAGCGGTATCTCGGTGACATCACCGAATGTGATGTCGCGCAGTTTCGAGAAATAAGAAGTCAGGTTATCCAACTCCCTATAAGAACTATTCAGAATTTTCTGCTTGCTCTCCTCGTCCTGCATCATCCGCTCATTACCCATAAACGACACACACATTTTCAGCGTCGATATGGGGCGCTTCAGTTCATGGATCATCGTGTGCAGAAATTCCTGCCTGATGGCCTCGATGTGCCGTTGCTTGCGGATGGTCATCATCTGATAGGCAAGGCAAAAGATGAGGATGATTGAGAGCAGAAAGGTAATCATCAGCGTATTGGCCATTCGTTTGATGACTGCCGACACCCCAATAGCCACTTTCACCACTACCTGCTCTCTCTCAAAAATATTGTAGGGGAAAGAGACGGTCATCACAGGTTGCCAGACAGAGGTGTGAGGCAGCATCGATGATTTCCACACCATAGTGTCTGACTTCATGGTGGTAATACTTTGCGCCGTAATGCCTTTTGAACGCAGAATGCTGTCGAGCCGTACCCTCTGGAACGGTTGCTTGTTGTCGGCGATGAAGCGGTCGATGGCCTCCAGCACCTGATTGGTGATGGTACTGTCATCGTTTTCGAACGAAAACTCATAGCGTTCTATTCCCTCGCTTGCTTTGAATGGACGATTGTCTTGAAGATTCGTCATATATTCCAAAAGATATGCTTGGTCGTCCATACCATCCGGAATGTCTATGGAATGTTTGAGTGTGTCGAGCACATAAATATCATACGCCCAAGTGGAGGTCTTGCTGTCCTTCTGGTTGTTGATCCTTCTGAAACGATTGCCATATAGTTTTCTTGGTAGAGGCAATGCCTTTCTTATCGCTATGTCTTCTTCCACACAGGTGGAAACGGTTGCATAGACATCGTTTTCGTATTCTGCTAATGATAGCACATAGCGCCCGTACAGCCAATAACCTTGCACGACGCAATAAGCTATGATGACACAGATGGTCAAGCAGTATATAAACTTGATTCTTTTTTCCATGGCGCAAATTTACTCAATATATTCTGATTCCCGTCCGAATACTTTCTAAAGAAATGAAACAGTAATAATTCAGTAATAATTATTTTCGATGGCATACTGGAACCTGCCTATCTTTGCACCCGATAAAAAAAACTTGTTGATATGAGAAAAATTTTGTTTCAGTTATTGTTAGTCTTTCCGATGGTATGTCATGCACAGAGCCTCGAAGTGAAATATTCCGTCTATTCAAAACAGCGGAAGAAGCAGATTGAGAAAATCATGAACAACAGCGAAAACCAAGAACATAAAGGGCTGTTTGCGGGTATGACGGCAGAAAAAGAAGACTCTTTCTGCCTGGTCATCAGGGACAGGCGATCTTCATATGTCCGTATGGAACCAGAAGAGAACCTGAGTGTCGACAGTGGCCCCAAAATTGTTCTGGTCAGCGGAGATTACAGTGAGGAAGACCGTGCTGTGTACAAGGACATGACAACCAAGACGATGACTGAGGCGAAGGATCTGTTGGCAGTGACTTATATAGTGGAGACTCCCGTTCCACACTATGATTGGAAGGTCTTTTCGGACAGCAAGGAGATTATGGGACTGAAATGCTATCGGGCCACACTGAATGATACCGTGACGGCGTGGTTTTGTCCGGACATCCCCATAAGCGAAGGCCCCGATGTGTATGCAGGCCTGCCCGGTCTTATTTTGGATATGGAAGACGAACGGTTCATTTATCATTGCGTAGCCATTAATACCAACTCTGGTTCTGTGTTAGTCGAAAAGAAGCGCGGAAAGAAAGTGTCGCCAGAACGCTTTGAGGAACTGAGAAAGCAGATGCTCGAAAGGTAAAATGTATGGAGTTTAGGAGTTTAGGAGTTTGGGAGTTTAGACATTAGATTGCTTGTTCATGGTTGCAATGAAGCTCGCTTCAATTGCTGAGGTGCAGCCGACATTCAAGCGAAGCTTAATCTTTAAAAACCTTCAGGTATTTATGAGATTCGTTCTCCTTCTTTCTATGTGGCTGTGTATAGCCGTCACTTCTGCTGCAAGCGGCAGGACTGTCAAAGGCATCGTGAAAGACGCTCATACAGACAGTAGCATCACCTATGCCAATGTCATGGCTTATACGCTACCTGACAGTCTGTTGCTCGGTTATGCAGTCACCGATGATGCGGGAATGTTTTCGCTGGACGCCACTGCTCACGAGCGTCTGTTGCTGAAGGTGACGTGTCTGGGCTATAAGGCCACAGAAGTCGAGATTTCATCAACCAGTGACAGTATTTGCATCACTATGCAACCCGACGCCAAGATGCTGAAAAATGTTGAGGTGAAAGGGAGAATGCCCGGTATCAAGGTGCGTGGCGACACGATAGACTATCATTTCCAGAATTATGCTGACGGTTCCGAAAAAGTGCTGAAGGATATCCTGAAAAAACTTCCTGGAATAGATGTCGACGACAAGGGAAGAGTGACCGCGAATGGGGAAGCCGTGAAAAAAATTCTCGTCAATGGGCAGGACTTTTTCGGCGACCACGATGAGCAGATCACCAACAATCTTCCTTCTGACTATGTCGATAAGATTCAATTGCGGAAGAATTATAGTGAGTACTCCTTTGTAGAAGGCTTCAAAACCCATAAGGCAACGGCTCTGAATGTAGATATCGACTCGCTGCACAGAGGAAACGTCACGGGAAATGCGGAACTGCTTGGAGGGTATCGCGACAAGTACAAGGGAGCGGTCAATCTCTTCTCTTTTGGAGACAAATTGATGTGGGGAGCCAATGCCAAAGCCTTCAACACCGGTGAGGAAATGATGACTCTGGAAGACTACATCAAATTGCTGGGCGGTGTGAAAGACTATGCGCAAGCCTTCGGCGGTGCCGACAAGATGATCGACAACGGACTCTCGCCCGTGTCATATATCAGCAACAGCATCAACACCTGTCAGCGGACAAACGGGGTGGCATCTGCAAACGTGGCCTGGAACCCTAACGAGCATATCAAGGCAAATGCCTATTATCTGTTTAACCATGAGCAGAGCAAGGGCAAGTATGACATCAATCGGACTTACTTGGGAAGGGATGAAGCGGAGACGATGAGGCAGACGACAGACACAAGGCATGGTCTCCATCATTTGGGGTTGAACATAAAAAACTCGCTGACTGGCAATGCAGCTTTAGACTGGAAGTTGATGGCGGTGGCCATGCCTCAGAAGAGCCGGAACAATCTCGGTGCCTTTTCATGGGACGAGAACACAGACGTGTGGAACCTCAGAAATCATTTAGCTTTTGCCAAAAACTGGAACAACAAGAATCTGCTGTCTGTCAGTTCCCAACTCGTATATAACAATATTCATCGAACTGTTAACATAGCCTCTGCCGACCAACTGTTATTTCAACCAGAATGGCAGATATATTCAGCATTCCAAGGTCAGCGCACATCCTTGTGGGACCATTTCTTGACCACGTCTTGGGTACATCGGCTTTCCAAGGCATGGCAATTCAAGATGAGTATGGCCTGGAACTTGATCTGTTCGAAGATGAGTATTTCTCCGCCTGCGATTGATTTTGTCGTTGTCCGCCACGACACGGCCATCCCTCTGCAAACCCAGTCGGCTCACTCTGCCCTAACCTTTCTTCCTGTCTCTCAAAAGGATCATGAGACAACTCAATTGTATGGCTACGGACTCTCGCTACAAAAGAAAAAGGGATTGTTTCGCTTGGATGCCGGATGTGACCTCGCCTATATCAAACAAAGTCATTCCGCCGATAAGATCGTCATATTGCCCAATGCGTCTGTTGAGTTGGCACTGAGTTCTATCAACTCCATCACATTGTCTTATAGCAGTGGCTTCGAGAGAGACGACAGCTATTTCGCTCATGGGACAGTGCTAAATGACTATCGGCGGTTGACAGTCTATGACGGCAAGACCGACCTTTTGCACAAGCTCCACACGATGTCGCTCAGCAGCCACTATTTCAATATTCTGTCAGACTTCACATGGATTACCTCTCTCGGATGTTCCTTTACGGAGAATCCTTATATCTTCAGTTATGAGAGCCATGGAAATGCCACGGTTGCCTCACTGATGCAATCAAACCGGAACCAAGTTTCACAGCACACATATATCAACATCAAGAAAGGATTCAAATTCCCTGTCATTCTGTCGTTGAAGACAACGCTGGTGAACAGTCTTTATCAAACAGCTTTTTGCCGACAGATTAGCGACAACCGACATTCTCAGGCTGAGGGAGATGTGTCTCTCACCAGCAAGCTCAAGACCTCATTGCTCAATGGTGAGATAGGCTTTCGTTTCCGTTACCAGCAAAGCAAGTTGGGACTCACCTCGTCGCTGTTGGATTTGATGTCTTACGAGGCGTACGTCAGGCCGTTTCTTGTCAAAAAAGGGAAATGGGACATCAGTCTACCCATGGCATATATTCGCGACCTGTCTGGTGCCCGGCGATTCGGCTATTTCGATATCGGCATTCTGGCCAGCTACACAAAAGGTTGTTGGACTTTCTTCGCCGATGGGAAGAACCTGTTGCACACCAATCGTTTTGAGCGCATCACCGTGGGCGCAAGCAATGATTATTCGGAGACCATCGTCGAAAGCCGATTGCCCGGCTATCTCATCATTGGATTGAAAAGAGTTTTTTAAGGGGAGTCTATTTTCATTCCTCATTTTTCATTCTTCTCTTTGTTTCAATCTTGCACGAAATGCCCATCCTTGTAACAATATTGGCAGTAGTCAAAATGCTATAATTTCGGCCATTCCGTTGGGGCATTTTCTATGGGATGGAACCACCAAAATTCACTAGCAGGCCACTAATATCTGCTTGACATCGGCTTCGCTAAGCGGAATCCAAGCTCCGTCGAGTCCCTCATTGACCGCAACGTGGTGTGCCATTTCGTCAAGACGACTCTCATCAATGCCAACCTCTTGCAGGTGCATGGGAATGTCCATGCTCTCAAAGAACTTATATGTAGCTTTATGCAGTCACGATGGCAAGCTTTGCATTGCAGAATCTAAAAAAGTCGTTCCCTTTGGAGATTTCAAGAAGCAGCTGTTGACTCTCGGTGTATCTGATGCCATTTACTTGGACATGGGACCAGGCTGGAACCATGCGTGGTATCGGGATAAGGAGAAAATAGTGGAGTTACATCCGAAACTCCATAATTTCTGCACCAACTGGATTACGTTTTACAATTTTTCACTCGTTTTTTTAGGGTAAAAAACTATAGTTATTGTACATTTGCAAATAAAAAGCAAATCCAGGAAATAATGACACTGAAAATGAAAAAGATGGTATTGGTGGTTGTCACCGCATGTATCACTACGACCTGCCTTTATGCGCAGGAAATCACGAGAATAGGCAGGGCAACGTTGAATGTAAATGCTGCGTCTGAAGACCAATTCGACTATTATGACCAAGGTGCCGACAAGTCGTTCAATATCTGTTGGTTCTCGTTCAACTACCCTTCGACAGGTGGTGACGGACAGCCAGTGACACTCTCCGCACTGGCTTGCATGCCCGACGCAAGACAAGATGGGGCAGAAATCAACAATGTCGTTGCCGGATGCCACATCACCATCACTGCCAACAAGGGTTGCCCCACGCAATTCAACCTCTCGGGCAGCATGTTCAGCGACAATTTCTTCAACATGATTCTCTCCAGCACCATCCTTGGCGCACAAGACGACCTGGCACGCCACAACCTCGTCATACTGCCCGACTATGAGGGCTATGGCATCACAAAGGCCAGAACCCACCCTTATCTGTGCGGCGAGACCACCGCCAGGCAGGTGGCTGATGCTTTGCACTATGGCATACAACTCTACAAGAACGACTCTAAAACAGAAGACATCCGGCGTCCTTTCCGACAAGATTGGCGCACCATCTGTACGGGTTACTCACAAGGGGGCGCCGTGGCCATGGCCACGCATCGGTTCATCGAGGAGCAAGGCTTGAGCGATGAGTTTCACCTTGCCGGTTCGCTCTGTGGCGACGGCCCCTATTCTCCACTTGTCACCGTCCTCTTCTATTTTGAACAGGACCGTAAAGATGTGGCAATGTCGATGCCCATCGTCTTTCCCCTCATGCTGAAGGGTCTGTGCGACTACGACGAGGCCATGG